>NZ_PYME01000059.1:0-2681 GCF_003025515.1 Photobacterium gaetbulicola | reverse complement strand
TGGGCATGTACTCATTGAGAGATGGGTATGAGTCACTGAAAATATATTCGGAACCGCCGTATGCGACCCACGCTTGTACGGTGGTGTGAGAGGACGGAGGCCGTGAGGCCTCCTCCTACTCGATTATCTGTACAGCGATTTAATTTAGTCAAAATATCAGACAATAAAAAGGCCAGCCGGATAGCCGGCTGGCCGATAGGGGAGTAAGGCTTGGAGGCCTAGCGAGGCGACCTTACAGAACCATTGATGCAACCCAGCCGAAGGCAATCAGTGGAAGGTTGTAGTGGATAAACGTCGGTACGACGGAGTCCCAGACGTGCTCGTGCTGTCCGTCTGCATTCAAGCCTGCTGTTGGACCCAGCGTAGAGTCAGAAGCCGGCGAACCTGCATCCCCCAGCGCTGCTGCCGTACCTACAAGGGCTACGGTTGCCAGCGGGGAGAACCCGAAGGTTAGGCATAGTGGTACGTAAATCGTCGCCAGGATAGGAATGGTCGAGAACGAAGAGCCGATCCCCATCGTTACCAACAGGCCAACTACCAACATCAGCAGCGCAGCAAGCGGCTTGTTGTCGCCAATAATTTCAGCCAGCGAGCTAACCAGTGTTTCAACGCCACCAGTGGCTTTCATTACCGAGGCGAAGCCTGCAGCAGCAATCATGATAAAGCCGATCATCGCCATCATGTGGACACCTTTGGTGAACACGTCATGGGTTTCCTTCCACTTGATCACCCCACCGAAGGTAAACACCATGAAGCCAATCAAGCCACCAACGATCATCGAGCCGCTGTATAGCTGAGCCCCCAGAGCAGCGATAATCGCACCAACAGCAATGTAGACATGCTGCATGTTGATCTCTTTGTGCTCAGGCTCCGCTGCCAGGATCTGCTCTTCAGAGTATTCGCGTGGTTTGCGGTAGGTAAAGAATGTTGCCACCAGCAGACCGAAAATCATCCCCAGAGCAGGCAGCAGCATGGCAAAAGGTACTTGGCCGGCAGAGACATCAAGGCCGTTGTCATGCAGGTTCTTCAACAGGATGTTGTTGAGGAAAATACCACCGAAGCCAACTGGCAGTACCATGTATGGTGTGACCAGGCCGAATGTCAGCACACAGGCAATCAAGCGGCGGTCAATTTTCAACTTGGCGAAAACATGGAGTAGGGGCGGGATCACAATTGGGATAAACGCAATGTGAACCGGGATCGCATTCTGAGAAGAAATGGCTAGAAGCACAAGAATGATTAAAACAGAATACTTTACGCCCGTGGCAGCGGCAGCATTGTCATGGCCACTGATACGCTTGATAACTTTTTGGGCCAGAACGTCGGTAATGCCAGAGCGAGAAATCGCTACGGCAAACGTACCTAGCATGGCATAGCTCAATGCCGTGGTGGCACCGCCACCCAAACCGCCTTCGAAAGCTGAGATGGTTTCCGAAAGTGGCATCCCGCCAATCAGGCCACCAAGAATGGCACTGAAGGTAAGCGCGACAACAACGTTTACTCGCAATAATGCGAGCAAAAGCATAACGCATACCGAAATTACTACTGGGTTCATAAACTTAAGATCCGTCCATTGTGTTATGTCGTGATTTGCTCGAAGTTTGCACACTATGTGCAATGTTTCTTATTTGTTTTGGCTGTTTTGCTCAAAGGAAATTAATTTACAACATGTAGAATAAAAATTCATGTCGTGAAGGAATTTTCTTTATTGTGCTGCGTGTCTAAGCCTTGTCACTTTACCCTGTCTATACTGGTTTCGCCATTATGGTATGAATATTCGGCAGTAGTACATAGATATTACTGCATGATCTTACTTTGGTTTCGGTTGTTGAACAAAAAACAGCCAAGCCAACAACATGGAGTTTGTTATGAGTGTTCTAGTTGGCCGCCCGGCCCCGGATTTTACTGCTGCGGCAGTACTTGGTAACGGTGAAATCGTTGATGCCTTCAACCTACACAGCCATATTGCAGGCAAGCCTGCGGTGCTGTTCTTTTATCCGCTTGATTTCACGTTCGTCTGCCCATCGGAATTGATCGCCTTTGACAAGCGTTTTGCTGACTTCCAGGACAAGGGGGTTGAAGTGATCGGGGTTTCTATCGACTCCCAGTTCTCCCACAATGCATGGCGTAACACCGCAGTTGAAGATGGCGGTATCGGCCCTGTCCAGTACCCGCTGATTGCGGATACCAAGCATGAGATCTGCCAGGCCTACGATGTTGAGCATCCTGAAGCGGGTGTCGCTTTCCGTGGCTCTTTCCTGATTGACCGAGAAGGCGTGGTCCGCCACCAGGTTGTCAATGATCTGCCGTTAGGCCGTAACATCGATGAAATGCTGCGTATGGTTGACGCGCTGCAGTTCCACGAAGAGCACGGTGAAGTGTGCCCGGCCCAGTGGGAGAAAGGCAAAGAGGGGATGGATGCGTCACCACAGGGTGTAGCCGCGTACTTGTCCGAGCATACCGACGACCTGTAAATCGGCAGTTTAGTTACCGCCGACCGAAAGTGGTGTTGGCGGTGAGCGAAGATAAAAATAAGGCTAGCCGAAAGGCTAGCCTTCTTTATGGTGCGCCGAGCATGGCGTTGTTCTAGGAGGTGAAAGTCCTCTACGGGCTCAGTCGAGCGAGAACCGTTAGCCTATGCAAGGGTGTCCACCGTGAGGTGGGATCTGAAGGAAGCAAAC
>NZ_PYME01000058.1:0-4816 GCF_003025515.1 Photobacterium gaetbulicola | reverse complement strand
AGCCTGGCTTTTTGTCATTTCGTCCGCCGCATCCCACGTTACGGCATCACCTGATTTCGTTTCCTTCAATTTGCTGTCATCAGCAAACTTGCAGATATATTCGCCTGCAGCTTCGCCGTTACGAATATCCAAGCCATTATCGAGCGTAGGTTTAGGTAACCCAGCGGATACGCAAGACTTTTGCCACTGGACAGCGAGAGCACGAGCCACAGCCTTAGGGAAGTTTTTTTCTGTAAACAGCAAGATATGAATATGGGGATGCCATCCCGCAACACCATGTGTAACCTCAAGAGCCCGAACGCGGCCTAAAAGACCAAATGCCTCAAAAGTATCCTTAACGAAGCGCCGGCCCCAGAAAGATGTTTGCGCCTTTGCCAACTTAGGCAATAACTGATCAATTTGATCTTTAGAGCCATGCTTAACGGTCAAAGTCAGAAGGGAAACATTCAGGCCACGTTTTCCCGCTTCCATCATGGCCTCTCGCATTTCTCCCGCTCGGCGTTCGGCAATCTTTGCCCCACAGACCGGACACGTCCAAACAGAGCCACACTGAACCAAGCCGCCGAAAAAAGCACCTCCTTGCTCGCCTTTCATGATCGCCGCATAACCTTTTGGAAGATTTTTTCCCCCTTCCAGGTTCATGTGATACATGCAACGACAACATTTTGAAACGCGCCAATCGTACCCCAAAACATCACGGCTGACTGACTGTAAACGGTATCTTTCATCACGGGATTCTACCCCCGTTTTTCTATGGCTTTTTTTACCGCTTTTTTTGATTCTAAGTGTTTGAATTTCACCAGTTTCTTGGCTCAAAACCTCGGCGGTTTTGGCCTGCGATTTGGTGTCTAATACCAAGCTCGCTTCGCTCGTCCATTCCGACCACTCGGAAATTAGCGATTCTTGGCCCTCAGGCGAACCAGAATGAACACGGAAAAGCAGCGAAGGATTCGCTTGGGAAGTAAAGCCTTGCGGCTGAGGGGCGGCATTGCTAAGATTACACATGCAACTGGCCCCCCTTTGGCTTGCTTTGGGAAATCGGGGAAATGGTCATTTGTAAAAAACACCTTTTTTGCTTTGCAGTCAGCCGGTCAAAACTAGCTGCAAGGTAAATAAAAAACTCGAAACAACCCAGCGCGCCAACGCTGGGTTTTTTCATGCCTGGAGAAAACTCGTCCCCAGGCAGAAAAGTGTCAGTGTTCAATCGTATAGAGAACACTACGCCGCCTCAACAACATTTTTAAATTGGTTGTCGAGTTCTGGCTTTTCACCACTTAAGTTGTACTGCAAACGTTCGGCCACAGCCTTGGCATCCTTCCCGAACTCACCACTAAATACTCCCAGAGAATTTAGCGAATCCAGAGGGACTAAAAGCTTACCTGTCTTAAGAGCCATCATACGGATGTATTGCACGGCCATGGCTGAAATCAATTTTCCAGCGCGTTCTGAACGAGTACCAGACCAAAAGCCAGACTCAGTTTTACCATCACAATCAGCTCGGAAATTTTCACGAATAGCCGCTTCACCCAGTTCAACCGTATCAATCAAAGACTGGATGCCTTCTTGGCCAAAAATTTCAGGCGACACGGGCATAAGATCAAAAGTCACCTCATCCTCTACAGCCGGTGAAGCCGTCAAAGTAACATAATCACCCAACAGGCCAACCAGCTCCGAAAGGTCTTCCACGTCAACCGGCACGGTTTCCGCTCCCTTACCCATTTTTTCAACCAATCGGCCTTCTAGCTCAGATGCCGCCTTTTCGACTTTTTCTGCCTTCTCTGCCTGACTATTTGATCCGCCAAAATCAAAGCCTTTCTGCTCGAAGAACATTTTGATCTTCTCAATCGCTGATTTATCTAATGCCAACTGGCCGTTTTCGAATTGAGATAAATAACTGCGAGAAATTCCAGTTTCGCCAGAAACAACGGACTGAGTTAGACCAAGACTCTGACGAGCCACCTTTACTTGCTTACTTGTAATCATAAAAAACACCTTTTTTGTATGTGGAACTACCAAAATTTAAAAAATTGTATGTAAATCTCCCATTGGTAGGTTTACAATCACCATGTTAAACAATGTTTGTGGCTAGTGCAATAGGGAAAAAAATGACAGAAACGACTCAAAATAGATTGGTAAGCACATTCAAAAAAAATGAAGAGATCAGCGAACTACTTTCACAGCTGGCCGAAAAGCTAAATCTCCCAGAACGGGAAATAGTGCGAAGGATATGCGAATAAAAAAAAGGAGGCTGATTGCCTCCTTTTCCATTTAATCCACCTGGGATTCTTGCTGACTTTTCACAAACTCGACAAATGCAGGCATCAACATCAACTTGCCGCCTCCACCGAACAACATCCCCAAAAGATCTTTCCCTGTACCTGAACCACTATAAAAATTCTCAAGGCTTGCCTTAGCATCTTTCATCAATGATGTATCCAGGAACGGCTTCCCAGTTTCTGGGTTTATAGCTGAAGTCATCAACTCATCCAACACAGAGACCGCGACCGAAAAGTCATCAATATACTCAGGCATATTATTGTAATGCTCTAAGAAATCAGCCCGATCTTTTTGAGTTAAATCCCCACATGCCATCACAAAAAGAATTTCTTTCATCAGCTCTTTGTTCGAGCGCTTCAAGCGGCTAAATGAAAAAAGCGTCTGCGCCAAATGACAAACTATTTCAGAAGAAGTTTGTTGTAGCCGGTCATTTTTAAAATCGACATTTTTATTTCCCGCAGAAAGAATCTCATTCGGCGTAACTCGAAGAACGGAAGAAAGACTAATCAGTTCTCGCCCATTTGGCAGCCTCTTTCCTTGCTCCAAATCCCTCATAGTTGAACGAGCAATATCGGCCTTCACAGAACAATCAACTTGAGAGAAAGACAAACCTTCTCGCTTCAAGCGAATGAATGAGCCAACATCTTTACTTAAATCATCAGCCATAAATCACCACAAATAAAACTACTATCCCAAGTCTAACAACAGACCTTTTTCAAACATAATGTTTAACCGGTTAAACCGAAAAACAAACACGTGTCGACATCGGTCTAACACGTTAAAAAACACGCTGTAAGCCAGATGCCATAAGGGTTTAACGCGTCAAACACTCCGAACATCCAAACACCTGAGCACGCTTTTTGTTTAACCGCATTTTGGCCTGGCAGGACGCGGGGGATTTTTGCATTCGCTTTACCGTTTTTAACACGCGAACCACCGCCTGGTGATCGCAAGACGTTCCGCTTATCCTCGCCTCTGTCGCTGCGCTCTGTCAGCTGCGGTGCCTCGCATGCCCTTCGGGCATCAAAAGCCCAATCCTTTAAAACCACCATTTTAATAAATCAGCAATTCCTAATCTTTTAAAATAATGATTTTAGAAAGTTGAGAATCATTCCTAACAGTGAAGAATTACAGGTAGTCACTGTTAGGAATAACTATCAAAAAAATAGGTCACGATAATTTCTATTATCGCGACCTTTTGTTGAGAATCATTCTATACACGAAGGAATTTAGATTTCTTCGTATTAAGCCAGTTTTAAAACCACCGCCTCATGATCATGGTTCTGTGTCGGACTTTTGTTTTCAGCCCTGTTCATCGCATCGAGTCCGGCCAGCACACGATAGAGATCATCCGGCCCAATTTTTCGACCATCGGGACTAACCAAAAATCCCGCCTCAAATTTCCAGTCTTGCCACTTGTCCCCCGCACCGTTCAGACCGTTCCTTGCTTGGTGTCGGACTTTTTGAGCGTGTTGAATGACACTTTTCTGGCTTTGCACTTGTTCATTTAATCCTTCAATTTTTGATGGACAGAATTTTTGCTCAAGTGGTGAAATCAGATCGCCTTTCTCAAAAAACCAACCGTCCCAACTTCTCCCATGCTTGCCGGAACGTGGGATAATCCGCTTCTCCAACACTGACAGCCAATAATGAAAAATACACGGATTCATGGGGAATTTACCCGTTTCCCAACGGTTCCAGGTCGCCGTGGTCACATCACACATTTCAGCCGCCTGGGCCTTGGTTAAACCGTATTTTTCCCTGGCCGCTTTTATCCACGCTGGCCCAGCATAGTTAGGCGCCAATTTGTTTTTAGTTGCTGACTTTTTCTTAGGCATGACGCACCCCCGGGAAAAGCTCGACGCTATCTACAACATCCTGAGGCATGATTCGAGTAATACGGGTAGAACAAGACGGACAAAGCGTAGAATCTCCGACATAGGTATGAACATGACCACAGTCAGGACATACCGCAGAGTTAACCCCTAGTTCCGGACGGTGCGCTCGACGGGATACAAAATCCCGATAGTCATCAAACGACATCCCCTTGGCATTAATCAGCGGATAAAGCATCCGAGCCACGGCATCCGCTCCGCCATTTTCGGCCACGGCCAGCGCCGTAGCACGAAGCTCATTTTTATTGAGCACAGCCATCTCTTCACGGTCAACCAGGACAATGACAGAAGACTCTTCTTTCATCTCCTGAACAAGTTGCTCATCAGTCAATTCAACGCCCAATCCCAGCGCGTCACGGAGGCCACGCGACCAGACCAGCTGGCGACGGCCCTTGAATGCCTTGGCATACTCTTCAAAACGAGCTCGATAGAAATTCCGAAGCTGTTCTGAGGTTTCAGGATCCTGAATCACTCGAAGCATATCAAACGGCGTGATATTCCCATGACGGCCCTTTTTAGCCTGGCTTTTTGTCATTTCGTCCGCCGCATCCCACGTTACGGCATCACCTGATTTCGTTTCCTTCAATTTGCTGTCATCAGCAAACTTGCAGATATATTCGCCTGCAGCTTCGCCGTTACGAATA
>NZ_PYME01000057.1:0-5366 GCF_003025515.1 Photobacterium gaetbulicola | reverse complement strand
CGGCAAAGCGAGGTTATGGCCAATCCGGAACAGTTCTTACCCTGGAATTACCAGTCCGATATCTAATCAAAACAGGTTCTGGCTGTGGCCGGGACCTCCCCTGCACGCTACCTTCTCGTAAGCTCACAAGCGTATCAGTATTTCTGAGACGGTTGAGCGGCTAACCTTCGAGCAGGAAGCGATCTTTCTGGTCGACAGATTGCACTCATATTTAAGGCGTAATACCTCTTTGATGTTTGTCATAGATGTTCTCTTTTTCGGCATTATCACTTCCTTGCTACGTTAAGATGCATAACAAGAATAGTGAGTGATTGATTTAAAAGAGAAAAGAGGGATATTCCGGAGTAACCGGACAGTGATTCCGGAGTTAGTGGAAAAATGGACTGGTTTATCCCGGAAATGGTGTCCGGATTAAAACGGAATGGGTGTCCGGACAATCCCGGAATCGGTGGCTGGATTGCTCCGGAATACGCACTTTGTGACCATTAAGCCAGAGCAGCAGGCTTATACTCGGTCTGAAAACGCAGTATAGCCCATGCTGTTCTGACTATTTTGTTTGCCAAAGTAATACAAGCTTTCTCAAGTCTATTCGCTCTATTGCTTTGGCCAACCAGGCTTCTGGTTTAAAAGAGAAAAAGTAAGGATTCCGGCGTTAGGTGAAAAATGGCCGGATAGTCCCGGAATCAAGGGGCGCAATACTTAGGAATACTCACCCAGTGCAGCTATGGAAAATCATATACGATCAAATGTTCCGCGATGTCTTTGAAGAAAGCTACTTCCTGGAGTAGTATTAACCGCCTTACCAATACAATGTGTGTAGTATCAGTGTGGCGGTTAATCCCTATAAAGTCAGTTTTGCTTACAGCGTATTTTTGTAAACTTTACCGTCTTTCATGATTACTTTTTGGGTTTCAGTGTTTACAACAGATTCTACACCTTCAAGTGGGTTACCATCGATGATTAGCAAATCTGCGTAAGCACCTTCAACGATTTGGCCCAGCTTACCTTCTTGGTAAGGGTGCTGGTAAGTAGACATTTCAAAAAGACGACCACAGTTCGATGTAGCCATGCGAAGTGCAGTAATTGTATCGAATGTATTTTCAATCGCTGTCAGTTCGTTCAATTGAGTGTCGTGAACGCGAGTATCACCGATACAGTCTGTACCGAACGCAAGGTTTTGAATGTCGTACTTCTTAATGAGTTCTGCAGACTTAAACATTGCTTTACCAACACGTTCAGTCTTGCGATAAGTTTCTTCGTTAGGCAATGGGATCTTACGTTCTGCAATTAAAGATGATGTGAAGTAAGAAGGGATAACCCAGATACCTTTCTCTTTGATGGTTTGTGCAATATCGTCTTCCATGATGGTTGCATGTTCAAACGACATAACGCCTGCCTCTGCTGCGCGGCGCATAGCAGGTGCGGTATGGATGTGTGCTGCTACGTAAGTGCCGTAGTCACTTGCGGCTTCAACGGCAGCTTTCATCTCGTCTAGCGTGTATTGAAGCGTGTCCAGAGGGTCAAATGTTGATGATGCACCGCCACCAGCCATGATCTTGATTTGAGAAGCGCCCATGAACAATTGCTCACGTACTGCTCTTAGAACTTCTGAACGACCATCTGCAACTTGCATTGCGCCTAATTTCATCATTGGCGAGTCTTCATGACCATCTCTAAGGCGCTCTTGCGCTTGGTTTTGGCGATAGTCAGAGTGCCCACAAGTTTGAGATAGGGCAGCCATTGAGGGCAGGATACGAGGGCCATTTGCATAACCTTTGTCGATGCTTGCTTTTAGACCTTGAGAGTTACCACCTACATCGCGCACGGTAGTGAAACCACGCATTAGCATGTCATCAGAGATACGTGCAGAACGAATAGCCACTTCTTCACGAGTCATCGTATCGAGTTCGTTGAATGAAGCTGAAAGCGTAATGTGAACGTGAGCATCCATCAGACCTGGCATTACTGTGCCGCCTTTTGCATCGATAACCACATCTACTTCAGACGCGTCAATTACACCAATTTTGGTGATTAAGTTATCTTCAATTAGAACTGAAACGTTTTCGATTAACTTGTCGTCAACACCGTTAAATACGTTCGCATTAATGATCAACTTTTTCATTACGATTTCCTCGTGTTAAGGGGTACCTTGTTACCGAGATATATTTTATATTGTGACAAAAACAATAATTACCATTTGGCGCCATGCAAGAAAATATGACTATAGCATAATAGGGGGCTGAAAAATGAGATGCATAATAAGGATCAAAAAATGACGCCCAAGGCATCATTCTGCTTACGAATACTGTTTTTTCTGCGGAAAGCTACCACCGTCCAGTTGGTAATTTTCCTAAGATACAGTCGCTATTTCAACAATATCTTATCTGTTAAACGAGAGAGTGAAGTGTTCAACTAAAATTGGCCACAGCTCTAAAACGCAGAACAGAGGCTAGCCTGGCATGAAAAACACCCCAGTCACGGTGATGAAACAAATCAGTGACTGGAGTGAGGCTGAGCTGGTAAATGGTAACGTGGAAGAAAACAGCGGTCTTGGTAAAGCGGTTAGTTGCTTCATAAGCACTATGAAGGGCTGACGGCGTTCTTCCGTATTGAAGGCGCACAGTTGGACAATAAGCGGACGGAGCAGTCGCTTAAACTGGTTGCGCGAAACCGTACACGTAAAAATGTCATGTTCCACAAGACGCAGGCAGGAGCGGGCATCGCTGATGTGGTGATGTCAATCATAGCGACTTCAGCCGAAAAGCAGGCATCAAAGTGCTGGATTACTTTAATACATTGCAGCGGCTACAAAGCGAAGTCAGGGCTGCCCTCGAACGGTTACTCCCCTGGAACTACTAACCTCATATCTGATTAATTAATAGGTTCCGGCTCCTGCTGGAACTGCCCATACCTCTAAATCAAGCCACCTTACCGTAAGCTCACTTAAATGCCAATCACACGGGCAATTTAGACGAATGGTGATGAATAATCTTCAATTCATCATCTACTTTTTTAAACACAAACGTAAAGCGTGCCGCAATCACAACCAATCGTTGCTTTGATACCCACTCAAAATGATATAGCCCACTTGCGGAAGCCATATCTCCTGACACTTCAACATTAAAATCTTGATAATGAACCTTACGCTCTGTTGTACTTGAAAAAGCTGACTCAAAATATTCATAGACAAGCTCTGGTGTATCACGATAAATTGGCGATAAAGTGCCAAGAAGAATAGCCTTATCTGAATAAAGGGCAGAAATTTCCCCAACGCTGCTTCTGGTGAAAGACTCCCCCCATAATTCTAATGCACTTATAATCTCATTGCTCTGAATTGTCATATTAGTCACCTGTATCATTTCATCATTATTTAACTTACCACATATACGTGCTGGTAATTTTTCTTTTTAAACTCATGGCGCAAAAAGATAAATAATGCCGGTGTATCCCTAATGCCGATCAGTTAAGCTTAAAATGATTAATTAAACGATCCATAGAGGCTGGAAAAACCCGAGTGTGTTACTACGCTCAGATTTTTTTATGTTCCTCAGGCAAGCACTCGATCAGATACACTCCTTTTCTGCCGACCAACTAAACGAGTTTTCAGACTTGCTTTTCCCTGAGCTTTAGCTTTCAAATCGAAAGTAAAATGGAGAAGGCGTAATAGCCAAGTGACGGTTCAGTTGCATGGGCTTTTGAGGGTTAGATGCATGCAAGCGGAGAAGAGCCCTTTCTCTCATGTCAGGTTAGTAATGGCCTTCGCTAAAAACGCCTGAAGCCATTCAATAGTATGCTTACTTTGTCCGAATTCATTGAATGCTTACCTGAATATTCGTGGTATTTAACGCATTGAAAAAAAATGTTTTTTATGACTATAGTGTACGAAAAGAACTAGTTTGGTAGATGCGTGAAAACGAGCGTTCTGCCTAATACACAGTTAACAGCACTAGGAGGTATCAGTGCAAGAAGAGTATTTAGATTATTATGCTAACTTTGATGAGGAACAGCGACTTACTTGTCAAAACATCACAAGAATTGAGTTTGACACAACAATTAATCAGCTTGCTGAGTATACTCAACAGTGCCAAAAGTTGACAGAGCTAGGTGCTGCAACAGGTCGTTATTCGTTGTTTTATGCCCAAGAAGGAGTAGAGGTAACGGCAGTTGAACTCGTCCCAGAATTAGTCTCACAATTAAAACAAAATGTAGAGATAAAAGGTCTAAATGTTCATATCCATGAAGCGAATGCAACTAAAGTACCTTTTATTTCAGATAGATCTCAGGATGTTGTTCTAATCCTTGGGCCTCTTTATCACATACAAAGCCAAGGTGAGCGTGAAGCCGTCCTAAGAGAAGCTCATCGAATCCTTAAAGATGGTGGTACCGTTGCTATAGCGTATATTAGCCGATTCTTTGTTGCTGGTTTGCTCGCTAAAATGTCATCGTCTCTAGTAACACCAGAGGTTCTCAGTGAACTGAATGAAACTGGACTGGTTACTACATCTGAGGTAGATGCTTTTTTCAGAACTGGTTATTTTGCTTCGCCAAGCGAAATAGAGGCCTTAGTTGAAAGTAACGGTTTTGGTGTGATTGATCTGCTCCAGCTAGACTGGACACTTCATTAAGCGACATTTTGCTTTTCAAAGTTAACTGGGCTTAGGTATCCAAGAGCACTGTGCCTTCTCGTCTGATTATAATCAACCTCAATGTACTCAAAGATCGTTTGGCGCATCGCATCTCTCGTCATAATCGGCTCATATTGGATCGCTTCAACTTTCATGGAATGGAAGAAGCTCTCGACACAGGCATTGTCCCAGCAATTTCCTTTTCTACTCATACTTTGCTTGAGATTATAAGTGATTATGAGTTCTCGATAGTCTTTTGAGCAATACTGGCTACCTCGATCACTATGAACGATAACGTGTTCAGGGAAACCGCGACGGAACAAAGCCATCGATAGCGCATCACAGACCAGAGTAGCCGTCATCCTTGTATCCATAGACCAGCCGATTACCTGTCGTGAGTAAAGGTCAATGATGACAGCCAAATACAGTCAACCTTCACTTGTGGCAACGTACGTGATGTCACCCGCCCACTTTTGATTCGGAGCCGTTGCGTTAAAGTCCTGAGCCAGCAGGTTCGAAGCGACAGGCATTTTATGCTTGCTGTCCGTTGTACACTTAAACTTGCGTGCGGCTTTCGGTATTAAATCCTGACGCTTCATACTGGCGGCAATGGTTTTAACATACATGGTCGCCCCGGTTTGCCAAGTACCCACGCTCTAAAAAATCAAACTGGTTAAGATTGCAGTCATACATCCGGACTTAGTTCGGCATGTATGCCGCTGTCCCTAAAGGATTCCGCTG
>NZ_PYME01000056.1:0-5469 GCF_003025515.1 Photobacterium gaetbulicola | reverse complement strand
ACGTCCAGTTTTTCCGTCTGGCCGAGTTTCCCTGTGACATTTTGCATCATGGACTGGATGGCCTGACGCTCCATATCTAGTGTCTTTTGTCCTACTTCGGTGGCCCGGTCGGTCAAATATTGGTGCGCCTGTGCCACTGTGAGATCTCTCAGGCCGCATTGAAAGTCGGCATTCGCATGTTTCGCCACAATCGTTAGGCGTTCCTCGTAGTTGCGAACGGTGCCTACGCTAGATAAATGTTTACCCTGCATTTGCTTCATGATGTTGGCAGCCTGTCTTTCTGCCACCGCCTGGGGATCGACGTGTTTCGCAAATTTAGCCATTTTTTTCTAACCACCTAAGAACGGTTGAATGAGCGACTTTGACCCTGTTTTTTGTTCTTAGCCAGCGTTGAAGTTCTGCTGTATTCGCACCAGCTTGATGGAGTGATAGGAGTTCAAATTTGTATTTGTCGAGGCGGGATTTTCGGGCGGAATAGGCACGTTTTCTGATGGCTCGGGTCTGCGCTTTCAGGCTGGAAAGTTCAGAGTGAACATCGAATTCAGACATGGGATCCCTCGTAAGAACATACAATCCTGACTATCAGGACAGCGACAACTTAATGCCTATTCGCCAGTTCTGTGCCATTGGGCACAGGGATTATCTGACCGTTTTCCCTTTCCTTTGTGTCGATTGATGCTCGACTCACACCCATTTCACCAGTTGGGATCTGTCTTTCACTCCTGCGAGTGCCTCGGATTTAGCAGCTCCGGTCCGATATTATCGGGGCTGATACCATGCTCGGGAGAGACTGACTGGCCTCTGTTTTTTCAGATTGAACAGGTAGAAACAAACTGCGGAAGTCGCAACCATTTAACAAAACTGATTCACATCGTTGTCTGTATTTTGCACGATTTTAAGTCTGTATGCAACCTGCATCATTGCCATGCGTTGTTTATTATGCGTGAAATTGGCTTAGGTGTTGGTATCCGTGCCCTCGCTAGGTTAGATGACAATCTAACCTAGCGAGGGCACGTGTGACCGAGAAATTTGCGAAATGAGGCTCGAGAACTCGACTCTCCAACGCCTCCGGCGGGGAGAGTGAGCGTGTCTCGTTGAGTGAATTTGACAGGGGGATGGGGGCGGTAGGCCCCCAAATTTTCACATGTGAAAATCTGACGCGCTTCGCTTGTCGGTCAGCTTGAACCTGGCGAACTGAACGGCGGAGCCGGTTCGCCAAGTCCAAGCCGACGAGTGTTTATTGGATTATCCAATTATTAAGAGTAAACTTATCATATATGATAAGTTGAAAAGATGGCGAAATGGCTTGGAAAGTTGATTTTTATGAGGGGGTTGAGGACGAAATTTTGTCGATGCCCCCTAAAATTCAAGCTCGAATGATTCGGTTATTGGAGTTGATGGAAGAGCATGGTGCGAATTTAGGACCACCACATACTGAACCAATGGGTGACGGTTTGTTTGAAATAAGAGCCAAAGCTAAAGAGGGAATTGGGCGAGGGCTGTTTTGTTACTTGAAAGGTCAGAATATTCATGTGCTTCGAGCTTTTGTAAAAAAATCACAAAAGACGCCAAAGAGAGAAATTGATCTTGCGAAAGAGCGAATGAAAGAGGTGAAATTATGAGTTTATCTACATTGAAGGCCAAGGCACTGAGTAAACCTGAAGTTAAACAGGCATACGAAGAATTAGCACCTGAGTTTGAGCTCATTAGTACCTTAATTTCGATGAGAGAGAAATCTGGCTTAACTCAAGATGAGGTGGCCTTACGAATGGGGACAAAGGCGCCTAATGTATCTCGTCTAGAATCTGGTAAATCGAATCCTAGTTTAAGAACGCTAGTAAGTTACGCCAAAGCATGTGGCTTTAAGCTAGATCTTGGATTTAAGCATGCTTAACTGCGAAAACGGGGCTTTGGCCCCGTTTTTTGTTTGAAATGAACCCGCCTAAAAATACCCTGTAAATCGCCCTCAAACCGTCACAAACTTTCAGGCCGCTTTAGTGGTGTATCGCATTGATCAATTGTCTGAAATCGCTGCTACGGGCTTCTGAGGGGCTAGAAAGGCCAAAATCAGGGGCTAACTGGGCTATTTACCATAATAGGCACTTCACGCACCACGGTTTTCATGTTGAACATTAATTGAGAACTCTGTCATTATGCTGGGGTCTTGTTGCAAGACGTACCATAACATTTGGGCTGTTTTTATTGAGCCTGCAAATTATTTAGGTCGCCGTTGGCGGCCTTTTTTTGTGTCTGCGTCTCAGAGAGCGATTTACACGATCACGCCCGTTCGGTGCCGATTTAACGTAACAGGCATTTCCCGAACCAAGAGGACAATATTTCTTTGTTGATGCTCTCCAATGTATTCCATGCTTTTCTGTTGCTTTGTTGGCTTTTGCATTTGGTTTGTTCATGAATGTTTTTTGGTTGGGTCTATTTCAGGCTTGGATTGATTCGAAAAACGAACGTTTTTTCCCTATTTTGTTGGTTTTGTGCGTTTTTCTATGCGCCCTAATGCAAAGTAAATGTACAGGTGTTGTTTTTTTGTTTCTATATTTCAACGTCTTAGGGATGTCGGGGCGCGGGGTGAAGCTAGAATTACGCGAAGATGATTGATGGATGATCGGGCTGATGTGCGCGCGATTGTTGACAAGGTAGTTGCACACGCGCAAGATTGCACTCTCATTTGTTGCGCCAATTAGGGGAAATACATGGCATTTGAATCGCTACACGAAATAGCAAAGGCTGCGCGATCTGGCTCGTCAAGAGGTGGTTCAACGACTAAATCGATCATCAGTATTACCCAGGCATATTATCAAAACAGAGATGCTCGAGTGATAACGATTCGTTTATCAGAAAAGGCATTGAGTGAAGCAAGAATGCAGGTTGGTGATCGGGTTGATGTGGCTTATGACCGTGAAAATAAACTCTGGAGAGTGGCTTTGATTAGCGATCTTTCTGTTAAGGGATATGCTATTTCTGGAACAGCGAACTCCGCAAGAGGTCAGGTTCGTTTTACTCATTACGAACCAATGCCATTAATTGCCCCTAAATATACGAGAAAAGCTAATGCCTTCTCCATTGATGAGGACATTCAGTTCTCACCTGGCCAGATTATTTTCTCTATCAATGAAGATACCATAAAGATTGATTCTAAAGAGGCTGAAGCCGTTGAGGCTTAAATGAAATGTATGAATGATCAGCAAATGATCATTGAGATCATTTTGTATTGGTCGTAACCTTACAGCCCAGATGTGAAAAAACCGACCTTGCAGGGTCGGTTTTCTCGGAATACTTACAAGAGTTTCGCGGCTCGGTAAGTCCCATCATGATAGACCATATCAAGATAGCACTTCAAGTATTCCCGCGGCCTATTTGGAATCAAGATGTTTTGGATAGGCGAAGACATCCCGCTACCGACCAAGGGATACCTAAGGTAGCCAGCGAACGAACCAGACCCGAAATGACGTAATAGGTCACGATGCTCCAGCTGCTAGGCATCGAGTAAGGCCAAATGATAATACGGTTTGGTGTCTCCCACTGAGGTGGACGTTCTGAGATTCTGCAAATGAACTCAGGACGCTGAAGGGAGAGCGTAGGGCAGCCCGAAAGGGAGAAACAACCCAGAGGAAAGCGTGAAATGAACCCGATACTTCAACCAAATTTTTTGGGTTTCGAGGTAGGGGTTCGGCGTAGCCGAAAGGGCTGATTCGGGGAGCCCTGCGACGGCCTTTCCCGCGGCCTCGGGCCGCTTTGCTTTCCATGAAAAAAACCAAACATCTTGTTGGGCGCGGAGCGCTGTCTTCCTTCGCTCTGGGGTCACTCGACGATAATGATCGATACTGTCAGATAAACCATATTCGAACCCCATTCTGACGACAATACAGCATATCCTCTGACATCTAACTAGGGTATACCTCAGCTAGACAGTCTTATGTAAATCAATTGATTAAGCTCTTAGCGTACAATATTTTCCGAATCGTAGTGTTACTCCAAGTATCTCAAGATTTCAAAAGAGTGATCGCGAAACAACAAGCCTTATCAGATAACAGCTCTTTTTAGGGCTGTTTTTGTTTGGGCGACTTTTTCATCTTCAATCGTTGATACCCTGCTTGGGCATTGTCCCTGGCTTTTCTTAGCTCAGCAGTTTCTGTTTCAAAATGAGTTAGTTTCAGTGCGTATTGCTTTTGGATTTCTGAGATTTGATTTTTTGCGTCTTCTTGGGCTTTTCGGGCAATGGCTTCCCTGTTTTGGATCAGGCTTTCTCGTTGTACGATTTGGTTTTTTAGTTGATGGTAACTGTCCCACTCTTGTTCGAGTTCTTTACGAACACGGGATAATTGTTCCTGGTAGGCAGCGTTGACTCTTTCTTCGGCCCAGGCTTTGGCTCTCTGTTCGTAGGCGAACGCCTCTGATTCGGCTTTGCTTGCCTGTTCTTCCGCATCCGTTTGGGCTTTCTGAGCCGCCATGATTTGTTGGTTGTGGAAGCCTTGGTATAGGTAGGTGGTGAGTGGGATGAGGGCGAGGACAATTAATGTGAATAATGCCCATATGGGCCACAGTCCTTTGAATATAGGCCAATATCCATTAGCCGCCGTATATTGATAAATCTCGGGGCTTTCCTGGCTAAAATCGACGAGTGCCCACTGTCTGGGAACGGCATCAGCTTTAGCATAATCGGTGATTAACACGGCCTGATCGAGTTGGTGGTAACTCCAGTTTGCTGTCCAGCCAATGCCTAGAATGACAGCGACCAGTAAAATCCATTTCATCGTAGGTAAACCTCCGTGATTTCAGCTCGGATGTGGCCCATTTCGAGAGACACGACTTTTAGTGCCTGTTCGTATGGGAGGGAGCGTTGTAGTTCATTCATCCGTTCCTGGGCATAGCTATGGCGGAGGCCGTGTGCGCCGGCACTCCAGTTTAATGCTCTATTTGAAGCGGTCGTGAATGAACTGGACCAACGATTTCCCCCGTTTATGTCGTAGTGGGAGGTGTAATTTACGCCTCGGTCGGTGATCTGCTGTGGCTGTTCGAGCCTACGGGCTTCGAGTCTGTCGGAAAGATCTTTGGGGAGTAGCACTTCCCTTACAAGGCCGCCTTTACCGTCTACGGTGTAACGGACACCGTCACGATGTGCGAATTTTGCATCATGGCTTTCTCTGATATCGGGGCGGCGGTCTTCGATTCTTTGGATGGTGTGTAGTTCGTGGGCCCGGAGTCCTGCTGCGTAGGCGATTTCTGTGGCGAGGGCGTTACGCTCGGTTTGGGCATTGGCAACCATTCTCGCTTGTTCTGGGGTGTAAGACCGTGAGGTGAGGATCTGCTGTTGTTCGGACTTGATGACGTCCAGTTTTTCCGTCTGGCCGAGTTTCCCTGTGACATTTTGCATCATGGACTGGATGGCCTGACGCTCCATATCTAGTGTCTTTTGTCCTACTTCGGTGGCCCGGTCGGTCAAATATTGGTGCG
>NZ_PYME01000055.1:0-6015 GCF_003025515.1 Photobacterium gaetbulicola | reverse complement strand
GCGGCTTCAAGTTTAAACTCGGGGCTAAATGTTCTTCTACTGCGTTTTGTCATTGCGTCACCTGTTAACTTCTGAGGCGATGATATCACCTCTTATCAGGTGGCCAAATTAACTATGCCACTACAATGAACTAATTTTGCCAATGCGCAAACCAAAGCAGCAATAGCATAAATTAGTTCCGGATCTAATGCAGACATAGATACCTCCTTGTTTAATTAAATATGTACGAGAGGGTAAAGCGGGGCTTGTACTTGTTCGTGTCTGATTTGGTCAATATATACGCCATTCCGAGCATCCCCATAACTAACAAGCATGGGTAAAAACGCTCATCTGGCATCTCACTAATACACTCAAAAAGATCAATCAAGTAAGTCATAACATTTCCTCCCGCAATCTATGAAATCATTGTCTCCGGAGGGATAGCTGGTTAGCAAAACAAGTTTTACCTAAGTTAGGTGTTCAGCTCCCCCCTCCTATGGGGCTACCTTATTAGCTAAGCCTAAACAGCGCGGTGCGCTAAGTGGCTGTTATGTTGAATCAGCGACGAACGGACGTGATCATGTAACGGTCAAAGCATGGTCTAAGACCAAAAAGTTTCACGTGTGAAACCGTCTGCAGTTAATATCTATAGGGCAACCTAATTTCAAATTTTGGAATGGTTCACTATCCAGTCGTCGTTAAGAACAAACCCGATCATGTTTTTAACTCAGAACGTCTACATTTGTACGGCTGACTCCTAGCTCACGAGTAAAACTGTTAGTTTCAATAAAATCATAAACATAAAAACTTACCACGTGACAAAGTCATTGTTTTTTAAAGAAACAGCTTTATCCAATTTTCTATCTCTAGGTCGGGAAACAGATAGTGTCCAGGGACCAGGGACACTTTCCGCTTAATGGTGGCTATGTTCTTTAACAGAACGTCGATAAACACAATCAGCCAAAAAAACAGTTTTGCACGGCTTTTTTTAACTTACAAAACAGGCATGTAGATTATTTTTGAATGATCAGAGATCAAACCATAGAAGCAAACCCGATCTTGATCTTAACTCAGTACCTCAAACAACAGCTAAACCTATCTACGGCTGAAATATGGATCGCAAGAAAAAACAAATACCATTATAAAATCAATAAATAAAAAAAATAAACCCTGTAAAAGTTGTTTTTTTTCTCAAAATAGATCGCAGGTAAAAATAGAGCATTACTGTGTGAATCTATTAAATTTGGTCGAACTCAATTTTTCTTGGCATAGCTCGATAAGATTTGGGGATGCTCAGTTTTTCTTGGCATATTAGTGATGCTTAATTTTTCTTGGCGTAGCTCGATAAGATTTGGTTCTATTTAAGTCTAATTTCAGAGATAGCCTCAAGAGATCATGACGTCTTGAGCCATTGACGTTAAGAAATATTGAAAGTAAAGACTGAGTACTTACATAGACAACAAGAACCTGACAATTCAGCTGCTGAATCCCCTATATACAGGCTGTACCCGACAAGAATATTGGGATATGGGCACATAAATTTACACAGATTCTAAGATGAGTATTGCGAATGCACTATGTCGCCTTAGCCTTATTTTAATGCTTTAACCCTTATTTTATAATGGGTTAGCGCGCTTTAATATAACAACCACATTTGTATACTTAATCCCATATCCCAAAAACCGGATAAGTACGTGTAGAACCGTGGACTTTAGCACGCCTAAAAGGCTACTCTAGTACCAACCTCAGTAACACTGGAAAACTGATC
This sequence comes from Photobacterium gaetbulicola, assembly GCF_003025515.1. Lineage (NCBI taxonomy): Bacteria > Pseudomonadati > Pseudomonadota > Gammaproteobacteria > Vibrionales > Vibrionaceae > Photobacterium > Photobacterium gaetbulicola. The sequence continues at coordinate 4,268 of NZ_PYME01000055.1, read as the reverse complement.
TTGTTCGTAAATTGGTACGTCGATCGATAGTAGCTCCAATGCCGATAGGCAGCTCAACTCTAACGAAATTCTTTTAATCCCACTTTTATATCGTCACATTAAAATTCGGTACGCTAAGTGCCTATTATGTTAAGTACTCCATGTCACCCCTGATTTTGCCTTTTCTAGCTCCTCAGAAGCTCGTAGGCGGCATTTTACATAGATGATAAAGTGATTTGTGCCTGATAGCATTTGAAAGTTTGTGACGGTTTGAGGGTGATTTACAGAGTCTTTTCGAGTCGAACCATATGAAATAAAAACGTCCCTATAAGGAGCGTTTTTATCTGTATTGTTCAATGTTATGAATGCAACTAGTCCCTTGTATCACTATGGACAACTAGCGAACTGGGAGGCAGGCAAACAGGTCTTCTGGGGATTGTGGCCTGTGCTGATTTCACTGACGCTTCCCGTCTGCGGCTAGCTTCATCAGACTTATCTTTCAGTACCAGCTTGCCACCAACCTCCTTCCAGACATTCGGATCATAGTGCGGCTTTTTTGGTTTGGATGCTCCCGACTGTTCAGGTATATCTATCTCCCAAGGGCTAGGGATACGGGATTTCGGCTGTGGATTTGGCTTGTCTTTTTCCAGCGTCCTTTCCAGCAACTGGCGGACAGCCGGTGACTGTGCTCTACGAGGATGCTTTGGAGCCGGAGGTTCTGCCTCCGTTTTTTTTTCTTTGGGAGGTACAGAAATGATATCCAGCTGCTTTTTCAGTGCTGCTATTTCACTATTTTTCTTGTGTGCGTGGTAGGCCCACAATAAGCAAACCAACCCTACGGTGCCGGCCAGTAGCCCTTCTAATTCACTCATGACAGCTCAATCCCGCTGAACCATTCATTGGTGCTCCACCCCGCCGTGTTCTGGCTGGTACGGAGCTGCACCGGTTTGCCCTTTAGTGACTGAGCTTTTTCAAAAACCTCGAAGGCACTGTCTTTGTACTTGGTGATACTCATTTTCCGCTGTTCGCCCCGGCTGTTGCAGACAAACACCATAGTGTCTGACTTGCTTACGTCGGACAGTATTCCGAAATCATTCCAGACAAAATTATCCATATCCAATACTTTGTAAACTGTTGTCCTGCTGCAGCCAAGCTGCTTGCTGATGGCATGCTTGTTCATCCCCTGCTCGGAGAGCCGGAGTATCTTGCCGTGCAGCTCGGCGTCGGGGAAGCGGCCGAGGTGTTTCCCTTCCGCCCTTGCTCGCTCCCTTCCCTCGTTGCAGCGCTGCAGGATGCGCTTGCGCTCCATCTCGGCAAAGGCCGAAATCGTGGTGTAGATCACTCGGCCGACATCGCTGTTGATGTCGACATTGCCGAGGTCGTGGAATACGAGGCCTGCACCTTTGGCGGCAAGAGTGTCGGCGATTTGCAGTGCGTCGATGGTGTTGCGGGCGAGGCGGTCGACCTTCATCACATGGATTGTGTCACCCTCGCGGGCATACTCGATCAGCGCCTTCAGCTCGGTACGTTCGGAGTCCCTGCCGCTGGCCTGCTCGCAAAAGAGCTTCTCGCACCCGAGGTGGGTGAGCTGCTCGACCTGGGTGTCCAGTGTCTGATCCGTCGAACTGACGCGCGCATAGCCGATATGCATCCATTTACCCTTATTTTTGTACATTAAGATGTATTTTTTTATTGTACATGTGCATTAAATAATTAAAAGACTAAGTGAACATTCCTGTGATGTTTTCGACCATGTGTCCACAAAGGTACACCTTTATGGACATAGCGAATTACACCTTTACTGTTCAATGGGTTGCTCCCCCCTTTTTCATGTGTGAGGATCGGTCATCATCTATTTCAAAATATCGAGGCCAGGAATGTATTGGTGGGTTAACCATAAACAAACTCATGCTGAGGAGATCCGCGGTGGCTATATTTGGTCGCCGAAAAAGAATACTAACGGGGCCAAAAACCATAGCTACGACAATATGCCTCGTACTGCGGTAGGCGATACTGTCTTCTCTTTTGCATATGCTGAGGTGAAAGCGATAGGTGAAGTTGTAGAGGCATGTTGCTCTTCAGCAAAACCGAGCGAGTTTGGTAATAAGGGTGACTATTGGGACGATGAAGGATGGTTAGTCAAAGTGAAATGGACCATGTTAGACAAGCCCTTTCGTGCCAAAGACCATATCGATAAAATTGAGCCTCTATTACCAGCAAAGTACTCTCCTATTCAAAAAAACGGTAATGGTAACCAAGGCTGTTATTTGGCTAGTGTTTCTGCTGAGTTAGCTCAAGTTCTTTTCATGCTCGCAGGACAAGACAAAACAGAAGCACATGTTGTTATCGGCATTGATGAGAAGGTAGAGAAAAAAGAGAGTGCTGCTTTGCAGCAACTTGAGCAAGATACATCTTTGACTCAAACTGAAAAAGAACAACTCGTTAAGTCTCGACGAGGGCAAGGTAAGTATCGTCGAAATTTGGAGCAGATAGAGTCTCGTTGTCGCGTTACAGGGTTAGCGGATAAACGCTTTTTAGTTGCTAGCCACAGTAAACCTTGGTGCGATTCATCAAATACCGAAAAGCTTGATGGCTACAATGGTTTCTTGCTTTCACCGCATATCGACCGTCTATTTGATCGCGGCTGGATTTCTTTTGCTGATGATGGTGAGCTGTTAGTTGCTGAACCTCCCGTTATCGATGTCCTAAAATCTTGGGCAGTTTCTTACCCAATGAATGTTGGTTCGTTTACGGATGAACAGAAGTTTTATCTAGAGCACCATAGAATAGAAGTTTTTAAATCAAAGCATTTAGAGTTTTAATGTATTACATTTGTAGTACTTTACTGATTGCTTTCATAGAAAGCGGCAACGGGTTTGTTGCCGCATTATATTAGTTCTCAAAGAATCGGCATTCTAGTGAAGGCGCTTGTAGGTGCACGTCATCATGGTGATAGTAGTAAGCTTCACCGTTATCTTCGGCATGCGATGAAGCATAGGCGCGCAGCCAGAGCTTACGTCTTTCTGCTGACAGTACAAAGCCTTTACTTTCTTCATTGTTTGCCAACCGGCTTGGGAACGCCCAACCGTTGCGCTGTAGTTCGGTGATAGTCAGGATCAGATGCACCATCTCATCTTGTTCTGGTGCGATCACTTCATGTATATAAGGAAAAAATTCTTCATCTTCTTCTGATGCCCGCCACCCTATTTCACTATTAACTTCATCGAGTGAATCATAAGGGTGGGAATGAAATGTTCCGATCAGCTCCAGGTTAGGCCAGTAACGCTCGAAGAATGCCTTTTTCTTTTGTATGGATTCAAAGTTAGGGTCTACCGACTCATAATCGCGTACGGCTGAGGTTTCAATGGTCGCAGTGGTAATTACACAACGTGCAGGCTTGTCGCCTTTCTCTGGGATGATATGTCCCCATAAAAGGCCGAAGGTTTCTATTCTGTCTTTGGCCCGTGAGCGATGCGTTGCCTTATGTTCGATTTCATATGCTTCAATGGCTGACGTAAAGAGTTGGGGCAGTACTGCATCCTCAATAAAGATCGCCGTGGTCATGGCCTACTTCCTTATACAATTGAGTTAATAAGTGAGTGCATGGTAGCAGAAGTCATTGAGATATAGGTTGTTTATTATAAGGATATTTCACATTTGCTATTTTTTTCATGTTCTTATCATTTACAATGTATTACACATGTAATACATTTTTGGCGTTTATAGGCGGCTTTTATTCAGAGTAATGCCGCCCTGCGACAGCATTCCGGCTTCCTCCGCTTTGCTTGGCCATCACGAAAAAGCGCCGTTCAGGCTAGGCGTATCAAAGCAGAGCTTCGATAGCCTGCCCGGCAAACGTCATGGCCAATCAAACCTCCGTCCGCCTCCATCGCAGGGCGCTTAAGAGCTTTGCTACCAACCCCCATCCCCCATGCATGGGGGTATTGCGCCAACTGTAACATAATGAAATTTATGCGAACTTGTTACGCCGCTAGCGCCAGGCAAGCTGGCGGCGGCTGGGCAAATTCAGGCATAAAAGCATTATGTGTAAATTGGCGCGCAGCCTTGGAAAGCAGGCTGTAAGGCCGCCGGGCAAGCCGGCGAGTTGTTTGTCGTCCCGTGGCTGCACCACCGCCCGGGTAAGTCGGCACACCGCAACACAGAAAGCGTGCTGCCGTGCGGTTAGCCTCGGCGTTACAACGTTACTGCATCATTGGTATCAGGCTCGGCATGTTGGCCGTGTCGGCCAATCCACCTGGCGCAAGCCCCTCGGTGGCCCCCACATCCCC
>NZ_PYME01000054.1:0-6226 GCF_003025515.1 Photobacterium gaetbulicola | reverse complement strand
CATCCATGCCCGCGTACTTTTTACGCCAGAGGTAGAATGTGGCATCAGAAATATTGTGCTTGCGGCATAATTCTTTGACGGGCAAACCCGCCTCCGCTTCCTTGAGAATGGCAATGATCTGCTGTTCATTGAATCGCTTCTTCATATTCACCTTCCTTCTTATAAGATGAACATTACTAAGTTATGGCTGGATTAGAAAGCGGGGAGCAGGTCACTGGGACTCTCGGCAGTGTGGAGCTTTGCCAAGGCGAGGACAAGCATCGATCCGCGCTTTCCCAATAAAACCTCCAAGCTAGTAACAACAGGAATCTATCGTTACTCCCGTAATCCAATGTATCTTGGTCTGTTGAGCTTCCTGTGCGCTGCTTTTGTCTATTTCTCGGCACTCAGCCCACTGGTCATGATTGTAATGTTTGTGTTTTATATGAATAACTTTCAAATTGCGCCGGAAGAAGCCATTCTGCAAGCTATGTTTGGCGAACAGTTTGAGCATTACTGCCAACAGGTAAGGCGCTGGTGTTGATTGGCGAATTGTGTTTTTTTGTCTCCATATCACGTTTTTAAACTACGCTTTAATTTAGTGATGCCTAAGGATATTGCTTAGGGAGGGGACGTGGAAATTATAAAAGTAATAGATAAAAATATTTTACCTTTCATAAAATTACCATTGGCATGTTTGTTTGCTAAAAGCGGTGAAGTGGATTTTTTTCGCTCCAGCTTTCAATCTCATACTTCTGACTTTTCAAGAGACAATAAGTGCCTTATTCGACAGGCGAAAAGAGAAATTGCCAGCATCAAGGGCAACTTTCGCACGCTGGTTATGATACCTCTCAAATAGTTAGGGTTGAGGTTACATTATCACTTAGTATTGCTGACCAACCTCTCGATGAGCTGTATGAGTTGTTGAAACCATTTGCTGGCGAAATAGAGATTCGATATGAGGAGTTAAGTGTTTTTTTTAGTGAACCTTCATTATCGCCATCTCAATTAGTATCAATTGAAGTGCTGGCTCTTCAATAAGTTGTTTTTTTGATATAAGAAGTTGGCGTAGTCCCTGTTTGCTTGCGGAAAAAGCTAATGAAGGCGCTATCGCTAGAAAATCCTAAGTCAAAAGCCACAGCAGACACCGGTTTATTGTCGGAGAGCAGTTCAATGGCTTTCATCAGGCGCCATTGCTGGCGCCATGCCTGATAGGGCATACCTGTTTCCCGGGTGAAAATACGCGAAATGGTCTTCTCACTGGCCCCAATTGATAGCGCGGCCTCATTGAGCGGAGCAGGGTTATGCCCTTCTTGTTTGAGTTTATCTAGCCAAGCTGCCAGCCTAGGATCGGATGGTAAGGGTAGCAGCAGGGTTTCATCCGGGGATGACGCGAGCTCCTGCCAAAACAAATTAACAACAGCTTCTTGTTCATTGAATGGCATTTGCCATGACCAAAAGGCCATCCTCTCAATAAGTTCTCGAAGCAATGGATTTACGCCGATGATCCTGATCTGGTCTGGATAATTGACTTTTTGCCTGGTATCGAAATATAGCGAGCGATAGGCGACGACGTTCGTCATGACTGCACAGTGGTTGATCCCCGCTGGAATCCAGGCAGCCCGCGTAGGCGGCAAGATACATTGGTGATTTTCCAGCGTAATGCTCATAGAGCCGGAGGGGGCGTAAAGCAATTGGGCCTTCTGATGGCAATGCATTCCTGAGTCGTGGCGGCCAATATTGGCCGCAATGCCAACGACTTGGCTGTTAATCCTATCGGGGTTGAATCTGTCTTGCTCGGTGATAAGTGCCATGTTGAAAAGGTAAACGCTGGGCTTTGGGTAAATAATAGCGAGATCACTGAGTTAAGTATACGTAGATGTAAGCTGGTGGCTTCACCCTGCTAGTCAGGCCTCTTGGGTATAAACTATTGAGGTAGCCGGATTCAAAGAGGAACAGACATGAGCTATGTCCATGGTATCCACCTTGAGGTCGAGCACTTAGACGAAATGATCTTTATGGAGTTGAAGGCAGTTGGCACCTTGACCCACGAAGATTACCAGAAGATTACCAGAAGATTACGCCATTGATTGAAGAGGCGTTGGAGGGAGTCGACAATCCAACCGTCAATGTGTACGTAGACGGGACAGATTTTGAAGGATGGGATCTTCATGCCGCATGGGATGATTTGAAACTAGGTTTAAGGTTTGGCCGTAAATTCAACAAAGTTGCTATCTATGGCAATCAGCATTGGCAAGAAGTCATGAGCAAAGTGGGTAGTTGGTTTGTTAGTGGTGAAGTTCGTTATTTCGAAGATTCGCTAGAGGCGATCAGTTGGTTGCGAGAGTAGTAGAACCGAGCTGAAATAAGATAGCTGCCTAGTATTGCCTGGGTGTTTCCATTAAGATGCTGATAGTTTTGGGGAAAGGTAAGCAGACCCTATTGAGAATGATAAATTTCGCTACAGGTATGGTGAAAATGAAAAGGAATGTAATTGCATCTGGGGTTTTGCTGTCGCTGATTTCGATGCACGCATGGTGTGATGAAAGTGCTACTGGACAAAAAGTTGCTGAAGCTTCCCAGGCTCCGGGTTTTCAGTATTTCGCTGGTCTTCGTGGCGGTGGCAATTTGCTCGGGAATGACGATACCGCTTCAGTGACTTCTGGCAGTATCGATGCTGATGATGGCGACTTCGGTGCCTTCGGGGCATTGGACTTCGGGGTGTATATGCCAGATCAGCGTGGGCGTGTGTACTACAGCTTTGAATATCATACGGCAACGACGCAGTTCAATGGTGCAGATGCGTATGATACCAATGTCGGCCTACACCTGATCAGTGCTGATCATATTTTTCGCCCGCAGGGAACAGTAAAACCCTTTGTCGGCCTCCATATTGGTTATGCTTTCGCAGAGACCGATTCGGATTTTGCAGGTAAATACGATGAAAGTGGCGTTGTCTTTGGCTTCCAAGCTGGTTTGGGCTGGCAGGTGATCGATAACCTGGGCTTCGAGGTGGGCTTGCGCCACACGGTTCTGCCGTCTGAACGCAGTTCATGGCAAGCAGAGAGTGATGGCAAGCCGGTAACGGTCGAGACGCAGCTGAAAGGGGTAACATCTGCCTATCTTGGCGCCACCTATCGCTTTTAGTGGTTTTTCGATTAGCCTGAGCGGTTTACTCAGGAATTTAGCTGCGTATAATGCCTTGCCGCAACCAGAATCAGTAAGGACTTCAGTTTGAAGCTATTTGTTAGAGATCTCACCGTTATTGATGCCTCTTACCTTTGCCAGCAGCGAGGTATGGTAGGGGAGAGTTGGATCCTCGATGTGGTGATGTCGGGCGAATTGAATGAAATGAGCATGGTGCTTGATTTCAGCCGGGTAAAAAAACAAATTAAACAGATCGTTGATGAATATGTTGATCACCGATTGATTGTCCCGAGCCAAAGTGCTGCAATTCGCACTGCCGCAACCCAACCAGGCTATGCCACCGTTGATTTGTTGCGTGGAGACAAAAGCCTTCATTTGCACTGTCCTGAACAAGCATACTGCTTCATTGATGACAGCGAAGTTACCATCGAATCTGTTACACGCCATATCTACAAGGTGCTGGAAGGTAAGCTGCCGGACAATGTCCAGGGCTTGGAGTTAACCCTTCGTCATGAGCAAATAGAGGGGCCGTACTATCACTATAGCCATGGGCTGAAAAAGCACGACGGAAACTGTCAGCGTATCGCTCATGGCCACCGTTCTCCGGTTGAATTACTTATTAACGGGCAGCGTAATTTGTCGCTGGAGCAAGAGTGGGCTGAGCGCTGGCAGGATATTTACCTAGGAAGCACAGAAGATGAGTGTACGCTTGCTGAACTTAACCTGAGCCCGTTCGCTGCTAAGGTGAATGAGCAAAGCCATCATGCATTTCGCTACACAGCACCACAGGGTGAGTTTGAGCTGGCAATCGCGAAAAATGATGTTGAGATGATTGGTACTGATACCACGGTTGAGTTACTGGCGCAGTATATCGCTGAGCAGGTTAGCTTGTCAGTGGAAGCGGGCTCAGCCATTGATGTGATAGCTTATGAAGGCGTCGGTAAGGGCGCGATGGCGACAGCAATTGGTAAATTGGACGCATAGTTATAATTTCTTTGTTGTAAAAAGCCCCATCAATGTTGTGTTGATGGGGCTTTTGTCAATTTTTGGCTAGGGGGCTAAAGTTGATTTTCTATCGGTAGTAATCCTGCAAGCCAAGCTGAAAATCTGAGCCAAAGACTGGCATCGGGCTCACTGTGTATAATGATCCCGCTTAAATCATTATGCCATTCCAAATTTCCATCTTTATCCAGAGCAAGTCGATAAGTATTCTTTTTCAGGTTGCGATCCACTCCCTGGTAAACCAACTCTCCAAACTCTTCTGATTCTATGAGGACTCCCATCTCAGTATTTAAGAAAGCCGAGCGAGGGTCGAAATTAAAGGAACCGACAAATAAGTCTTTTCGATCAATGATAAAGGTTTTTGCGTGCAAACTGGTGCGCGAGCTACCCATCCATGAGCGCTTCTTTTTTAAACTGGGATCGACTTTTACCTCGTACAGCTTTACTCCACCAGCAAGCAAGGATTCCCGGTATTTGGCGTACCAACCATGAACGGCAAAGACATCGTTTGATGCCAATGAGTTCGTAATAATCGTGACATCAATACCGTCCTTGGCTGCCTGGGTCAGAGCATTTGTCCCCTGAACGGTTGGGACAAAGTAAGGGGACACCAGAAGCAACTCGTGTTCTGTTTGAGCAAGGATCGCACTAAGCTGGTGGAGCATAAGATCGGTGTCTTCGGGCGAATATATCTTCGATGGAAGATCGTAGTGTACTTCGGCCTTGCCCCAATAAAATTCAAGCGTTTCATTTTTTATATGGTTGCTAAGGGGAAGTTGTGCCATAGATTGAATATATTGCGAGTGCTTGAAGTCACGCTTGAGATCGCTCTCCCATTGTTCAATTTCAGCGGGGGTGGGCTTTGGACCTTGTCGAACCAAGGATTCAATAGGCGTCGAAGGTTTGCTGTTCCAGTAAGTATCAAATTGTACGGCAATATTGGTCACTGCCTCTCCGAGCATCAATATATCGAAATCACCAAAATCCACAGCGGTGTTGGCGGCGAAGTATTCATCACCGATATTTCGTCCACCAGTAATAACAAAAGCATTATCAGCAATCAGGGCTTTGTTGTGCATGCGCCGGTTGAGACGATCAAAATCACTGATAAAACCAAATACACGAGCGGAGCGATTCTCGAAAGGGTTGAAAAGGCGGATCTTAATATTTGGGTGGCTGGCTAACCGAGCCATGGTTTTATCATCTCGCGACTGCATGTCATCAAGTAATATCCGAACTCGTACACCGCGTTCAGCCGCTTGGTAAAGTGCATATGTCATCAACGAACTTGTGCTATCGCTGCGGTAGATATAGTACTGTAAATCAATACTTTGCTCTGCACCATAGATAAGAGCGAGGCGAGCTAAGAAAGCTTCTTGGCCGTCACCGAGCGGGTAGAAGCCTGTTAGCTCTGGGTGTTTCTTGATATAGGGAAGTGATTGGCTGGCCAGCTGAGTTTGTGAGTTGAACGGGATGGTATAGCTCGGAACTTTCTCGGCTGTTGGAGTAGACGAGCAGCCGATAAAGGAAAATAAACTTGCGAGTAAAGCAAGATAGCGAAAAAAAACAAACAAGTAGGCCATATCTTTTGTTAGTAAAACTCCTTATCAAAGTTACGTTAGATTTTAATTGGCGAAACTTATATTGACAAATTAAAGATATAAATTATGTGTTGGACTTTGTAATAAAAGATAGTGATTCAATTTTGCAAGCTTCACTCATACACATTGATGAACAATTACTTATGTATATTGTAATTAATTGTTTCTACGAGTAAAAATAAAATTAATCTATAAGGACGGGGCCTGCTCAGAGGCAAAGCCGATAATAATAAATGAGCTAATTGATTGGTATGACTTAAGGCCAGCTCCGAATTGACACTGACCTTTTAAAATGATTATTCAGAGTCGAGATTATATTCTGGATAACGTTTATTTAATTCGCTTCTCAGCATGCTGTTATGGCCCACGGCTCAGGAATCCCCACAAAAATTCCTTATTGCTCAATAAGTAGACACGCACCTTGCCTTCTGATCTAATGAATTCACCACAAAAACAAAAAGAAGAAAACAAGATGCGTGATATTCAGATACTACACG
>NZ_PYME01000053.1:0-6457 GCF_003025515.1 Photobacterium gaetbulicola | reverse complement strand
AACCCCATGAAGCTGGAATACGTTTTTCGCTAAGTCGATACCGACAGTTGTCATCGTCATGCTCGTTCTCCTTTCCCGCAGTTACCGCCATAGTAGACGGCTGAGAGAGGGGCGACCATTCCATTATAATAGGTTTATCACTTGTTGTTGGCTGTTCTTATGCAGAGGCAAGTGGTTTTTTTTTGCCAGAAGCAACCTATGCCAACCTAGGGACAGGAGGAGCGGGAGATGGCGTCTATACGGGCTCAGCAGCGGCTATATGGGCTAATCCTGCGGTAATGCCCCACATGAATGATGATCTCACAACCCTTACCGGGAGTGTGCTGAATCTAGATATTCAGTACAAAGGCCTGGGTGAAGACGGTTCTTCAAATAGCACCCTACCTATTGCAGGCTTTTTTCATACCCAGCAGATAAATGAGGACCTCTATCTAGGCCTGGCATTGGGATCATTGGGCGGTGCAACAATTGATTATGGCACTGACTGGCAGGGTGCTGCCCAAGTCAGCGATGTGGCACTGCTGACTTATCAAATCAATCCATCAATCAGTTATAAAGTCAATCCGAAAGTCTCGGTGGCTGCCGGCTTGCAGTTCAATTATGCTTTTTTACAGGCCAATACCCGGGGAGTCGAGCTGGATAGCGCATCGGATTGGGCCTTTGGGTATAATTTGGGGCTTGTCTATGAAGCTTCAGAATCAACACGCTTGGGGCTATCTTATCGATCCAAACTAGAGCATCATTTTGAATCGGATACCACTGTTTCTGACCAATACCAAGGTAAGTACTCCACCGGGCTCATTATGCCCAATACGATAGATGCCAGTATCAGTTTTAAAGGAAGTGATAAACTGACTCTGATGGGCACTATACAGTGGCACCAATGGAGTAGTATGGAAAACACTATTATTCCAATGGAGTTTCAGCGGGTTGATCCTATATATGTTATTGATCGTCAATGGGATGATGTCTGGCACTTAGGGCTCGGTGGTGAATATGATGTGGGTAATAAATGGGCGCTAAAGCTGGGTTACTCTTATGAAACCTCTCCTTTAGACAATCCAGCACTTCAAACCCCTGAACTACCTGTTGGCGAACAACATCGATATTCAATAGGGGTATCTAGAACATGGGATGATCAGTCTTTCGATATTTATTACCAATATACTGATCTAGGTGATATTGATATCGATCAAAGCAAGTACATCGCACCTCTATCAGGTAAATTTACTGGTAGTGTTCACTTTATTGGTATGGGTTACACATTCTAAGAACAAGGCTTGTTAGAGTTGAATGTAAATTAACGATTATTGTCTGGTGGTTATAATAAAAATACCTTGTCGGCTCAGCTATCTGTAATGAGCGTCAAAACAATGGATATTGACAACTCATCTTAAGCATTAGTACATGTTCTTCGCAGACATTTATATAATTGTCTGTTTCATATGGACTTAATTGATTGGCTGTCTTTAAACTAACGGCCATAAGGAGATGATATACTTTTATGTGGTCGTGTAGCTGGTATGGATTTATGAAAACAGTTGAGCAAGAATTGTCGAGGGTTGACCTGAACCTACTGGTATCTCTTAGCGTGCTACTCAAGGAGCGAAATGTAACACGGGCCGCAGAAGTACTTTATCTCTCACAACCCGCAATGAGCCGAACACTGCGCAGGTTGCGTGATTTATTTGGTGACCCGCTTTTTTTACGTGAATCGAATGGTTTGCAACCGACGGAGAAAGCGTTACAGCTCCAAGCACAAATAGATCAAATTTTGTTTTCAACCAGCAAGCTGATAACTAACTTCGATTTTGAACCCCAGGATTGTGAGCATACTTTTAAAATCTCTACGCCGCCGTTATTGAGCCGTATTTTCACGGCTCCAATAATCAGGGAGTTATCAAGACTGGCACCAAACTGTGGGGTTATTGAATATCCGCCAACCCTTAATCCTAAAACGCAGCTGAAAGATGGTTTGGTTGATTTTTCAATTCATATCGATCAATTCTGTGAAAGTAAAGATTATGAGTCGACTCTACTTACTACTACTTATCCGGTAATTTATGGTCATAGATTACATCCTTTAGTAAAATCAAATAATGTCACATTAGAACAGTGTATGATGTACCAGTTTGTTGATCTTAACTTAGACGTTAACTCAATTCCCCAGCATCATATTTTGATTGACGAGTATTTGAAATATTCAGGTCATAAAAGAAATATAACATTCAAAAGCAATCAACTAAGCACTCTGATCGATGCGATGAATGGTACAAATAAACTACTTATAGCATCGCATATCTTAGCAATCTCAAGGCATAGGTCTAAGGAACTTGTACCTTTATTTAAAATAGATAGTGTTGAATCGCTTAAAATTAACTTTTATTTGAACGAGCATCGCAGAACCAAAACAAGCAATGCGCATAAGTGGTTCAAAGATATAGTCATAAGAACTATAAAATCAGCTGTCTCGGATAATGCCAAATGAAAGCGATAAATCTGTAGATAGTTGTTATAAATATAAAAACATCAGCATTAGACTGATTCATTATAAATTTCCACTAACATCAAGAGGGTTGTATGAAAAAGAACTTTGATTTGAATCTGTATAGATTTCTCGTCGTTTTATATGAAAAGCGGACACAAGCTAAGGTCACTTTTTATTTATCAATAAGTAGAGCTACATTTCAGCGTTATCTGGCCGAGTGTCGGGAAATATTCGGTAATGAACTGTTTATTGCCAATAACAAAGTATATGAACCTACACTATTGGCATCACAGATTGTCAGTAGAGTCAAAGATTCCCTTGAGCAGCTTGAAGATTCTGAATTTTTAGTTCAATCATTCGGCCTAAATAATAAAAGTTTGAATTTTGAATTTCATATGCCATCCATGCTAAGTGAAATATTTGCAATTCCAATCATTCAAGGCCTTAAATCAATTAATGATAATGTGAAAATTACATTCTTGGACTGGTCGCAAGATGCGATTGAGTACCCCAAAAAAGAGCGGATCGTAATCGGCGTTACGAGCTATCCTAGTGAAGTTAGCGAGCGAGTGATTGAGCGCCGTCTAGGTGAGTTGCCTCTTAATGTATGTTTATCTGAAAGACATCGATGTGCCTCTATGGAACAGGTTTCTTTAAGTGATTTAAATAATGATCCTAGTGTTAGGGTTACGATGGGGGAACTAGATAATAGTGAGCACTACCAAACGTTGAAAAGACGGACTGGGATTCAGCTAAAGCAAAATCTTACCGTTGCCACGGTATCGACAGCTTTTCAGTGCGTCAAGATGAATAACAATGTATTCGTAACACTTGGTATTAAAGAAGATGCTGTTCCTGATGGTGTGGTTATGAGACCACTGATATTAGATGGTCAACCTATGTTGTTTGACCTTGGTATTCAGTTTCACCGAATATGGTATCAGCATCCTGTAATTTCACAGGTAGAAGGCATACTAGTTAAAGCATTTTCTGACATATATAAGTAGCGAGTAACAATGAGTTAATAAGTATTAATCTCATTTGCTTTCATGTTAGTGACTGGCCTGTAATACGTTTATTTGTGATATTTTCTTGTTGTGATTATCAAAGATGATTTTGTCGGTTGTTAAAGCTGATGTCATTTTTATCGTATATTTGGATTGGGTGGTTACTTAGAGATATAACATAAATTAATAACGAGTGCATATAACCATTATTGGTAAATTACTTTTGTGTAATTTTTATGTTCAATTATATGAGCTGTGACTTTATCTTTAATCCAGACATGTCAATTTTTTACCATCGTATTGCAGTTCTTGTTTTGATTTATGCGGAATTATAATCGAGTAATTAGAATTATAAATAAATGGAGTGTTAACAAATGTCGTTAGTATCAATGCCTTTTGTTGAAAGTACCGCTGATACCGTCCTACATGTTGTTGCCGGCGTAGTGTTATTTGGGTCAATTGCTGCAATAGCATATGGCTTTTGGAAAGTTCATGAAATCCCTGTTCATGAAGCTCACCGAAAAAAACACCAACAATTAGGTTTGATATCGGCTTTGACTTGGGTGGGATTTATATGGCACTGGGTCTGGGTTCTGGCATTAATTGTTGCCTTTACAGACATTGAGTTAGGCATTCGACGATTACGTGAAATCTGGAAAGATGAACCCCAGATTGTAGAGGAACAGCAAGATGCTTGAAGGATTGGCGGTATGGGCGTTATTTATTTATATTCTTCGCCTTGTGGGTATGCCATGGAATAAGGGAACGAAGCTCTTTGCGTACATTGGCGGAACCAGTTGGCTTATCTTTGTTTGGATAGGGCTTATTACCTATACGCCGATGGATATGTCAGGTGGTTCTGTCGTGCAATCGCCACATATTCAATTGAGGCCAGCCTCAAGTGAAGTGAAGGGGGTGGTAACTGCTATTCATATAGAGCCCAATCAGAAAATTAAAAAAGGTCAACTGATTTATGAAATTGATGATGAGCCTTATCTAATTGCTGTAGAAAACGCAAAAGCTGAATTGGCCGGCGCGGAAATGGGTTTGAGAGGGCAGATCAAGTTAATCGAGCTCTCTCGCCATCAGCAGGATGCGGCTGAGGAGGATCTCGAACTAAAGGTTAACACGCTAGCGCGTTATAAGCTTCAGGAAATCAAGGTGGCGGACACAGTTTCAAAACAACAGCTCGAGCGGCGAATGAGCGAAGTAGAAATGGCCAAAATTAAGCTCAGCCAAGCAAAGTTAAAAACTGAACAGATCATGGTCAATGTTTTCAATGCTGAAACAGTCGTTGCTCAGAAACAAACGGCTGTAGATAAGGCTCAATGGAATCTAGCCAATACCAAGATATACGCCCCGGTTGATGGCTTTGTGACTAATTTCATTATGCGTGAAGGGCAGTATGTAGGGGCAGCTCCTCGTCTTGCTATGTATACCAATGAAAAGTATGTCTTAACAAGAGTCAACCATCAGGCCCTACGTAATGTAAAAAAAGGGCAGTTGGCTGAATTCGGTACGGCAATTTACCCTGGTAAGGTCTTTTCTGCATCGGTTGATAGTATTATCGAAGCGACGGGGGAATCGCAAGGTAGCCTATTGGCCGTCGATGATAATGTTCGCCGGACTACTGGCTTGAATGTGCTTAACAAACACCACTTTGTACGTTTGAAAATTCATGAGCCGGAGGGCTTTGATATTCCTGTAGGTGCTGTTGGTTTAGCATGGATATCTGGTGAAAAGCCAACCCCATTATTAAGTTTCTTGGACGCGATCCGCGGTATTGTTATTCGCGTTAAAACCCAGATTTACTACTTATATTCACTATAGGGTTATTCACATCATGCAGGTAATAGGTAAAAATTAAGACCTATTACCTGCATTCAAATTTCCATCAATACCTTCCTATTATTTACAGCTTTTCTTAATATCACGCTTTTACTTTGCAAGCTTATGTTGATGGCTTTCATTTCCAAAACTGTTATTGATTATTTTCAATGCATTGCGATTTAGTAACACCCATAAATAATAAAAAGAAATATGTGGTTTTATTTTGAGTTGCCTGATGCTCAACAATAATTATTCATAAGGTAAATAATATAAGAAAAGATAAAACCTGGCATGCGTTATCAATAAGCTACTCATTAAATATTACAGGAACGACCATGAATAAGCGTTTGTTATTAATTTTGCTACTCAGTAGTATTCAACCTAAGGTCTTTGCAGAGCAAGAGGTCGAAAATCAGGACAAGGTTAATATGGCTGATCCAACGGCGGTTTACTCTTCAGTTGGGATGGGGATAGCGGCTAATGGGGATGTTGATGCTAGTTTTGGTTTGGCTTTCGGCAAGCATGGGATGAGCCTTGAGTCTAAAAAAGGCTTCGATGAACTAAAGGCTCGATATTATTGGATGAATGAAGGGCAAGGTTTTTATACTGAAGGCTATTTTGGTGGTGATGTGGAGTCGCTAACAGGGGGTTATGTCGCTACGTGGAAAGCAATGGAAAAAGTCACCTTTTATCCAGTGTTAACCATTGGGGTAAATAAGAATCAAGTGACCGACGACTCTATTGCTATTGGTATGGCTGGCTTCTACTCTCGAATTAACCACAACGCGTGGCATATTGGTTTTGACAACTTTTATTCATTTGGTGAAGATGATTATGATCTCTATACCTATGATGCTTTCGTCGGCTACCAAATTAAAAACCATCGGATTAGGGCTGGCTATGACTCAAATGAAGAGGCATACCTCAAATGGCAGATGGCGTTTTAGCCATCAATGCTGTCGATAAGGGCACAGTTAACAGAAAAGCCTCCGGCAAACCGGAGGCTTTTTGTTGGTGCGCCGAGCATGGCGTTGTTCTAGGAGGTGAAAGTCCTCTACGGGCTCAGTCGAGCGAGAACCGTTAGCCTATGCAAGGGTGTCCACCGTGAGGTGGGATCTGAAGGAAGCAAACG
>NZ_PYME01000052.1:0-11066 GCF_003025515.1 Photobacterium gaetbulicola | reverse complement strand
TGGGCATGTACTCATTGAGAGATGGGTATGAGTCACTGAAAATATATTCGGAACCGCCGTATGCGACCCACGCTTGTACGGTGGTGTGAGAGGACGGAGGCCGTGAGGCCTCCTCCTACTCGATTCTCCGATAAGCCTTATCGCGGCTTTGCAGGTTGCTCTTTTGGCCGCAAGGCGAGGACATGCAGCAACCGTTCGGGGGCCTGCGGCCAAATCAGCGGGCTGGCAACCGGGTTATCTTTGTTGAACCAGCCTTCGAACCGGCTGGTGTTGTACTGGTAGAACTCAACCGTGTTATAGAGCGGGACAGTGACCTGCTGGTTGGCGATGAGCTGGTTGAGCTCGCGGATGATTTGGTGGCGTTGCTGGTTGGTTTCGGCGATCGGAAACTGCGCCAGCAGCGCATCGACCCGGGCATTCTGGTAATAGTGCATGGCATAGCGGGGATAGTGCGGTGCCTGGTAGGTACTGTTGAACGCCATGTCAAAGTACTTGAAGGGGGTCGGCCCTTGCGGGTAGTTGGTAATCGCTAACTGGTAATCTGCATGGGCGAGCTGTTCGTTAAACTGCAGGAAATCCGCTTGAATTGGCGTTACCTTGATCCCGATACGTAGCATCATTTCACTGATCAGCTGGGCGGTGGTGTTGAAATCTGACCAGCCCTTGGGGGTGATGATAGTGAGCGCTAACGGGTTTCCGCCGGGCAGATCGCGCCAGCCATCACCATTGCTGTCGACAAGATCAATTTTGTCGAGCAGATCCCCTGCCAGCATCGGGTTGTAGGACATGTAAGGCAGGTATTTTTCCGTGATGACAGGATCGGCCCAAGAACGGAAGCGATCACTCATCCCCGACGCGTACCGTGAGGGTTTTCCCTGCCCGAAAGCGGCGATATCAATCAACAACTGACGTTGCAGTGTCATTGAAATGGCACGGCGAAACTCCACCCTGTTGAACAGGGCTCGCACATCAGGATCGGCGGCCCTGAAGTTGAACATCAGGCTGACGTTGCTGGCGGGTGGTAGCCAGTATTTGAAGTCCGGCGAGTACGAGGCGTAGTGGCGTTCAATATCCGGAATGAAACTACCGGTCCAGTCGAACTCTCCTTGTGCAATACGCGAGATAAAATCGTCGTTGGTGGTCACCTTCGGGTAGCGCAAACAGTCGATCTGCCGTTTATCGGCCTGCCAGTATACCGGATTGGCGCATTGCAGGTAGCCATTCTCGTCGAGGTCTTTGATTTCGGTAAAAGGCCCGGTACCGACAGGGACTGGATTGGTAAACTGAGCGAAATTGTCCACCTTCTGCCATTGGTGCCTGGGTATGATGGGAAGCAGGACAAGGGTATAGGCGACCAAGGCGTTGGGCTTTTTCAGCCTGAAATAGACCTCATGGGCATTGCGCTTTTCGATAGACTCGACCCATAGTCCGATGCCATGTGAGTCAAGTTCTGGATATTTAAGTGCGAGGGAGAACGAGAAAAATACGTCATCGGCACTGAATGGTTTTCCATCCGACCACTTCACACCTTCACGAAGCGAAAAGCTAATCCCCATCAGATCCTTGTCGAGCTGGTAATGGGTCGCCAGGCGGTATTCCGGCTTGTTATTTTGCAGTGTATTGAAGATGATCAGCGGTTCAAATATGAACTCATGGGTTGTAGGCATGCTCCCTTTTGAAAAAGGGTTAAAGTTGGCAGTCACCGCATCTTTGTACTCCGGAACAACCGTCAGAATTGTTACAGATTGTGGCTGGGTGGCAACTGCATAGCTAAACGGATAAATCGTGCTAAAAACAAGCAGTAACAGGCTGGTCATGCGTTGGGTTAAGAACGTTGAATTTACTGTAATTATTGATTTAACAGGCATATTTTATCCGGCTGTGTATTTTGCTACTTAAATTACCCCAAGCAGTGAAATAGTTCAATGTCGTTGAAATTGTGGCTTTTTGCGGTTTTATTCTGAAAACTTGACTGGTTATTCCCGCTTTGTGCTGGTTAATGAAATGTTGCCAAATTTTATTTCTAGTGATACCGTCGATAAAAGTGTTCGGAAAACAGGCGATATTTAGCGCTTTCGGGCACGTTGAATCCCACCATTGAGTTATACGGTGAAGGGATATTGGTAATTCACGGAGTAACAGGAGTTGGCGCACATGGTTGGTGAAGTGGCGCTTGATGTAAGGGATTTGCATAAGTCTTTTGGCCAGAACGAAGTTCTAAAAGGCATATCGTTAACGGCCCACCGTGGTGATGTAATTTCAATTATCGGCTCATCCGGTTCAGGTAAGAGTACTTTCCTGCGTTGTATCAATCTATTGGAAACACCGACTCAAGGTGAGATCTGGGTTAACGGTGAATTGATTAAAATGAAAAATAATCGACAGGGAGAATTTCTGCCTGTCGATGAAAAACAAGTACAGCGTATTCGCTCTCGCTTGGCAATGGTATTTCAGGGGTTCAACTTATGGTCGCACATGACGGTATTGGGCAATGTGATTGAAGCTCCGGTGCATGTCCTCGGTGTTCCTAAGGCCGAGGCCATTGAACGCGGCGAAGCATTGCTGAAAAAGGTTGGCCTTTATGAGCGCCGTAACTATTACCCGGGGCATTTGTCGGGGGGACAGCAGCAGCGTGCCGCTATTGCCCGTGCATTAGCGGTGGACCCTGAAGTGATGCTATTCGATGAACCAACCTCGGCCCTTGACCCGGAGCTGGTTGGTGAAGTGTTGGGGGTCATGCAGGATTTGGCACAGGAAGGCAGGACCATGCTGGTGGTGACCCATGAAATGGCCTTTGCCCGTGACGTATCCAACCAGGTGATGTTCTTGCACCAGGGGAAAGTGGAAGAGCAGGGCGATCCGGCCAAGCTGTTCTCTAACCCAGAGTCAGAGCGTCTCCAGCAATTTATTTCATCAATATATTAACGATTTCATTAGCAAAACGGTGATCCATGACGACCTGTTTGGGGATGGGGAGTCAGTGAGGGAAGGATCGCCAATGGCATGCAAACAACAGACTAAAAAGTACAGCAGGAGTAAACAATGAAAAAATGGATTTTGGCGGCAGCCGTTGTAACAGCTTTGGGTACCACAGCCGTACAGGCTAAAGAGTGGAAGACCGTGCGTTTTGGTATTGAAGGAGCTTACCCTCCATTTAGCTGGACTGAGCCAAATGGTGAGCTTCGCGGTTTCGATGTCGATATGGCCAATGCACTGTGTAAAGAGCTGGAAGCCAAATGCCAAATCGTTGCGCAGGACTGGGACGGGATCATTCCATCACTGCTGGCGCGTAAATACGATGCCATCATTGCCGCAATGTCTATCACAGAAGAGCGTAAGAAGCGTGTCGATTTTACTGGCAAATATGCCCTTATTCCTAACAAGTTTGTTGCCAAGAAAGGCACGGAGCTCGACTTCACCAAAGAAGGCCTGAAAGGGGTTAAAGTGGGGGTTCAGCGTGCGACTACTCATGATAAGTACCTGACCGATAATTTTGACGGTTCGGTTGAAATTGTTCGTTATGGCTCATTCGATGATGCTTACCTCGATCTGAAAGCCGGCCGTATTGCCACTGTCCTAGGCGATGCTTCCGCATTGGAAGAGGGTCTGTTGAACAAACCTGGCGGTGACAGCTATGAGTTTATCGGCCCATCGCTGACTGATCCTAAGTGGTTCGGTGACGGGTTCGGTATCGCGGTGCGCAAGCAAGACAAAGATTTGACCAAGCAGCTTGATGAAGCGATCAAGTCACTCCGTGAGAAAGGTATCTACCAGCAAATCGCTTCTAAGTACTTTGCTTACGATGTTTACGGTGAGTGATCAGTAGTAACTTTGCTGTGATCCCAAAGGAGTTCACCTTTGGGATCATTCTCCTAAGCAGTAACAAGGAGCTTCCTTTTGATTGATTTGAAAGGTTATGAGTGGTCATTGGTGGAAGGGGCATGGATCACCCTGCAAGTCGCTTTGCTATCACTGGTGCTGGCGATGATATTGGGCATGCTAGGCGCGTTAGCCAAGCTATCTCCTTATCGCTGGGCAAGAGCTATCGCCACCTTCTATACCACAGTGATCCGCGGTATTCCGGATTTGGTGTTGATGATGCTGATTTTTTTCGGTGGGCAGATGCTGCTCAACGACAGCCTCTACCGGATCAACGAGTTTCTCAATGAATATTTCACCTCATCGGATCCTAATCACGAGTGGACAGCCTATCTTCCCGATTATGTAGAGATCAGTCCGTTTATTGCCGGGATCTTGACGATTGGGTTTATCTTCGGTGCCTACATGGCTGAGACATTCCGTGGTGCGATCCTCGCTGTCGACAAAGGTGAGCTCGAAGCCGGTAAGGCTTACGGAATGAGCAGTTTCCTCTCTTTCCGTCGTATTCTGCTGCCGCAGATGATCCGCCATGCCTTGCCGGGCTTTGGTAATAACTGGCTGGTACTGCTCAAAACCACGGCTCTGGTTTCCGTGATTGGCCTTGATGATATGGTGCGCAAAGGCGCGCTGGCCGCCGGGACAACCCAGATGCCATTTACCTTCTATATGGCGGTCGCGGTTATTTTCCTTCTTTTCACTTCGCTCTCGACCTCTGGTCTTAAGTGGGCGGAGCGTAAATTCAGTATTCACACGAGGTAGCTATGGACTTCAGTATTCTGGCCGACTCGTGGCCGATTTATTGGCAGGGCTTTTATACCACGGTGTGGTTGGTTGCCGCTGCACTGGTAATTGGCTTGGTGATCGCCGTACCCATCGGGATTGCCCGGAACAGCAAGGTGCCGTTGGTGTATGGGCCGGCCTGGGCATTTATCTATTTTTTCCGCGGCACCCCGCTGCTGATCCAGTTGTACTTGATTTATTACGGCCTAAGCCAGGTGATTGTTGTACAAGGAACGCTTTGGCAGGAGGCATGGTTCTGCGCGCTGGTGGCTTTTGTGCTCAATACCGCTGCCTACACCGCAGAGATTGTCCGTGGCTCGATCAACAGTATGCCGAAGGGTGAAATTGAGGCGGCTAAGGCGTATGGCATGAGTCCGGCGCAGGCGTTCCGCCGCATTATCCTGCCAAGCTCGTTGCGCCGTGCGCTACCAGCCTACAGTAACGAGGTGATCTTCATGCTCCATGGCTCAGCGGTGGCCGGTATCGTGACGATTGTCGATTTGACTGGTGCCGCGAAGATTGTCAATTCCCGCTACTACGCGCCATTTGAGTCTTATCTGTTCGCAGGGATGTTCTATATGGCACTGACATTCATCATCCTGTGGGGCTTCCGTAAGCTTGAGGGACGCTGGATGAGGCACATGCGGCCATTGTCGTAGGGATTGAGTCGTAAAATTCGTCAAGTCGTCTATTAGATAAAAGAAGCCCAGCCAATTGGCTGGGCTTCTTTTTATTTGTTATCTGCAATATCAGGTGCTTAAACCGCGATATCGTCGTATAGCGATGTCGATGTCAGTGCTGCCACCTCATCGATGTATTGGCGGATGCGGGCTGGGAACTTAACGCCTTTTACCACGGTCAGGTTGCGAAGGGACGGGAATAGGTTGACGTCATCGTAGCTCAACACATTGTTGCGCTCCGACGGTAGCTGCAGCCATGACAGCTTGTCGAAAGAGGCATTGAGTTCGGCTAGGTACGCATCGGACTTGCTGAAGGCATCGTCGAAGTCCTGCTCGATCATCGCGGTTTTGTTTTTGGTAAACCATGCCTTGGCTTCTTCACACTGGAACTCCGGCAAGTCGACCTTCATCCAGCGTGGGTAGAGCAAGCGGCTGCTGAATGGACGGGCAATATCGGCCCACGCGCTGATGTTGTCGTCGTTGCTGCCGGTTGCCAGAATCGGGTTGCCGTCAAGCGCATCGATATAGGCGGCGATATCCAAGCTTTCAGCCATGTAGCTGCCGTCTTTTTTTTGCAGGATAGGGACCAGATTGGCCCCGACTTTGTCGATACGGGCATCCACATCATGGTTTTGCAGGTAGACCAATTCGATGTCAGCCTTTTTAAGGCCAGCCACCATCATGGCTTTGATGCAGAAAGGGCAGTGATCAAATACAAACAGTTTCATCTTCTTTCCTTGTGAGTCAACATGTGTCATTCATTGCCAGAGAGGGGAGTGAGCTCCCACTCTCTGATATAGCTTGGACAACGGGCTTATTTGAAAGTCGACCAAATAGGGGCATGGTCTGACGGCTTGTCAATACCGCGCAGTTCGTAATCAATTCCGGCTTCTACACAGCGTTCGGCCAGTGACGGCGTTGCCAGAACCACGTCGATACGCAGACCGCGGTTATCGACGAAGCCTTTAGAGCGGTAGTCGAACCACGAGAACTTATCGTCAACGTCAGGGTGCAGCTGGCGGAAGGTATCGACAAAGCCCCAATCCATCAATGTGTTGAGCCATTCGCGCTCGATAGGCTGGAATGAGCACTTGCCGGTTTTCAGCCAGCGCTTGGCATTGGCCGGGCCGATACCGATATCCAGATCGATTGGGCTGATGTTGATATCGCCCATTACAATCACCTCTTCGTCGTTGTTGTGGTGATCGTTGAGGTAGGTCATCAGGTCGGCATAGAATTTCTCTTTGGCCGGGAACTTGGTTTCGTGGCTGATGTTGTCACCCTGCGGGAAGTAGCCGTTTAGTACCGTGACCTTGCGGCCATCTTCCTGCTCGAAGGTTGCCATGATCATCCGGCGCTGGGCCTCTTCGTCATCGGTTGGGAAGCCTTTGCGCACTTCAACCGGCTCTTGCTTGCACAGCATGGCGACACCGTAGTGGGCTTTCTGGCCATGGTGGTAAACCTTGTAGCCCATCGCTTCGACATCTTCGATCGGGAAGGCCTCGTCATGGACTTTGATTTCCTGCAGGCCGATCACGTCTGGCTGGTGTTTGTCGATCAAAGCTTGCAGTTGATGAAGGCGAGCACGAAGGCCGTTGATGTTGAACGAGATGACTTTCATTGATTTTGGTGTCCTTGGTAGTAAAGGCTTCTTTGGCAAAATCTGCCCTTGGCTGATGTTACGATGGCCAAAAAGCGGTTGTAATCCTTCGATGTTACCACCATTTAGCGCAAATTGGCTGGTGTATGTGTGACAAAGTACATTTGTGGCCGCATCTGTGTCTCGGCCAGATTATCTCGAGCACAAGGGCCAATTGCGGTTGGGATTAAGGATTGGGAGGATTTCCCAAAGGTTAATGCGATATGTTTAACCTTTGGGAGTGAGGTTGGTAAAGCGTTTAGCCTCGGAGGTTAGCTAGTAAGAATCCCCATCTGCGCTGTCTGTTTCTTCTGAACCCTCAGGCTCTGATGCTTCAGGTTCATCAGCTTCTTCGGCGTCCTCTGTTTCAGTAGGAACGTCCGAACCTTCAGTTACCTCCATGACCTCGACACTTTCTTCCACTTCAGGAGCCGGTGCCGGAGGGGGACTTTCACCACAACCGGTGAGCAGTGATACCAAGAGTATGAAAAAACCAACAGTTAGTTTGTTCAACATATACATTGTCCTCACGCAGGGAAGGCTTTAGATGAGTAAGCCGTGTGATTTTTAAGATTAGTGCAATAAGGTGCGATCTGCCGCCTGAAGTCACTTGGGTATATACCCATATCAAACGACCTTGTCTAAGCTCTATCAGGAACTATTCAAGCAACTGATAGCGAGGATAAAGCATGGGAATTATTTCTTGGATTATTCTTGGGCTTATTGCTGGTGCGCTGGCGAAGTGGCTAATGCCTGGGGATGATGGTGGTGGCTGGATAGCAACAATGGGCCTTGGTATTGCCGGGGCGTTTGTCGGCGGCTGGGTGGGGTCGTTTATCGGCCTCGGAGCGGCAACTGGCGTGAACTTCGGGAGTCTGGTTACGGCGACCTTCGGGGCGTTGATCCTGTTATTTGTCTATAACAAGTTCATCCGAAAATAAGCTGTGGGTCAATGGCTGGAGTTGTTCAAGGAAATTGATGATCTTGTTCAACTCCCGCCTCCGGACATCTTGCCAACCGCTTTCTATAATCGATGCATAGGCACTAATGATGCGAAGACGATTGGGGCGAGGAGCGGCTGATGGGTAAGTTAGTAAAGGGCGTTTGGCATGATGTTTGGTATGACACCGAAAGCAGCAAGGGAGAGTTTGTCCGTGAGGATGCCGGGTTTAGGCATTGGCTGACGGCTGACGGCAGTGCTGGGCCCAATGGCGAAACCGGCTTCAAGGCTGAATCAGGGCGATACCATTTATACCTCTCACTGGCTTGCCCGTGGGCACACCGCACCCTGATTTTCCGTGCACTCAAAGGCTTGGCTCCCCATATAGATGTTACCGTGGTCAGCCAGGACATGCGCACCAAAGGCTGGGAGTTTCTGCAGCCGGAGCCGCTTTATGATTATCAGTACCTGCACCAGATTTATACCAAGGCCAAAAGTGATTACACCGGGCGGGTAACGGTACCGGTGCTTTGGGACAAGAAGACACAGACCATAGTGAGCAATGAGTCGTCGGAGATCATCCGGATGTTCAACGTTGCATTTAATGAAATCACCGGCGATCAGCAGGACTTCTTCCCCAGCGAGCTACGCCAGGACATTGAACGGTGGAATGATTTTATTTATCCCAACGTCAACAATGGGGTCTATCGTTGTGGCTTTGCCACTAGCCAAGATGCTTACGACACCGCTTTTGACAACCTGTTCAGTGCACTCGAGACGCTGGATACCCATCTGGCGATCAGCCGCTACTTGGTGGGTGATAGGCTGACAGAAGCAGACTGGCGCCTGTTTACCACGCTGGTGCGGTTTGATGCGGTGTATGTCGGGCATTTTAAATGTAATCTCAAGCGTATTGCCGATTACCCCAATCTTCAAGGGTACCTCAAGGAGCTATATCAGTATCCGGCCGTGGCTGAGACGGTCGACATGTACCATATCAAGCGCCACTACTATTACAGCCACACTATGATTAACCCGACCGGTATTGTTCCCAAAGGGCCAGAGCTGGACTTCTCATCCCCCCATGGCAGGGATGTTCTGAGTGAGTAGTATCTCGGTGGTAACAGTATCTCGGTGGTAACAGTGTGGAATTACTCCGTGCTTTCAGTGTCAAGAAAGCGCTGAGTTTGCTTTTTGTAGGTCAGCGCCACCCTATGCTGGTGCGGGGAGGCTTTCTTGCTGATCATTCCTTCCAGTAGCTCTTTGCGCCAGTTCTCCAAGTCATTGGGCAGTGGCATGGAGCTGACGGCTTTCATATTGTGTTTTATATCCTCTTCGCTGCCCGTATTGAGATCCAGCATACATTGCAGGAAGCCGAGATTGGCTTCGCTGCATAGCGGATAGTCGTGGACAATCTGCTGGTAGCGGGGAAATGCCTGCTCCGACGATGTTTGCAATACTCGGTAAGCCTCGCTCAACTGCTCCTCAAGTTGTTTGATTCTCTGTGCAAGGTGGGTTTGCTGCTTGATGTCGCTGAGCCGGTTTTGGCTATGACCGTCAAAGCGGTTACGTTTTTCAATCGCCTGCATGATGCTGCTGATCAGTTGGGTCTCACCGAGGTGGATTAATAGCGGCAGGGTATCAGCCAAAATCACCGATGGGAGTTGGGGGATCTTGTTGAAAAAAGGGGATAGTCCCAGCAGTAAGCGGCGTTTGGCCTTCAGAGGCTGTGCATTGCCAAGTAGCAACCGGCTCATAAAGATATGACTGTAGGCGCTGAGAAACGGCTCCTGGGCTGGCATCACCCGCGAATGGGCGCGCTTATTGATTTTTTGCAGTTCGAGCTTAAGCCGCTGGCGCTGGCTGAGCGATGGTTGGCTGAAATAAACCTGTTCGAAAATTGCCATGTATTCTGCCAGGCAGATGATCCACTCAACATCGATGATCGGCAGATGGTTAGCAAGGGTTTGGCCCGCTTTGAGCACTTGTTCAACCCGATCCAGATCAGCCGCCAGCTGAGCCACCTTGAGGGCGCGATGGCTAATACTCGGGGTGAGCTTGAGTGCTTTTTGGGCACTGCTTAGGGCATCGTAATAAGCTTTGTCTTGTTCTTGGTAACTGGATAGGTAGTCGTAGAGTTCAATGTGCAGTGGCGATTGCTGAAGCTGGCACTCCAAAAGGTGAATAGCGGCTTTGAGTTGGTTATTGTGGTGTAGGATCTTTGCCAAGATGAGGCTCAGCTTGGGGGACGGGTGGTGCTTTCTCAGGATGTTGGCATATTTTTCGGCTTGTAACCACTGGCCATCTTCGATCAGCAAGTCTAGCAATAACCCTTCGAGTTTGTGGTGGTATCCCGTATGCATTAGCTGTTTTTTGCAGGTCGCAATGGCCTGTTGCCGGTCGTGACTGAGGAGAGCCTTGTAAACAGGCGCTCGCAGCGCACATTCTTCGAGGGTTGAGAGCAGTTTGGCTTTGACCATATCCGCGGTGATCGGCTTGGCCATGAAGCAGTCGGGCTCCACCGACATGCTGGTTAATATGACCTCGGCCGAGTGATCGCCGGAAATCATGATAATGCCGCAGTAAGGCGAAACCAGCTTCCTGCGACGAAGCAAGTTTATCAGTTCGGTGCCGGTGAGAGGGCCTTCCAGATGGTAGTCGATGAGCAGGACATCGTAGGCAATATGCTGGCAGTGTTGCTGGGCCTGCTGGTGATCGTATGCCGTGTTGATATGGGTTAACCCGATTTGCTGCAAAATAGACTTGAGCATGGTTGTCGCTAAGCGCTGATCGTCAACTATCAGGGCTTTGACTGCGTGCAGGGGCAGTATTTTTCCTTGAGGTTGACCCTGATTGTTTGGCATTTCCTTATTCCAAATCATATGCTACCGATTGAATTTTAGGAAAAAAATGGCCATTAATCCAAATTAGTTGCTCAGGTTTGTGATTTGAGAGTAAAAAAATGCATGAGCAAAAAGAAGGGGGATGAAAAAAGCCAGCAGCTTGCGCTACTGGCTTAGGAATGATGGTGGAGGGGGACGGATTCGAACCATCGAAGGCGGAGCCGGCAGATTTACAGTCTGCTCCCTTTGGCCACTCGGGAACCCCTCCACGGGGTGTTGCAATTTGTGTTGGCTTTTTGAGCCGG
>NZ_PYME01000051.1:0-15057 GCF_003025515.1 Photobacterium gaetbulicola | reverse complement strand
AATACGGACGCGGGGTGGAGCAGCTTGGTAGCTCGTCGGGCTCATAACCCGAAGGTCGTCGGTTCAAATCCGGCCCCCGCAACCAACAATTTCAGACAGTCTGGCGAATGCTTTGTCATAACCCTCAGGCCGTCGATGGAAGCGCCGCCCGGATCAAATCCGAGCCCCGCAACCAAATGCGACACTAGCTCAGTTGGTAGAGCGCAACCTTGCCAAGGTTGAGGTCACGAGTTCGAACCTCGTGTGTCGCTCCAATTTCTGCTGCCACTGCAATGAGCAGGGGAACGGCAAAGCTACTACTGTGAAGTATTAGTTCAACTGCAACATTCCTGGATTATTCGACTCTCGATAGTCTTGTGTGTTGTCCCAATGTTCCATAACCGAAGTGTTATTGGGAACCATTAAGAAGCGATCAGCTTCGAAAACATCATCGTAGATATTGCCCCTGCAGCCTTATGGCTGTTTATTTTTATCCCGCAATATCCAGATGCTCTGTTTGGTGTCAAATGACGACACAAGCTCTTTGAATGGTTTGATACGGGTAATGTAAATTGCTAGCAGGGAGCTGTGAATCGTATCTGTCTAAATTTATCCCGACCAGACTATGCCTGAATGCCTTGTCGTTCGTGGGCTTGAGCCTGTGGCGGATAGAAAATTCTGAGATCGTGCACAGAGTTATCCACAAAAGTATCTTGTGGGTAAGTCGGTTGATTACGTGTGCCGATACCGTGTGAACAAGTCTGTATTTATCTTTTTATTCTTCAATAAAACAATAATCGATAAGAAACTATCCACAGTGTAAGGTGTTGTTTTGTATGGTCTTGGTTGTTTTTACTCAAGGCTTATATACAACCTGATCCACTCTGTGGATGTTTGGATAACTTTTTTTGAGCCGTCTATATTGGGCTGTGTTTAATATTGGAAATAGCAGATAAAGAAGCAAAATTGAAAATGTTTTCCACATTTGTTCAGAAGCCTGATCGAACTCTCACTCTGTGTGGATAAGGTTACAATATGCCGGCCGGAGCGGTTTGCGCCTGCTAGGCATCTCGTGGCAGGCCTTTCTCCACAATGCGGGTAAGTCGTTTGGTTCTGGCTGGCTGGACATTGATAGCATCCGGGTCCCGTTTCTCAAGTTGCTTTTCTCTCGCCCACTGGATGTGGCTATCCAGCAGTGCGCTTTGCCCTTCCCTTGATTCCAGCGCCTCAATAATCGCGGGGCTGTATGGCGCATTTCCCATCGCAATCGTGAGATTGCGAAGCCACTGGAGATGGCCGATACGGCGAATTGCTGAGCCTTCGGTATGTTTCAAGAAGGCTTCTTCTGTCCAGGCGTATAGTGTAGTTAAAGGTTGCAACTTTAGGCTGTTGCGACAGTGAAAATCCGCTTCTTGAGTGATGTCAGAAAAACGGTTGAACGGGCAAACTAACTGGCAGTCATCACAGCCGTAAACACGGTTACCAATTGCTTCGCGGAATTCTTCGGGTATCACACCATCAAATTCAATCGTCAAGTATGAAATACAACGTCTTGCATCGACCACGCCTTCTTCGACGATGGCCTGGGTTGGGCAGCTTGTCATGCAGGCAATACACTTACCGCACTTGTTCTCTGTAGGCTTGTCGACAGGTAAAGGTAGGTCGATAAGCAGTTCGCCAAGAAAGAACCATGATCCCGCCTGTTGGTTAAGTAGCAAAGAGTGCTTGCCTGTCCATCCCAGTCCTGCTTTTTCGGCCAGTGGGCGTTCCAGAATCGGAGCGGAATCGACAAAAGGGCGGTAGCCAAAGGGGCCAACCTCTTGTTCAATGAGCTGGCCGAGACGTTTAAGGCGGTTTCGGATAAGCTTGTGATAGTCACGACCGAGGGCATAGCGGCTGATATAGGCGGTCTCGGGGTGTCTCAGGCTATGGGCAAAGTTGGCCTCGGGCGGAAGGTAGTCCATCCTGGCACTGATGACCCGAACCGTTCCTGGATGCAGCTCGGCTGGGCGGGCGCGCATCATACCGTGGCGAGCCATCCAGTCCATGTCGCCGTGGTAGCCTGCATTAAGCCAGCGTTGTAGCTGTGCTTCATGTTGGCTTAGATCGACATCACTGATCCCAACCTGCTGGAAGCCAAGTTCTTGGCCCCATTGCTTGATTTTTTGGGTCAGATCGCGATAGTCGATAGTCATACTGGCATTACCGGGCTGGATTGGGGGCGGAAGTTTACCACACTCACAGCAAATGTTGAGAGGATCATCAGGAAGATCTTAGCTTGCTGTGGGCACTGAGTTAGGCCACGTTAGCAACGGACGGGTCAGAGTTCGCGAATACTCGCCAAAGGCGCGGGAAAGGGGAAGGAATTATGAGTGCAGAACAATGGTCCGGCAAATTATACCGGGCGGAGCAGGTGCGTCGAGGCGAGCGGCTGGCGGCCACTCAGCAAGGGGTGGGCATGTATCAATTGATGGAGCGTGCCGGCGCGGCCGTATTTCAAGTGCTTGAGCAGAGCTATACCCCTCAGCACCATCTCTTGGTCTGTTGCGGTGGTGGGAATAATGGCGGGGATGGTTATATCGTTGCCCGCCTAGCCCGTGAAGCCGGTTTCCCGGTGACGCTCTGGCAGCAAGGGGATGAAGCAAAACTCCAGGGGGATGCCGCCCGGGCCCGAGATGCCTGGCTGGCCGCGGGAGGGCAGATCTTGCCGCCGGAAGATGCGATCCCAGACTCGACCGAGGTGATCATTGACGCTTTGCTGGGCACGGGCCTTCATGGAGAAGTGCGGCCGGAAGGGCAGCGGCTGATCGCGATGATCAATCGGATCGCGCTGCCGGTCATTGCGATCGACATTCCCTCCGGATTGTGTGCCGATACAGGTAAAGTGCTTGGCAAGGCGGTAAAAGCACAATCCACCGTCACCTTCATAGGTAGCAAGCAGGGTCTGTGGACAGCACAAGCGGCAGAATATGTGGGGCAGGTGCGGTTCGCCGGGCTGCAGGTCGCAGATGCCTTTGAGCATATCGAGCCGCCTTCGGCCTGGCTGATCCAAGCCCCCGATGTGGCCCTTTTTCTGTCGCCGCGTCAGCGTGATGCACACAAAGGCGATCACGGCCGGATCTTGCTAGCCGGTGGCGATCTTGGCATGGGCGGTGCGATCCGTCTGGCGGCGGAAGCCGCGGCACGCGCTGGAGGCGGTTTGGTGGCAGCCCTGGCGCAACCTGACAATGTGTTGTCAATTGTGGCGGCAAGACCTGAAATAATGGCCTTGGGCTGGCAAGCCTCGGAACAAACAGTCGCCAAGCAACGTTTGCACTGGGCCGATGTGTTGGTATTGGGGCCGGGGCTGGGTCAATCAAGTTGGAGCCAGTCTTTATACAATGAACTAACCAAGACCGAAAAAAACCACGTTGTCGATGCGGATGGATTGAACTTATTAGCACGTTCACCTGACTATAAAAATAATCGTATAATTACTCCTCACCCCGGCGAGGCTGCGAGGCTGCTCGCTTGCTCGGTACAAGAGGTCGAAGCTGACCGCTTCCACGCGGCAAGGGCGCTGCAGCAACAGTACGGCGGTGTCGTTGTACTCAAAGGGGCGGGCACGCTGGTTGATGATGGTACCCACTGCTGGGTGTGCCCTGCGGGGAACCCGGGGATGGCGACTGGCGGAATGGGCGATGTCCTCTCCGGTATCATCGGGGCGTTGCTGGGACAGGGGCTGTCTCTGGTTGCGGCAGCGCAGTGCGGGGTTTGGATCCACAGCACGGCGGCTGACCGCTGCGCAGCTGAGGGGGAGCGTGGTATGCTTGCCAGTGATTTGTTCCCTCATATTCGACAATTAGTAAATCCAAGATAAGAAGATAATGCATAGTTTTGAAATCTTGCTCGCCGATGAGCAGGCGACGGTAGATTTAGGCCACAAGCTGGCTCATGCCTGTCAGCGCCAGACCACCATTTATCTGCATGGTGATTTGGGGGCAGGGAAAACCACATTCAGCCGAGGCTTTATTCGCTCTCTTGGCCATCAAGGGAATGTAAAAAGTCCAACCTATACTTTGGTGGAGCCTTATGAGCTTCCGCCTTGGCAGGTGTACCATTTTGATCTTTACCGCCTTGCCGATCCCGAGGAGCTGGAGTTCATGGGGATCCGCGACTATTTTGCCGCCGATGCCATCTGCTTGGTGGAATGGCCGGAGAGAGGGGCGGGCCTATTGCCAGAAGCCGACCTAGAATTGGATATGCGCTATCACGGTGAACAACGCAAAGTCACCCTGACGGCAAATAACGAATACGGTAGTGAACTTATTAAGTGCTTGGAGTTGTGTTGATAGGATGTCGTTACGGGCTTTTTTTCATGCTGTGATTGTAGGGGTCAGCTTATTTAGCTCGTTGGCAATGGCCAATGAACTGAAGGGGATCCGGGTTTGGCCGGCTCCCGAAGAAACCCGCGTGGTACTGGATCTCAAAGATGAGGCGGTTTTCAGCTACTTTACCTTGACCAAGCCAGATCGCTTGGTGGTGGATCTGAAGCAGACAACCTTGAAAACCAAGCTGCCTTTGGTGGTCAAAGACAGTGCAATCCTGACCAAAATTCGCAACAGTGGTGCACCAGAGAAAGGGACTTACCGTCTGGTTCTGGAAATGAAAGCGGGGATGACCCCAAAGTTATTCAAGCTGGCACCGACGCCGGACGGTACGTACAGCCACCGTTTGGTGATGGATCTGCCGCATGGCAAGGCTGCCACAGCAAAGAAGCCTGAACCGACGCCGAAACAGCCTGCTGCCAACCAGCAGGCCAGCTTGCCTTATGGTACCGACGATATTATTGTCGCGATTGATCCCGGCCACGGTGGTGAAGATCCGGGCTCGATCGGCCCGAGTCGGTTGTACGAGAAGAAAGTCACTCTGGATATTGCCAAAAAGGTGGCGGCACGGATCAATGCCACTCCGGGCATGACGGCGGTAATGACCCGCCAGGGGGATTACTTCGTCAATCTCAATCGGCGAACGGAAATTGCACGCCACAAGCGTGCCCATTTGCTGGTTTCGATCCACGCTGATGGTTTCCATCAGCCGCAGCCGCGCGGGGCGTCGGTTTGGGTTCTTAATACCCGCCGTGCCAACAGTGAAATTGGCCGTTGGATTGAGCAGCACGAGAAACAGTCGGAGTTGCTCGGGGGCGGAGATGTACTGTCCGGTGGCAACGATGACCAGTACCTCAGCATGGCTGTGCTGGATTTGCAGTTCAGCCATTCGCAAAAGGAAGGCTATGACGTGGCGAGCCGGGTACTGAAAGAAATGAGTAAGGTAACGACCCTGCACAAGAGCAAGCCGGAGCATGCTAGCTTGGCGGTGCTGAAGTCACCGGATATTCCGTCGCTGTTGGTGGAGACGGGGTTTATTACCAACCCGACCGAAGAGCGGTTACTAAACTCGAAATCACACCAGAATAAACTGGCTGAGGCGGTTTACCGCGGGGTGCTATCGTATTTTAACGAGAAGCCACCGGAAGGAACCCTGTTTGCCTCCCGTAACCAGGGGATCCGGCACAAAGTGACCAGCGGCCAGTCGCTGAGTGTGATCGCGAGTCGCTACGATACCTCTGTGGCGGCCATCAAACAGGCCAATAACCTCAAGTCGAATACCTTGAAGGTGGGGCAGGCGTTGGTGATCCCGGGTAAGGCGCCAGTCCCGGCTCCGGCTACTGCGGCGGTTGCGACCGCGACCAAAACGGTGACCCATACCGTGAAACGAGGTGATTTCCTTGGCAAGATTGCCAACCAGTATGGGGTTACTGTGGCGAGTATCAGGCGTGACAACAATTTACGTTCTGATGAGTTGGCGATTGGCCAAAAGCTGAAAGTATCCGTGCAGGCTCCAATCACGACACCGACAACCCAGAACAAGACCGTGACCCACACCGTGAAGCGTGGTGAGTTCCTTGGCAAGATTGCGGGACAATATGGTGTGACGGTGACTAGTATCCGCAGTGCCAACCAGCTGCGTACCGATGAGCTGGCGGTGGGGCAGAAATTGAAAATTACGATGCAAGTACCGGCTTCAGTGGTCCATACCGTACAGCGCGGTGAGTTTCTCGGTAAGATTGCCGCCGACTATGGTATTGCTGTGAGCCGCCTGCGTGAAGCCAACCAGCTACGCACCGATAAACTGGCGGTTGGACAAAAACTTACTATCCCGAGTAGTTGATTATGCCTATTCAGATCTTGCCTGCGAGATTGGCGAACCAAATTGCGGCTGGCGAGGTTGTCGAACGACCCGCCTCGGTGGTCAAGGAGCTGGTTGAAAACAGCCTGGATGCTGGGGCGACCCGGATCGATATTGATATCGACAAAGGCGGCAGCCGGACCATCCGTATCCGTGATAACGGCAAGGGGATCCCGAAAGATGAACTCGGTTTGGCCCTGAGCCGTCATGCGACCTCGAAAATTGCTACCCTTGATGATCTCGAAGCCATTGCCAGCCTCGGTTTTCGTGGCGAGGCGCTGGCCAGTATCAGCTCGGTGTCGCGCCTGACCTTGACCTCTCGAACGGCTGAGCAGGAAGAGGCTTGGGCGGCGTATGCCGAGGGGCGGGATATGGACGTGCAGCTCAAGCCGGCGGCCCATCCGGTGGGTACCACGCTAGAAGTGCTGGATCTGTTCTTCAATACCCCGGCCCGCCGTAAATTCCTCCGTACCGAGAAAACCGAGTTCGGCCACATTGATGAGCTATTGAAGCGTATCGCGCTGAGCCGGATGGATGTCACTATCAACCTGCGCCATAACGGCAAGGTAGTACGTCAGTACCGTGCAGCCAACACCCAAGTCCAGAAGGAGCGCCGTTTAGCCGCCGTGTGCGGGCAGGCCTTCTTGGATCATGCGCTGGCCGTCGAACTGTCCCATGGTGATCTCAAGCTGGGCGGTTGGATTTGCAGCCCGCAGGGGGCAAGGGCGCAGAATGACATCCAGTACTGCTACGTCAATGGCAGGATGATGAAGGATAAGCTGATCAACCATGCGATCCGCCAAGCTTACGAAAGCAGTTTGGCACCAGATCAATATGCAGCTTATGTCCTGTTTATCGATGTCGATCCCCACCAGGTCGATGTCAATGTGCACCCGGCCAAGCATGAAGTGCGTTTCCACCAAGCCCGCCTGGTGCACGATTTTATTTGTCAGGGGTTGCAAAGCGCGTTAATTGAAGGGGCGGCGGAGGATGCTGAGCAGGCGATGAATATTCCAGCGCCACGAGCCAGTGCCCATGCCCCGCCACCCGCTTATGCCACACCGGGTCCATCCCATACTTCAGCTTCACAGCGGCAAGGTATTGCCGAACCGGATGGCGCCTCGGCCGCTATTGCACGGACGCCCGATTACCCCAATAAGGCACCGGCACGGGATTGGCTATCCAGCAGTGGCTCTGCGGGAAGTGCCGGCAGGCGTGATACCGGCCCTCAGCACACCGAGCCGTCAGCCAGCCGTGAACGGCCTGATGCCTCGTGCACTCAGCTAAGGGAGGAGCAACCCTATCGAGACGGCGGTTATGCGCCAGCGCGAACGGGGCGCTCTGGAGGCCGTGACCGTGCGCGTTACCAGGATGAGGGACCGAGCCCGGCGGAAGTTGAGGCCTACCAGCAGTTGATGCGAACGGTGGCGTCGCCACCGCAGACGCCAGTACCGCAAACGGTGGTAGCTAAACCGCCTGCGGTCACCCCACCACCGGTCCGCCAAGACGCCATCGACACCGCCAATGGCATCGGGTTGGGCAAGGCGCTGTCGCTGGTGGCAAAACAATACCTGCTGCTCAGCCGCGATGATGGGTTGGCACTCTTGTCTCTTGCCCGGGCCCAGCGCTTGCGAACCAAAGGCCAGTTGAACTTGGCTCAGACGGAGGGCTTGAAGCCGCAGCCGCTGTTGATCCCGCATTCCATCCCTGTTGAGCCGAATATGATAGACTGTGCCGAACAGCATGCGATGTTGCTCAAGCAGCTCGGTATTCAGCTCAAAGCCAAGAACAAGCAGCAGCTCATTGTCTTGTCGGTGTGCCAGCCGCTGCGGCAGCAGAATCTGCAGCAATTGATCCCGGCGCTGCTGGCCTATCTGGCGGCCGTGGCCGAGGATCCCGAAGCGCAGGGTTGGGACAAACTGCTCGATTGGCTTACAAGCCAGCTGACCGTGGCCTGTGAGGCCTATACCTTGTCGCAAGGGATCCAGTTGGTGACTGAACTGGAGCAGCTTTGGGGCCCACAACTCGAACACTATTTTTCCGACTTGCTGCGTCCGGTCGACGTGAGTGCAGCAATAGAAGCGTTTAATTATGACTAAGCCACTACCTCAGGCGATATTCCTGATGGGCCCGACGGCGTCGGGCAAAACCGATTTGGCGATCCGATTGCGCCAACAACTACCTGTAGAGTTGATAAGCGTTGATTCAGCCCTTATCTATAAAGATATGGACATTGGCACCGCCAAGCCGGATGCCGATGAACTGGCGCAGGCACCACATCGATTGATCGATATTCGTGATCCAGCGCAAAGTTATTCAGCTGCGGACTTTCGCGCTGATGCACTGAAAGAAATGGCTGATATAGTTGCACAAGGGCGCATTCCTTTATTGGTTGGTGGTACTATGTTGTACTACAAAGCATTATTGGAAGGTTTGTCACCGCTACCAGCGGCTGATCCGGCGGTCCGCGCTCAGATAGAGCAGGAAGC
Source organism: Photobacterium gaetbulicola (assembly GCF_003025515.1). Taxonomy (NCBI): domain Bacteria; kingdom Pseudomonadati; phylum Pseudomonadota; class Gammaproteobacteria; order Vibrionales; family Vibrionaceae; genus Photobacterium; species Photobacterium gaetbulicola. The sequence goes on along the minus strand of NZ_PYME01000051.1, from coordinate 6,361 downwards.
GGCGGATAAGGGCTGGCAGGCGATGCATGAGGAATTGGTGCGGATTGACCCGGTTTCCGGGGCGCGTATCCACCCCAATGATCCCCAGCGCCTTTCACGCGCATTGGAAGTTTTTCGTATTTCGGGTAAAACTTTAACCGAGCTTACGAAAACCCAAGGTGATGCCTTGCCTTACAGGGTTCACCAGTTTGCAATAACTCCCACGGATAGGGCAGTGCTGCATCGGCGGATCGAGCAACGTTTTGAAAAGATGATCGAAGCAGGTTTTGAACAGGAAGTTCGTGCTTTGTATGAGCGAGGTGATCTGCACCCAGATCTCCCTTCAATACGTTGTGTAGGTTACCGTCAGATGTGGGAATATTTGGACGGGCAGTGCTCTTTGGATGACGCGGTCTTCCGCGGCATTTGTGCCACCCGTCAATTGGCGAAGCGTCAAATCACCTGGCTGAGAAGCTGGAAAGATCTGACGTGGTTGGATAGCAGTGACCCAGAATCAGCGTTACAAACCGTCACAAACTCAGTTAGATGTGATGTTTGATTAGCGTGTATACTGATCACTGTTTTGCGTATTTTTAATTTTGTTCGTTGCTAACTACAACTACAAACAAATAAGGAAAAGAAATAATGGCTAAGGGGCAATCTCTGCAAGACCCATTTTTGAACGCTTTGCGTCGTGAAAGAATCCCAGTTTCAATCTACCTGGTTAACGGTATCAAGCTACAGGGCCAGATTGAGTCGTTTGATCAGTTTGTGATCCTACTGAAGAACACTGTTAACCAGATGGTATACAAGCACGCGATTTCTACCGTGGTGCCTGCACGTCCAGTTAACCACCACCACACAGGTGACCGCCCGGCTTCGGCAGAACGTTCACAAGAAAAAACTGAAGAATAATTTTCTTCTCTAAGGAGTTGATTGCTTGTTTGACCGTTATGAGACCGGTGAGCAGGCAATTCTTGTTCATATCAACTTCACGCAAGAAGGGGAGTGGGAAGACTTAAGCGAGTTTGAAATGCTGGTCTCCTCGGCGGGAGTCAATACGCTACGGGTGGTTACCGGTAGTCGTAAAACTCCCCACCCTAAGTTCTACGTGGGTGAAGGTAAAGCACAGGAAATTGCCGAAGCGGTTCGGGCTGAAGACGCCGAAATCGTCATATTCAACCATTCACTTTCTCCAGCGCAAGAGCGTAACCTGGAGCAAATTTGCAAATGCAGGGTACTGGACCGCACCGGTCTGATCCTCGATATCTTTGCACAGCGCGCGCGTACCCACGAGGGTAAGCTGCAAGTCGAGCTGGCGCAGCTACGTCACATCTCAACCCGCTTGATCCGCGGTTGGACCCACCTTGAACGACAGAAAGGCGGGATCGGCTTGCGTGGACCGGGTGAAACCCAGTTGGAAACGGACCGCCGTTTGCTGCGCGACCGGATCAAGACGATTTTGCGCCGTCTTGAAAAAGTGGCCAAGCAGCGCGATCAGGGACGCCGGGCGCGTAACCGTGCCGAAATCCCAACGATTTCACTGGTCGGTTACACCAACGCCGGTAAGTCGACGTTGTTTAACCGGGTCACTGATGCCGGTGTCTATGCTGCTGACCAGCTGTTTGCCACCCTAGATCCAACTCTGCGTAAGATTGACGTAGCCGATGTCGGTACATCAATCTTGGCTGACACCGTAGGGTTTATTCGTCACCTGCCCCATGATTTGGTCGCAGCCTTCAAGGCCACCCTGAAAGAAACCCAGGATGCCAGTTTGCTGCTCCATGTGGTCGATGCCAGCGATGATCGCTTCCGTGAAAACATTGAAGCGGTCGAGACGGTACTTGAAGAGATCGATGCCAACGAGGTTCCAACCTTGGTGGTGATGAACAAGATCGATAATCTGGAAGGGGCGTTGCCTCGTATTGAACGTGATGATGCCGGTGTTCCTCAGCGAGTATGGGTCTCGGCGATGGAAGGGCAGGGCATTGACCTGTTATTCGACGCCCTGACTGAGCGCTTGTCGGGCACCATGGTGAAACATACCCTGCGATTGCCGCCGCAATTTATCGGCCGTTACCGCAGCAAGTTTTACCAATTGGGATGTATCGTCAGTGAGGAATACGATGACGATGGCAGCCTGAAAATCGACATCCGTTTGCCGTTGGCAGAGTGGTCTAGGTTACAAAAAAGAGAAAGTACTTCGTTAGATGACTTTATCGTTGCTTAATGGACTGCTAGAGTAATAAAAAAAACTGTCGTCATATCATATTGATGGAGTTCTATAATGGCGTGGAATGAGCCTGGCAACAACGGCGGCCGTGATAAAGACCCTTGGGGGAATAATAATCGCGGTGGTCGTGATCAAGGTCCGCCGGATCTCGATGAGGTTTTCTCGAAACTGAGTCGTAAATTCGGTGGCATTTTGGGGAATAAAAAGGGACCTTCGACTGGCGGCAGCGCTGCAGGTCTTGGGGTAATCGCAGTGTTGGCTGCAGCGGTATGGGGCTTTTCCGGTTTCTATACCATCGGCGAAGCGGAGCGCGGGGTTGTTCTGCGTTTCGGTAAGTTTTACGAAATGGTAGATCCGGGTCTGAACTGGAAACCTACCTTCATCGATGAAGTCGAGCCAGTCAACGTTCAGGCAATCCGTTCTTTGCGCAGCTCAGGCCTGATGCTGACCAAAGACGAAAACGTACTGAAAGTGGAAATGGACGTTCAGTACCGCGTGGCCGAGCCACAGAAATACCTGTTCAGTGTCACCAATGCGGATGACAGCTTGCGTCAGGCGACTGATTCTGCACTGCGTGCAGTGATCGGTGACTCGACCATGGATCAGGCCTTGACCACGGGTCGTCAGGTGATCCGTGCCAATACGCAAGAAGCGATTGATAACATTATCCAGCGTTACGACATGGGCCTGTTGGTGGTTGACGTCAACTTCCAGTCTGCCCGTCCGCCGGAAGCGGTGAAAGACGCCTTCGATGATGCTATCGCAGCGCGAGAGGATGAAGAGCGTTTCGTTCGTGAAGCAGAAGCTTACAGCAATGACATCTTGCCGAAGGCAACCGGTCGTGCCGAGCGTCTGAAGAAGGAAGCGGAAGGTTACTCTGAGCGTGTGATCAACGGTGCACTCGGTGAAGTGGCACAGTTTGAAAAGCTGTTGCCTGAATACCTAGCAGCAACCGAAGTTACGCGTAATCGTCTGTACCTTGAGACGATGGAACGCGTTTACTCGAACACCAGCAAAGTGATGGTCGACTCGCAATCAAGCGGCAACCTGCTGTACCTGCCATTGGACAAACTGATTAACCCAGCCCAGCAGAGCAGCCAGCCGAAGAGTGGCTCGTCTAGCGATTACGGTATCGAACTTGAAAAAGTCGAGACCGCCCCGGTATCAACTGCGCCGCGTAGTACCGATACTGGCCGTCAGGGGAGATTTTAATTATGCGTAAGTTAATGATCCCTGTGATTGTTGTCTTTATCGCGACATTGCTGATGTCAATGTTCGTGGTTCAGGAAGGCGAGCGCGGTATTGTGGTTCGTTTCGGCCGTATTCTTAAGGCGCCTGATTCGGATGTAGCAAAGATCTACGAGCCGGGCCTGCACTTCAAAGTGCCGGTATTCGACCGTGTCCGTACCCTGGATGCCCGCATCCAGACCATGGATGACCAGGCTGACCGCTTCGTAACGTCTGAGAAAAAAGACGTGATCATCGATACCTACGTGAAGTGGCGTATCGAAGACTTCGGCCAGTACTACCTGACAACCGGTGGTGGTGATGTCTCAACGGCAGAAGCGCTACTGAAACGTAAGGTGGTCGATAGCTTACGTGCGGAGATCGGTTCGCGTGAAATCAAGCAGATTGTCTCTGGTCCAGATCGTGGTGCCAAGCTAGACAGCACGGCTGTGGTTGAAGAAGATGATGCACCAGCGTCGGAAATCGTGGCTGAAGTCGCTCCTCGTAAAGAGGTTGAAGGTCAGCGTGATCAAATCATGGCCAATGTATTGGCCGACATCAAAGTCAGCGCGTTTAAAGACTTGGGTGTTGAGGTGGTGGACTTCCGAATGAAGAAAATCAACCTGCCTGATGAGATCAGCGAGTCAATCTATCGCCGTATGCGTGCCGAGCGTGAGTCGGTTGCCCGTAAACACCGCTCTCAAGGTCGTGAGAAAGCCGAAGTTATCCGTGCTCAGTCAGAGCTAGAAGTTGCGAAGATTATTGCTGATGCAGACCGTCAGGCTCGAGTAGTACGTGGTGCTGCGGATGCTGAAACGGCGCAAATCTATGCGGGTGCGTTCAACAAGAATCCGGAGTTCTATAACTTCCTGCGTTCGCTGAAGGCGTACGAGAACAGCTTCAACTCGAAGAACGACATTTTGGTGGTTGACCCGAATACGGACTTCTTCAAGTATATGAAGGAATCTAGTGGCGTAGCTAACTAAGCGCTATTAAGATATTGATGAAAAGGCAAGACTTCGGTCTTGCCTTTTTTATTGGGTATAATCCAGCCATCAATGCGAGGAGACGACAATGAGTAAGGCATTTTGGATGGCACTAGGGCTGGTGCTTGTGTTTGAAGGACTTGGCCCATTACTGGCCCCAAAAGGCTGGCGTGAGATGGTGAGCCAACTGAGTCAGCAGGATGACAATTCCCTGCGCCGTATCGGTGGTTGCCTGGTTGTCGCTGGCAGTGTCATCGCCTATATGATGTACACTAGTATGTAAAATCCCCTAGCACGTTTGCGTGACAGGCTTCTTGCTGTTTTACGGCTCATGGTCAAAAAATGACTGCAAGGCAACGTTGAAGGTGCTAGAATCCCTTTTTAACTACTGATAGACGAAGAAAGATGGCAAATAATGTAGTCGTTCTTGGCACCCAATGGGGTGACGAAGGTAAAGGTAAGATCGTTGATCTGTTGACCGAAGATGCAAAATACGTAGTGCGCTACCAAGGTGGTCACAACGCTGGTCACACCCTAGTCATTGACGGTGAAAAAACTGTCCTTCACCTGATCCCATCAGGTATCCTACGTGACAACGTTAAATGTATCATCGGTAACGGTGTTGTACTTTCTCCAGACGCACTGATGAAAGAAATGGGCCCGCTAGAAGAACGTGGTATCCCGGTTCGTGAACGTCTGTTCCTGTCAGAAGCTTGTCCGCTAATCCTTCCATACCATATCGCTCTTGACCAAGCGCGTGAAATCGCTCGTGGTAAGAAAGCGATCGGTACAACTGGCCGTGGTATCGGTCCAGCTTACGAAGATAAAGTTGCTCGCCGTGGCCTGCGTGTTGGCGACCTGTTCGACAAAGAAGCATTTGCCGAGAAGCTTAAAGAAGTAATGGCTTACCATAACTTCCAGCTTGAGCACTACTACAATGCTGAGCCGGTAAGCTACGAAGAAGTACTTGAAAACATCATGGCGCAGGCTGATATCCTGACGTCAATGGTTATCGACGTAACCAAAGAACTTGATGACGCACGTTTACGTGGCGACAAGATCATGTTCGAAGGTGCGCAGGGTACCCTACTTGATATCGACCACGGTACGTACCCGTACGTAACCTCTTCTAACACCACGGCTGGTGGCGTGGCGGCAGGTTCTGGTTTCGGTCCTCGTCACCTTGGCTACATCCTGGGTATCGCGAAAGCATACTGCACCCGTGTTGGTGCCGGTCCATTCCCGACTGAGCTATACGATGGCCTAGACAAGCAAGACCCAGTGGGTAAGCACCTAGGCACCGTTGGTAACGAGTTTGGTGCGACCACAGGCCGTCTACGCCGTACTGGTTGGTTCGATGCAGTCGCTATGCGTCGTGCTATCCAGATCAACTCAATCTCAGGCTTCTGCCTAACCAAGCTTGACGTATTGGACGGCCTGGAAGAGATCAAGATCTGTACTGGCTACAAGACCAAAGATGGCGAAATCCTAGAAGTCTCTCCAATGGCGGCTGACGCTTACGAGAACATCGAGCCAATCTACGAAACGGTACCTGGCTGGTCTGAAACAACATTCGGTGCCAAGTCTCTGGATGCACTACCACAGACAGCACTAGACTACATCGCACGTATCGAAGAGCTAACTGGCGTACCTGTTGACATCATCTCTACCGGTCCTGACCGTAACGAGACAATCATCAAGGTTCACCCATACGGTGAGTAATTGCTGATAGCCGTACGCTGCATTGCCAAGGTAATGCGATAGTACAGCACTGGTAATAATTGATATGAAAGCCAGCCCTTGGGGCTGGCTTTTTTTATGGTGCGCCGAGCATGGCGTTGTTCTAGGAGGTGAAAGTCCTCTACGGGCTCAGTCGAGCGAGAACCGTTAGCCTATGCAAGGGTGTCCACCGTGAGGTGGGATCTGAAGGAAGCAA
>NZ_PYME01000050.1:0-16448 GCF_003025515.1 Photobacterium gaetbulicola | reverse complement strand
GTTGAAAGGGATTCCGGAAATGTGGGTAAAAGTGTTCACATTGAGTCCGGAATGGGTGTTCATGTTAAACCAGAATAGGTGTTCACATTGAACCGGAATGAGTGTTCAGCATGGGCCGGAATACGCAAACCACATTCATTAAGAAAATTACGCAATGGTATTTTGGTTCATCTTCTCAAGACGTGTGGGTAAATACTAGTGCACCTGTATGGCTATATGATGGGTTTTACTGCTTTTGCTTACGATGACATTATCTTGAACAGATGTTTTTACAGGGGGCTTCTCAGGGCTTCTCAGAAGTGCAATCGATTATGGCGTGAGGTTGGTTGTGAGTGGACGGATGGTTTACGAACCGATAGTGCATTGACGTGAACCAGCTTGGCTACACATAGACGTATAGACGGCCAAAAGCAAAAAAGGATAGTTACTAGTCAGTAATTTAGACAATCCGCACAGCGTTTAGGTTGTTGCTATTAATGGCTTTTTGTGGTATGAGATAGTCTCCCTTATCTAATAGTCTACGCCAACGTGAGTGTCGTCATCTATGGTTCGGCTTATAGCATCCTTGGATTAAAGACCTATATATTCTTATCCTTGGTATGAGCTATTAGGGTAGCTGTCAGTTAGCTAATGGCTATCTTATGGTTATCCTATGGTTTGCTGTCAGTATGGCTATTAGAGTCCTTGGCCTTAATCATCTATTAAGTTCTTTATCCATGGTCGCTATTAGTCGTACCTGTCTGCTGCTATGTGCTGGCCTATGGTTAACACAGGGTATATCTAATGGGAGTGTCTTTGGTCTGACTGTATGTAAGCTTTCAGTCGACCCCCTTCAAGACATGTGGGTAAATAGAAGCCAAGACATGAGACATTGTCATATGCCTAGGCTCGCTATGTCGTATTATCAGTTAAGCTACGGCTAAATAACTTACCTTTTATCAGAGCATGTGGGTTAATGCCTCCACACGAATGACCAGGAGGGAATCTGATAGGTACTGTTTGATACATGATCTATTCTCTACAATCTTGATCAAATTAATCCCAGTCAGCATTTTTCAGGCGTAGAAATCCATGACAGATACAAAGTGGTGCTGTACCTTATAGCTCTAACTTTTTGTAGCAAAAGTTAGATTTCTGCTCACAATAGAAGCTCCAAGTTCACCATTATTTGCCAACAGTGGTGAACTCTTTTTCTCCCATAAGCTTGCCATCAGCCTGTTTGGCCTGTAGTAGTTCTATGACCGCTGTGTAATCTAAATCTATGTCTATTCCATTAAGCTTTGCTAGCCCTAGCAGCTGCTCTCTACGCTTGAGCCAGCGGCTTAGCTGACTCCGTAGTGTCACCGCCTTAACATGCTCTCCGTCTCTTCGTAGGCTGTTACTGAGGTCGTAGGCCGTATTGCTTATATTCCCTTGCCAGTGACTCAGTACCTTGTCAATGAGCCATCCATGGTCATCTAGCCAGTGCTTGATTATTTGCCCCTGCTTACGAGCCATCAGTTAGCATCCTTCTTGCTGACACCCTGACGACCAAGGGACTTATCAATACCCTTACCACCTGTTCGCTTATCTACCCAAGCATAGAACTGTGTTCGGCCTACCTTACAGCCCATATCTGCCAGCTTAGCGATTATCTTTGTCTTGGCTGTGCCATTGTCTAGCTCAGAGGTGATGAATGCAGCGTACTCATCCAGTTTACTCTTGATGACAGCACCTTTCTTGCGCCCATTGTGTAGGCCAGAAGTCTTACGCCTAGCTGCTGCCGCCTTGGCTTTATGACTACGTTCCTCTGCGAACTTAACAGCAGCCCAAGCCTCACCCAGTGCCATGAAGATAACAGCAGGATCATTCTGGTTCTCAGGTTTAATGATTGTCTTGGTATAGCAGAAGTGGAACTCAGCGCCTTGCTCGATGACTTGGCTGATTGTGCCTAGTGTACCCAAAGCTGACTCACGGCCTAATCGAGCAATGTCAGATACCAATACCTTATCGCCAGACTGAACACTCTCCACAAGGTTGTCGATACCACGTTGTGACTTAGTGGTCTTGCTACCTGACAAGCTGAACTCTCGCCACTCAGTGATATGAAAGCCTTTAGTCTTTGCATATTCTTCTATAGTGTGACGCTGTGTGCTGCTGTCCTGCCTACTCACATCAGACACTCGAACATAGGCAATAACCTTGGCTTGCCCCAGCTCAACACGGTCTAACTTTTCCTCGGCCTTCACTGGTTCTTGGCTTGCTGTGTGTTCTAGCTTATTGCTTGGCTGAACATCATCTTTAGACTGAACAGTCACTACTTGTTCCTCTTGATCAATTACCTCAGCAGCTTTTGGCTCAGGCTTGACCGAACATTCAACCTCAGACCGAACAGGTAGGTCAAGTTCTCCCTTATTGGCTGCTTCGACTGTTGCTAGTAGACCTCGTGGTTGACGCTTGCGCTTGGCTACTACGTCTTGCTGTTCGACCCCCTCAGCACTGAACACAATCAGGGTAGAGGTAGGAGTGTCGAACTTAAGCCCATCAGTGAAAATGCCAATGGTAGTCAGTAGGCCACCAGACGCTGTGTAGACCTTATCCCAAGCTTTAGTGGTCATAGCCGCTTGGTACTCGTGGTCAGTCTGCTTCACTGCGTTGAACTCAGGGTATTGAGTCAGTTTGGTTAGTTCCTTCTGCAATTGCTCCCTTCGGACTTTCAGACCTAGACCGCTATCTTTCAGGTCAACTCGCAGTTGTCCGATGGTGTTCAGTAGTTGGATGTACTTAGTGTTCATTTATTGCTCGATTTACATGGTGTTCGGTTTAGGGTTTTCAAGTTACGACAGAGCGAACATGTATGTCAATAAAAATATGTTCGCACTAAAGTACACTCTAGATCGAACACTTTACGGGTTGGCCTGACAGCCCTTGACACAACGGCCTTGATTAGCCTGACTGAACATGTGCCAATGACCGAACACATGGTGACTACAAAGCATGCCCTCTATGGTAGTCACAAAAAAATATGAGAGTGCTATCTCCCTACATTTAAGCTAAATCCAGTTAATCGAAAATACAGGAAAGGTGGAGGTATATGGGGGGTATCGCTCTGTTTAATACAATCGATTCCTTTCTCATTCATGGGCTACAAATTGCAATTGGGGGGAACCTAATGTTTTTCTACATTTTTAGGTCGACCTCGCGTGAATGAACTTGTTATAGCTATAAGCCAGCCATGTTTCTTCACTCGACATCTCAACGTGCTTGGACTGATGCCAAGTTCAGCAGCCTTTTTTTTGTATACGTCTGGACTTTTATGCTGATTCAAGGGTTTTTCAACTGCATCACTAACACTCATACCAGCTCTATCAATGCGAGATGCCAATGTTGTTGGTGCTATTCCGACATACTCTGCTAAGTCACACAGTCGCCAACGTTCTCCCATGTACTCAAGCCAACGATTAGACCTATTATTTGTCGATTGCTGTTTTCGTGTTGCCCAGCGTGTGTTTTGTTTGGTATACCCCTTATCGTTATCAACACGATCTATTGACATGCTAGGCTCTGGTTTATCTCCCATGTCTTTACAGAATGCCTCGAAACTCTCACGCCAACGAATGCAGACAGTGATACCACGCTTACCGTAGTCCTTATACTGTGGGTTTCTTGGGTTATGGCAACGATTTAACATCTGTAGCCATGTTCTAAACAGATGATGCTTGGTATGTCCATGCTTATAAGCAGGATGCCTGTACGTTCCAGACACAGACTTCATCCATGAGCCTTTTTGAAGACATGGAAGAGTATTAGTCGGAATAGTTTCCAAGGTGGTCTTACAGCGTATTTTGACTTTTTCTCCATTAGCTAAGCGTTTAGCTATTTTGGCTTGGTACTTAATCTTATCTCTTTCGGCCTCACACAGCTTGCATGATGCTCTGTATCGCTGAACTCCACTATGGTCTTTACCATTCTTATGAAAATCAGTAATAGCTTTGATTGTTTTGCACTTGGTGCAATGTTTTGTCTTGCTTATAGGTAATACCCCTGTAGTTATGTTCACTACAGCGTGTGGGGGAATAAGCTACACAGCTGGTAATGTTCATTGGAAGACGAGCAGTGTCAAGATGAGCTTTAACATCGTGCGCTACGTGAAATCTGTGAGAGTTTGCGTGGTGTTGTCTTGAAGATTTTAAGCAGGAGCGCCTCTGCAAAGGGCAAAGACGCTAGTATTTTGATCAATTACAGGTAGTAGCTACGAACCCAGCCGTTCATCCCATCGACTTTTATATAAGACCAGCTTCCATCTGTCTTGTTTAGAGTGTACCTCTTCCCTCTAGTTGCAGTTCCAATCTTCTTTCCATCTGGCTTACCGAACATATTAGTCGTCACGCGAATAGTTCGATTGTTGTCTTCCCTACGATTCTTGTTGGTTCTTCGGGTTGATGATGTTGAAGTTGTGGTTCTTCTTGGTTTGCTCGTTCTGGTAATACGGCTCTTGCGTCGACCACCTCTTCTTCTAGCTTCTGCATCAAAGCCGACAAAAAGGGCTGAAAGGCTTCCGAGGATGAATAAACGTCTGTTCATGATTAGGCTCGCTGCTTTGTAAGCGCAATCCGTTGGCGTTTCTGGCTTTCCGTAGTATTGATTTTTGTGGGGCGATTAAACGGGAACAGACAGATGTGTGCAAGTTAATGCTTTATGAGTGGGGGAGAATTGACCGTAAGCGGAACAATACAATCAGTATGGTAAATGACTTAGATAATTATGAATTAGTAATGTGAATTTCACCTACGACAAAAAGCACTGCTACTTTAAGGCAACAGTGCTTTCGTCACTTGCTCTTTAGCAGTTACTGAATAGGGTCATTCACTGCCATTTCAACAGGTACTTGCATAATGGGTGCTTCGACAAGATACCAGTGATGAAATGCTTCGTTAGGTGCTACACCGACAGGTTCCATGCGAATAATCATGAGACCTTTGTTCATGATTTTCTTATTGATGTCATCAACAAGGCTAGGGACGTTACTGCAATCATTAGCTAGTGGTCGAACTTCATTTGTTCTGATACCAGGTTGATTAGCAATAGCCATGAAGACGAGAGCTGTCTTGGATAGTTTGTTTTTACGCATTTGCCAAAGGTTCTTGGCGTAATCATTGATGGTTTTGTCAGACAGGTGAGCAAGAGGTAGGCCGATACGAGATGTGTTCGGCATTGGTGTTACTTGGTTTTGGTTTCTCATAAGGTAATTTCTCCGATTTATGAGGATACGTATTTAGGGTTTTTCTAAGTGAAGCGATCACTTAGTTGTACTGCTTAGGTCAGGGGTCAACCGTCCCAAAGCACATATGGAATTTTTCACCATATGCGACCATTGTAACATGAATGTAGGGCTTTGTAAACACCCATGCACAAAAAGCCCGCCAATCGGAGCTGGCAGGCTTATTGCTTGTTTATAGTCGATAGGAAATACGTAACCTTCGACTGTTTATTTAGAGTCGACTTTGGAATGGCTACTTCCTTAGGCGACTATTTGTTTAACGTCTCGGGTGACTAGTCCGCGACAAATTCTGTTTCAATTTGAAGTTTAGGATCGAAACCCATAACTACAAGTTAACTTTTAATTAACTGTTTCAAATTGACAAATGCACTTTATGACGAGTTGGTGGAATAGTCAACCAACCGTCAGAGGCGGCGTATAATACCTTGCTGTATTAAATAGTCAACAATAAAAACGTCCATTTTAACGGCTCTAAAATGGTCACTGGTTGAATAACTTCTATTAAGGCTTTACTAGGCATGGATGTATAGTAGCGGCTCTTAAAATCGCTCTCAGCGCCTCTATAGTGGCATTTTGATTAGTGCAGTTTTTTAAAAATTATTGGTCGTTAAATTTCAAAACTGGATAAATGTCACGTTTTCATCTCAACAACTGGTTGCTTATACAGTGCAGTGATATAGCTATCTTTGTTGACTACTACCAAGGCAGTTTTATAAAACATGAAAATCAATAACGTAGTTTTTCGATCAAACAGCACGTTTAATTATAGTTTTGTCACTTACTGTCACTATGTTTAAGCAGCTTTACTACTTTTCATGATCGCCGAGCTATGAAGAACTAAATGTTAACAGTTTTAGCCATACATTCAGTTATCCAGTAGTGGAGCAGCATATCTTCACCACGCTCTAACCCAAAGGCCAATACCGGTTCGTCGGGTACTGTGTAATCTAACTTGTAGTGGGGCAGTAAGAACAGCTTCCCTTCATCCTCATAGACAGACTCACCGTAACAACTAGCTTGGTTTTCATCCTTTCTGACAAACCTAAAGACGGTTATCGGGTTAGACTTCCATCCCTGTCTAAAAGAAGCAAAATAGACCGCACCGTTGGCTAAGTGCAGTTCATTTGTGAGGACACCCCTTAGTTGAATCTCTGTTAGCCAGTTCCCTAGCTCACTCTCCATTGCTTTGGTGAGCGGCAGACCATGCCCAAAATATCGATTGAGAAGTTCTTTGGTTCGCTGATTTCCTGTCATTGCGTACCAACATGGGTTGTCGCTGATGATTTTCTGTACGCCTGCTTCCATGCTGCTTTCTCCAATAGCGTTTACACACAAATTATGTGGATAAACTGTTGTTTCCTTTTAATAAAATCACAAAGTGTCACCTAGCTTCTGTCACCTAGTTTCTGTCACCACTAAACAGGACATTAAAACAATACATAAAAACAATACAGGTAAGATCGAGATCGCTTTAAGTAATATTAAGAGCGAACAATAAATAAACAATTGTTATTTGAATTAACAGTAATGTCTCTGTAGCGGGACAGTGATGATCAAAAAATGATCGGTTAGTGCCTAAAGCAGTAATTTGTTCTGGTTTGAAGCAAAGGGAGTTGTAGAATCGGAAGGGTTCGCCTACGGGTGAGCATAAGACGATAGCGTCACCCGCAGACTTGGTGATTGAACTGGCTACCAACCAGCTCTAGCACCCACAAGTAAAAACTGATTGGCGTCAGTCTTTACCGCACGTACCCGTATGATCAGCAGGTACGTGACATGGGTCATATTTTACCAAGTCTCAACGATGCTGACCATTGCAAAGAAGACGATATGATCAAAAAACAAACGAAACACCTCGACATTCCATTCACAGCCAAAGCAATTGCTGACCGTATTGAGTCAGACTATTCGCTTTTCTCCTATAAACGTCATGCCCGTTACAAGGCTATCCTACGGGACGTTGTTAAGTACGCAGATAAAGCTAGGGATTGGACTTGCTACCGCAGGCAAGAAGACATTGCTTTGGCAGTGTTCGGTTCAGCTACAGATAGCAACCTACGAACAGTTAAGCGTGCCTTTGCTCGGTTCTATAAGCTTGGCCTTCTAGAAGTAGTAGGTCGGGAAAGGATGAAGCTAGAAAAGGACGGTATTGAAGTTAATGCCCTTGGCAAGAATTACTACCGCGTAACTAACGTACTGCTCAACATCATTGGCTTTACACGCCAAGCGGCACTTATGCCCCTAATTACCCTACAGACAATCTGGAAAACTGTTGTTACGGCACTACCTACAAGATTGTCTCGCAGTTTTTGATGCCGTAAGCAATTGTACTCATAGTTATTCTGGCTGACTTGTTTTGTGAACTTGGTCTCCCTTTATAGCGGGAATAGCCATGGGGTGCAATGGCTTCAGCCGCCGTAGTGGATCGCCAGTTTGATCAGCCAGATATTGGCCAGGATCCCGAGCACGAATACAATGGTCCGCCATGGGCTGAGCTTGAAGGCATAGCAAATGAAGTAAAGTACCCGGCTGATGATAAAAAGATACGCGGGGAGGGCGGATTCATGGGCGGGCACCCCTGCCAAATGGGCAATGAACACACAGCTCGAAAATACCGTCAGGATTTCCCAGCCGTTGGCCTGGGCAGCTTTAACCCTTGAGGCGGCACCTGTGAGCTCGCGGTCCTGGAGCCGAGGTTGGTTGATGTCGAGCTTGCCGGTTTGGCGGACGGTTAACCACCCCCCGATCCCCGCCAGTATATAGTTAATCAGTATCATGGCGATAATACACCAGAAAGCTGGGATCATGGCGGCTCCTTGGGTTGATGGCGATGTTGTCCAAAGTATAGGAGACAAGGTGGAATGGGTTTTGCGCCTAATTGTGTGATTTTTCAAGTTGTTGTTTAAACATGTATTTTTTGTTTCTTGATTGACATGTTCTGATGTTTTGAGACCTAGATCACCGAAAATCACGACCAAAACCGGGAAATCCTCCTTCATATTGATCAAACTCAACACCCCGCAGGCAGAAGTCGGAATAATAAAAACCTTAAATTATGGAGGTCTCAATGGAATTGAATCCGGTTTTTGCCCGTCGTCTTTATCTCGCTTTGCTCGTTGAGCAGCTAGAGCGTCCCAATGTTCCTAAGCTGATTGAAATTACCGGTTGGCCGCGACGTACCATTCAGGATGTTCTTAAAGCCCTGCCGGGGTTTGGCATTGAATTGGCCTTTGTTCAAGATGGTAAGCGCCATAATGATGGCTACTACCAGCTAAGCGACTGGGGGCCTTTTGATGTCAACTGGGTTGAATCGAAAGAAAGGGATATAATCTCTTCCGTATCGAGTTGATAAAAAAACCGCACTTGTGCGGTTTTTTTATTGCTGAACTTATTCACAATAGTAGGCATTGCCTATCAAGGTCACAGAGGTTGAAAAGTCGGGTGGGCTGTATAGTGAGACCTTGTTCGCACCAAGCTCATAAGCTTGATTCTGCAGCTGGTTCAATGCCCCCCGGGTAAGCGCCTTATCGCTGATGAGCCAATAGTTGTACCAACTGCCTTGGGAGCCGATAAGCGTTCCCCGTCTTTCGCAGGTATTGTGAATATCATTGGTATCCCAGGTCAGTACGACTCCTCCGGCATTATCTGACAGTGGCGTCGTACTGCACCCTGCCAGCATCATTGCCGGCAGCAGCATAAGCAGTGGCCTTGTTTTGATCATTATTGTCCCTGCGACTCTAGATAAAGAACGGTAGCTGCCGTCCTGGATTTCACCTGCAGCTTTTTCAGCAAGCTCTTCATATGGACCTTTACGGTTGCCTCTGAAATGAACAGGTTATCGGCAATTTGCTTGTTGCGGTAGCCCTTAGCCACCTCTTTTAGGATCTGCATTTCCCGATCCGTCAGGGTATCGAGCAGCGAGTCTTGCTCGGCGCTGTCGGCCAGATATTCACGTACTAAATCACTGAAAGCCTGGCCACCGCACATGGCTTGTTTTAATAAGGCAATGAGTTGATCTGGCTCGGTATCTTTCAACAAGTAGCCATCGGCCCCGGCATTGACTAGGGCTTTGACATCTGAACGGCTGTCAGAGACCGTGAGTACGACTATGCGGGCCTGGATGCCTTCCGCGCGCATGGCATTGAGGGTATCAAGGCCTGACATCCCCTTCATGTTCAGATCGAGCAGGATCAGGTCTGGTTCTTTTTCCTGCGCGAGCACGACGGCATCGGCGCCGTTGCTGGCTTCGCCAACCATCTCGAAGTCGTTTTCAAAGCTTAGAAGCTGGCTGATCCCCCGGCGCATCAAGGGGTGATCATCAACAATCATAATTTTCCAACACGTCATATTGTTATCCTTGGGACTCAGGCTGAAACTGAAGGGTGACTTTGCTGCCAGAGTCCTTGGTTGTATTGATTTCCAGTGTACCGTGAAGGCGTGAAGCCCGCTCGGTCATAATTGCTAGGCCGTAATGATTGAGTTTTTCATCGGCCGGATCAAAACCTATTCCGTCATCGCTGATATTGATCGTCACAGTCTCGTTATCTTGCTGGCAGGTAATAATGATTTCATCAGCTTGTGCATGCTTGATGGCATTGAGTACTGCTTCTCTGATCAGTTGCAATAAGTGCACCTGGTGATGGGCATCCAGACTCAGCGATGAAAGCTGGTTATCTATTATCAATAAAGCATCGCTCTGTTCTTCTAGAGGTTTTAGCATTTCTACCAATGCTTCACCAAAGTTTGCTTCCTTGATTGTGAGCCGGAAGGTACTTAGTAGCTCCCGTAACTGGGTATAAGCCCCGGAGAGCCCTTGGTCAATATCACTGATAATTGCCATGGTCTGCGTCTGATCGCCTTGCCCTAGCTGCCTTTTGAGCAGGGTGACTTGAATTTTAAGGTACGACAGAGACTGGGCAAGGGAGTCATGCAACTCGCGCGCAATCGTAGCACGCTCCTCCATCAATAATAACTGCTCTGACTGCTTCTGGGCCCGGTTGTAGTAGATCCCACGGGCCAGCGTGCGGGAGATGTTTTCAATCAGGTTCTTATCGGGGCAAGGGAGGGTGTCTTGCCACCATAATTGGCCCAGTACCTGGCCGTCGAGTTCGAGGTCATGGTAATGCCAGTTGTTGCCCGATGGTTCGCCGGCGAGGATTTCAGTATTGTTGCCACTGCTCTCTTCGATGAGCAGCTTGGCTGCGGTCAGCCCCTCAATGGCCAGCAGCGTATCGAGCATCACCGCAAAGTTCTTGGTACTCAGGCGGCTTTGCGATAATTCTTGCGAGCAGTCATACAGCACCTGTAATGATTCATTGGCTTGGCGCAGACGGCGGGTTTTTTCATCGACCTTTTTCTCGAGGTTCCGGTATAGCTTGCCGAGCTCGGTCGCCATGGTCGTAAACGTGCCGGCCAGGATCCCCAACTCGTTGTCACTTTTGACATCGAGGGTAAGGTCGAACTTGCCTTCTTGGATCTGCTCACTGGCAGTGACCATTTGGTTAAGCGGGGTGACGATTTTGCGTTGGGTAAAATGGATGGTAAACAGCGCGGCAATGAGGATCAAACTCAGTCCCAGTCCGCCGACGATCGACAGGAGCTGTAGCTTGATGATGGAAAATTCCTGTAACTCGTAGACAAATTGGTCGATACGGTCGACAAAATTTACGACTTCGCTGAGAAATAGCCGTTCATTTCCGTTATGCAGCAAAGGGTGTAAGTCTTCCCAGCGGCCAATCAAGTTGTAGTAGTGCATCTTGATATTGGTCGGTACCGTCCAGTGTTCCAGTGCCGCCATTGAAGGCGAAAACAAGGACTTCTCAAACATATCCAGGTGTGCTTGAAGGTGAGGCGACTGGGTCTGGATATCATAAGCCAACCGGTAACTCTGCATGCGCAATGAGCCGGAGACGTTGACCGCTTCGGCATCATTCAAACTGGAAGCCAAAGTCAGTAAGGCAAAGCTGGTGGTCACCACGGAAAGAAGCAGGATTGCGAGCATCGCCCTGGCAATAGTGGTAGTGACGGGCTTTAGAGGCCTGTTTTTCACAGATTTTCCTTTTAAAACGCTATCTTAAAGATAAGTTGAATACGCTTTTCTATTTTAATCTGGTCTACATTTAATAGACAGACTGGTGGTTTTCGGTGCAAATGGGGTGAGTAGTAGCCACCTTCGATAAAACATAGCTTTTTTATACTGAGAGGCTGAGCATTTAAATTTATTGATCCAAGACAAATTTAACCCCCAATTAGCCCTTACTAGGTATTTAAGCATTTATTACGGGATTTACACTTGTCGTGTAAAAAAATGACAGCTTGTGATTATTTGTTGTAATTCATTGAAGCTGTCTATTGGTACACCTTGCTTTGTATAGCCAAGCTGCTGCCCGTAATCACTATTTTTATTAATAATATTTTACGAAGGATAGAGTCAATGTTTGATCGTTCCCGTCGTCGATTACTGACACGGCGTCGCAAGCCTGACCTGCAGCGGATGCCCTGGGTGGTCGAAGAAGAGATTTTCACCGACACCTGTACCCGGTGCAACAAGTGTATCAATGCATGTGAAACACAAATTATTGCCAAAGGCGACGGAGGTTTTCCTTCCGTCGACTTTCAGCGTGGTGAATGCACATTCTGTTACCGCTGTGCCGAGGCTTGTCCCGAGCCGCTGTTTCAGCCGCAATCAGAGCAGCCATGGCCTTTGGTGGCACAGGTTAATGAGGGTTGCCTGGCCCACCACAACATTGAGTGCCGAAGCTGCGGTGATGCGTGCGAGGTGATGGCGATTCGGTTCAAACTGCAACCGGGCAGTGTTGCCCGTCCTGAGCTGGAGAGCTCAGTTTGCACGGGGTGTGGTGCATGTGTGTCGGTCTGCCCGGCATCGGCAATTACCATGGTGAATAACGATAACGAAGAGAGTTAGCGATGGCATTACAAGAAGTACACATTTCCAGTTTGGTTGTTCATGTCAAGCCGGCGTATCTGGCCTCTGTCAAAGAGCAGATTGCTGTAATGCCGAATGCAGAAATTTACGGCGACAGTGAAGAAGGGAAGATCATTGTGGTTCTGGAAACCGAAAACCAGGGCTACGTGACTGACACCATAGATAAAATCAATAACTTAGAACACGTTTTAACCACGTTTTTAG
The DNA here is from genome assembly GCF_003025515.1 of Photobacterium gaetbulicola. Taxonomy (NCBI): domain Bacteria; kingdom Pseudomonadati; phylum Pseudomonadota; class Gammaproteobacteria; order Vibrionales; family Vibrionaceae; genus Photobacterium; species Photobacterium gaetbulicola. The sequence goes on along the minus strand of NZ_PYME01000050.1, from coordinate 4,038 downwards.
TGTATCACCAAATCGAACACTTCGACTCGCAATCTGAGGAAGATTCATGAAAATGACAAGACGTGCGTTTGTGAAAGCAAACGCCGCTGCATCGGCAGCAGCTGTAGCGGGGATCTCGCTGCCAGCATCAGCAACTAACTTAATTGTTAGTTCTGACGAAACCAAAATTAAGTGGGATAAAGCGCCTTGTCGTTTTTGTGGTACAGGTTGTTCAGTACTAGTCGGTACACAGAATGGTCGTGTCGTGGCGACTCAGGGTGATCCGGAAGCGCCGGTCAACAAGGGCCTGAACTGTATCAAGGGTTACTTCCTGTCGAAAATCATGTACGGCCGGGATCGTCTGCAGACACCAATGCTGCGTATGAAAGACGGCAAGTTCCATAAAGATGGCGACTTCCAGCCGGTCTCTTGGGATCAGGCGTTCGATGTGATGGCCGAGAAATGGAAAGAAGCACTTAAAAAGCATGGTCCATCGGGCGTAGGTATGTTTGGCTCAGGCCAGTGGACCGTAATGGAAGGCTATGCCGCAGCGAAGATGATGAAGGCCGGCTTCCGCTCTAACAACATCGACCCGAATGCACGCCACTGTATGGCATCTGCCGTAGTGGGCTTCATGCGTACCTTTGGTATCGATGAGCCGATGGGTTGTTACGATGACTTCGAAAACGCAGATTCGTTCGTGCTTTGGGGCTCGAACATGGCGGAAATGCACCCAGTTTTGTGGACCCGTTTGACTGACCGCCGTCTGAGCAACCCGCACGTGAAAGTAAACGTGTTGTCGACGTACTACCACCGTTCGTTCGAGCTGGCTGACAACGGCATGATCTTCGAGCCGCAAACTGACCTTGCAATTGGTAACTTCATCGCTAACTACATCATCCAGAACGATGCAGTTAACTGGGATTTCGTCAACAAGCACACCAACTTCAAGCGTGCCGATACCGATATCGGTTACGGCCTGCGTGACGAAGACCCTCGCCAGCAGAAAGCGAAGAATGCCAACTCTGGTGCCATGCATGCCATGACATTCGATGAGTACAAGGCCTCTGTTGCCGAGTACACCGTCGAGAAAGCCGCTGAAATGTCGGGTGTCCCGCAGGAGAAGCTGATCGAGCTGGCGAAACAGTACGCCGATCCTAACACCAAGGTGATGTCACTGTGGACCATGGGTATGAACCAGCACACCCGCGGTGTGTGGATGAACAGTCTGGTGTACAACATCCACTTGCTAACCGGTAAGATCTCGCAGCCGGGCAACAGCCCATTCTCGCTAACCGGCCAGCCATCGGCGTGTGGTACGGCGCGTGAAGTGGGGACTTTTGCTCACCGTCTGCCGGCCGACATGGTGGTGGCGAATCCTAAGCACCGTGCAGTTGCCGAGAAGATTTGGAAACTGCCAGAAGGTACGATCCCGCCTAAGCCGGGTTACCACGCGGTACTGCACGACCGTATGCTCAAAGACGGCAAAATGAATGCCTACTGGGTAATGTGTAACAACAACATGCAGGCTGGCCCGAACATCAATGAAGAGCGTCTGCCGGGCTACCGTAACCCAGAGAACTTTATCGTATGTTCTGACCCATACCCAACCGCAACGGCGCAAGCGGCTGATCTTGTCCTGCCAACCGCAATGTGGGTCGAGAAAGAAGGTGCTTACGGCAACGCCGAGCGCCGTACCCAAGCATGGTACCAGCAGGTTGAGACCCAGGGCGAGTCTAAGTCTGACCTTTGGCAGATCATGGAATTCTCCAAGCGCTTCAAGGTTGAGGAAGTATGGGGTGAAGAGCTACTGGCAAAAGCACCACAGTACCGTGGCAAAACCATGTACGACATCCTGTTCCGTAACGGTCAGGTCGATAAATTCCCAATGTCTGAAACCCAGCCATTGAATGATGATGCTAAAGCGCAAGGCTTCTACGTGCAGAAAGGCCTGTTCGAAGAATACGCGGCGTTCGGTCGCGGCAAAGCGCACGACTTGGCCCCATACGATACATACCATCAGGTACGCGGCCTGCGCTGGCCGGTTGTTGACGGTAAAGAGACCCAGTGGCGTTTCTCTGAAGGTCATGACTCATATGTACCGGCCGGTGAAGGTTTCCGCTTCTACGGCCACAAAGACGGCAAGGCAAACATCATCTTTGCCCCGTTCGAGCCAGCACCCGAGGTGCCTGATGAAGAATATGATCTTTGGATGTCAACGGGCCGTGTGCTTGAGCACTGGCACACCGGCACCATGACTCGCCGAGTACCAGAGCTTTACAAAGCGGTGCCGGATGCACTGTGTTACATCCACCCAGATGATGCTCAGTCACGAGGCCTGCGTCGTGGTGATGAAGTACTGGTTGCTTCTCGCCGTGGTGAAGTTCGCTGCCGCGTTGAGACCCGTGGTCGTAACCGTCCACCTGTGGGCTTGGTATTCATTCCATTCTTTGATGCCCGTATTTTGGTGAACAAGCTGATTCTTGATGCCACCGATCCGCTATCCAAGCAGACCGACTTCAAGAAGTGTCCTGTGAAGATCACCAAAGTATAAATAGCAACAAATTGAAGAGGTTGGTTGTCTGGCGGCATGCCGGACAGCCCGACCTTGACCTGAATTTAGCCTGTAGGCGGAGAATACAATGAAACGATTAGTTCTAGCAGTAATGGCATTTGGCATGATGCTGGCTGGTGCTGTACACAGTGCAGAAGAGCTGCACAACCCGGGTGGTATCGGTGGCTTGGAGTCACTACGTGGTGCCAGCGAGCTGGAAGCAACCCGCGCGGCGGATCCAATGAAACGCTACCCTCGCGATCAGGGCACGATTGATAGTGATTATGTTTACCAGCCCCCTTTGGTACCGCACACCATCCGTAACTACGAAGTGTCGAAAAATGCCAATAAGTGTCTAGCCTGCCATAGCTGGAAAAATGCCAATGAAATGGGCGCGACCAAGATCAGCGTGACACACTACCAGTCACCGCGTGAAGGGCAGGTATTGTCAGATGTATCACCAGCACGTTACTTCTGCTTGCAGTGCCACGTACCACAAGCAGATGCTAAGCCGTTGGTTGAAAATGATTTCCAGCGTGTTGATGCGCTGCGCTAGTTATAGCCATCAGTGCTAAAGGGGCTATAAGATGAAACTATTGAAAACGTTTTGGCGTCGACTGACATCTCCGAGTAAGGTCGCTGTCGGTTTGGTGCTGTTCATGGGCTTCATGGGCGGTTTGCTGTTCTGGGGCGCATTCAACACCGGTATGGAAGCGACCAACACCGAAGAGTTCTGTGCTGGCTGTCACGCTCCGATCGTCAAAGAGATCCGGGAAACGGTACACTTTGCCAACCGCTCGGGTGTTCGTGCAATTTGTTCTGACTGCCACGTGCCACATAACTGGACTGATAAAATTGTTCGCAAGGTACAAGCCTCGAAAGAGCTGGTGGCCTATGCGATGGGGACGATCAGTACCGAAGAGAAGTTTGAGGAGCGCCGGGGCTATCTCGCCAACCGTGAGTGGCACCGAATGAAGGAAAATGACTCACAAGAGTGCCGAAACTGTCACGAGTTTGAGTACATGGACTTCTCTGAGCAGGGAAGCCGCAGCGCGAAACAGCACTCTACGGCATTGGCGTCCGGCGATAAGACCTGTGTAGATTGCCATAAGGGGATTGCCCACAAACTACCTGATATGTCTGGTATTGAAGGCTGGCAGTAAGCCTCAGATAAGGAGAAACAATGAGTACATTAGAGTCAATCATCTGGCATGTAATGGGTTATGCAGCCATGCCTGTAATCATCCTGTCTGGTTTTGCTGCAGTAGCTGTGATTTGTATCTGGCTATTGTCGCTGGGTAAGGACAAAAATATCTAACGGTAGTGTTTAGTTTGCCGAATAAAAACAAAGCCATGCATATGCTGCATGGCTTTTTTAATGGTGCGCCGAGCATGGCGTTGTTCTAGGAGGTGAAAGTCCTCTACGGGCTCAGTCGAGCGAGAACCGTTAGCCTATGCAAGGGTGTCCACCGTGAGGTGGGATCTGAAGGAAGCAAACGGCAAAA
>NZ_PYME01000005.1:0-253718 GCF_003025515.1 Photobacterium gaetbulicola | reverse complement strand
GATGGGCATGTACTCATTGAGAGATGGGTATGAGTCACTGAAAATATATTCGGAACCGCCGTATGCGACCCACGCTTGTACGGTGGTGTGAGAGGACGGAGGCCGTGAGGCCTCCTCCTACTCGATTTGTGTGAAGAGAATTTAGGCGCGCGCCAATTTTTTCTCTAGGGCTTCGGCATCAACTGGTTTGGTGAGTACAGAAAGCAATACATTCAGTGCCATCATTACCGCGCAGATGGTGTAAGCCAGGGTGTAGTTACCTGAAGCAGCCATTGCGATAGCCGTAATCGCGGAGCCGATGAAACCACTGACACCCCATGCCGTGTAAAGCACACCGAAGTTGGCGCCGTAGTTTTTCAGACCATAGAATTCAGCCGTCAGGGTTGGGAACACCGCTAGTAGCGTACCGTAACCTACACCGGCAAGCGCCGCACCAACCATTAGTGTGAAGCTTGAATCAAAGCTTGCGAACAGTACCATGTTGATACCCTGCATGATGAATGCAATCGTTAGGGTACGTAGGCCACCAATTTTATCAGCAAGCATACCAGCAGCAACACGGCCGCCAGAGTTGAAGATTGACAGAACAACAACCAGGAATGCCGCTTCAGTGATATTTGCCTGCTGGGCAGCGATCAGAGTGATATTGCCAATGACCATCAGACCGGCTGAAGAAGCAAGGGCAAACATAATCCATAGCGAGTAGAACTGAGGGGTCTTCAACATTGCACGCCATTGGATGTCAACCGGCTTGCTTGCTTTTGCCTTATAGTTCGCAGGTACTGGCGGCTGGTAGCCCTCTGGTGGGTTAGTGATGGTGCATGCTAATGGAACCGAAATCAGCAGGATAGCAACACCCAGGATCAGGAAGCTGGTGCTGATACCGAAAGAGTCAATAAGCAGCGATGTTAGTGGTGCTAGGTATACAGCCGCCAGACCAAAGCCTGCAGCAATCAGACCGTTTACCAGGCCTTTTTTAGAAGGGTGGAACCACTTCATCGCTGAAGGCGCAAGACATGCATAGCCAAAACCGATACCCGCACCAGTCATCAGACCAAATGTGATCAGAAGAAGTAGAGGGCTGGTGGCGAAGCTTGAAATGATCATGCCTGAACCAACAAGCGTCGTACCCAAGATAAGGATCTTACGAGGGCCCATGCGATCTTGAAGAACACCAGCTACCAAAAGAGATAGAGCAAAAGTAATTACAGCAACTGAGTATGGCATTGAAGCATCTGCATCAGACCAGCCCATATCTAGAACGAGTGCTTGCTTGAAAACACTCCAAGCATACAGGATGCCCATACATAGGTTGATACAGAAACCTGCCAGCAGGATCTGTTTTGCTTTATCGAATTTAGTCATTGTTTTCTCTGTCACTACAAGGGAAGCAGTATGGTCTCATACTGCGCTCAAAAAAAATTGGTCTTTATTAACAAAAGTTGATTGCTACTAAAGGTGCGCGGATTCTATCAATATTTTTTGAATAGGAAACCGCTAGAAATATCTGGTTACAATTGTTTCCAGGCTGATTTTGTCCATTCATATGCTGTCAATAAGGATTCTTCCATTTATTCAATGGCTTATTCGTAAAATTGGCTAGACATCTTTGCGGATAGGAACATGTAAACATATGCCACACCACAGTTTGTAAACCTGTGATGTGGGCATAGTTAATGCAAAGGATATGGCAGTATCAGTGAGAAAGAATGCTATAGATTCTGTCTTTCAGTTGGAGGCGTTCTAATTTGAGCTGCGTAAAATGGTGATCGTCTGTGGGAATGTTATTACCTTCAAGGCCTCTGATTTTGTGATCTAGCTGGTGGTAGCGATCAGCCATTTGCTTGAAGTGTTCGTCGGATTGTTTTAGCTCCTTAATTCTATCCTGGTGTTCTGGGTATTCGATAAACAGTGCATGATTTTCACCTAACATATTGATACTCCCACGCTCTTTATGATCCTACCGAACTTGACGATAGGTAAAGGTTCAACAGAGATACCACACAGATGCTTGTGGCCGTTAACATAGCGCACCCTAAACGAGAGAAGATCTTTTTGTGCTAGTTGTTATCCCGGGTCGATGTACTCATCAACCCTGGTAAGAGACGCTATAGATAATAATAGCTGGGGGAGGCCGAAGGGCAAAGCCGGGCCATAGGCGCCCGGCAATGTCGGAGGGTTATTGAATAAAGCTGATGTAGGTCTGCAGAACAATCAGGTTGGCAATGTCGATAAAGAAGGCACCGACAATAGGCACAACCATAAATGCCTGTGGCGACGGGCCATTGCGTGAGACGAGTGCCCCCATATTCATCACCGCGGTAGGGGTCGCCCCCATACCAAAACCACAGTGTCCGCCGGCAATAACGGCAGCATCATAGGTTTTGCCCATAAGTCGGAAAGTGACGAAGTAGGCAAAGGCCGCCAGAGTAACAGTTTGTACCGACAAAATAACAATCATTGGCAATGCAAGGCCAAGCAACTCCCAAAGCTGAAGGCTCATTAAGGCCATCGCGAGAAACAGGGAGAGTGAAATGGTGCCTAGGGCATCGACGGTTTCATTATTAATTTTGTAGACTTTGGTTGTTTCACAAATATTGGTAATGAACACACCGATAAAGAGGGCGTAGACAAAGTCCGGGATACGGAGCCAGTTAATACCAAAGCCATCGATGAGCTCTTTCACATGAGCAGCGCCTGCGACACAGATCAGCAGAATAAAGAGGACTTCGATTGTGTTCTTCGCAGTAATGCGATCTTCTTCGTGGTCGCTGTATGTGACCAAGTCCGGGTGTTCAATATGGTGCTTTTCGCCAATACCGAACTCCGACGTCAGAGAAAAGCGGTTGATTAGCCGCTGTGCTACAGGTCCGCCGATGATCCCGCCCATGACGAGGCCAAAGGTCGCAGCTGCCATTGATAGCTCTAGGGTTTGCAGGCCATAGCTATCGGCAAATGTTTGTGACCATGCGGCACCCGTACCATGGCCGCCAGATAGGGTGATAGAACCCACCATAAGCCCTAATAGCGGGTCTAGGCCAAGCATTGTGCTCAGACTTACCCCCACGGCGTTTTGGATGATGATATAAAGTGTTGCGATACCAAGGAACAAGAAGACTCGTGAGCCACCTTTGGCTAGCAGTTTAAAGCTTGCGGCTAAACCGACTGTGGCAAAGAACATCTGCATCAGCGTGTCTTTGAGGCTTAGCTTGAAGGTGATATCAATACCTTGTGTATGTAATACTGCAATTAGTACAGCAACAATCAATCCGCCAACAATAGGCTCTGGAATATTGTACTTTTTGAATACCTTTACTTTGCTATTAATGAAGTAGCCAAGAAAAAGCACAATAATCGCAATGAGAAACGACTCAAGTTCGCTTACTTGTATAACTGAATTCATGATTATGTCTTTTCATTTTTTCTCAGGCGTTAATTTTACCGCCTAAAATGGCGACTGCCTATATTGCCATTTCAACGACAATAGTGTAGACCCTTGGTTATCGCTTGGTTGTTTATGTTTTGATTATTGTGTTTATGTATATTTTAGGGCAAAGCTGTAAGCTGCTTTGTTATTGTGATGTTCTTGATTTTGGTTTTCTTAAGCTTTGTTGATAATTAGCTCAAAAGATAGAAAATGTCTTAGAATGAATACGTGACTGCTTTAAAATCAGCAGGCTATTGCGTTACTGATGAATATCCATACGAAAAAAGCGGAATATATCCTTTAAGAATCAATGTAATTAATATGTTACACCTCTGAAATTGTCGTTTATTTAGTAACCCAATATGAACTTTGGGGGGGGAATTCATCGAGATGGGTATTTTTTGGTCTATATTTTTTTTAATTTTTTTATCTTATTCTTGCTGAATGATAACTCAGATTGATTTTTTACCATCGATGACTAATAAAACAGCGTATATAATGCGTGTTAGATCAAGTTTTTCCGTTTTTACCTTTATATAGTCGAGTCAAACAGGCTTCTCAAGGTTACTTGGGTAATGAGAATGGCAAGAATCCGGTTAGACCTCAGAGTCTTTGATCGTGATTGGGCCTGGAGCTGTGTCTGCAGCTTGTTCGAGGTAATGCTGTTCAAATTCGTCTACTGGCTGTGGTCGACCAAATAAGAAGCCTTGGAATTCCTCGACCCCGATGCTTGACAGAAAGTCGCGTTGAGACTGGTGTTCTACACCTTCGGCGACTACTCGCATATTTAAATTATGAGCCAATTCGACAATTGAGCGGGTGATGGCAATATTATCTTTGTTCCAAGGCAGCTCTTTGATGAATTCACGATCAATTTTCAGAATGTGGATAGGGAACCGGCTTAGGTAAGCGAGCGATGAATAGCCGGTTCCAAAATCATCAATCGCTATTTTAACGCCCAGAGCCTCAAGCTTAATCAGCTTATCTAATGCGGTGTTGACATCAGACATGATGACGGTTTCAGTGATCTCTATTTCGAGATATTTAGGATCACAGCCACTTTGAATGATCGCCTTGTCAATCGTTTCGACGATATTTGACCCCAATAACTGCTGAGCAGAGATGTTTAGAGCAAAGTTAAGGTAAATTTGCTTGTCCTGCCACTCTTTCAATTGTTGGCAGGCTTTATGTATCAGGTGCTCCCCAGCTTCAATAATGACGCCAGAACGTTCAAGTATAGGAATGATATTGAGTGGTGACTCATGTTCACCATGTTTATTGCGCCACCTCAGTAGGGCTTCAACACCAGATATTTTATGATCATGGGCATGAACTTTGGGTTGGTAGAAAAACTCATAGCGATCCGTACCCACAGTGCGCCGTAATTCTGATTCCAGTTGAATTTGCTGTACACTGTGTACCCCCATTTCCTGAGTATAGAAACAGAATTGGTTGCGTCCTTGCTCTTTCGCTCGGTAAAGGGCGATATCTGCATATTTACTGATATTCTCAGCGATCTCCGAGTCATCAGGGAAGAAGCTGATGCCGATGCTGGCGGTTAAAAACAGCTCCTTGCCTTCCACAACAAGCGGGGCTGAGATGTGCTTCAGGATACGCGTCGCAATATTGGTGACATTTTGTAAGTTGGCATTTTGTGCCAGGAGTATGGCGAACTCGTCGCCACCAAGTCTGGCGAGGAAATCTGTTTCTCTTAGCAGGCGTTGAATACGCCTAGCGGTCGTTTGGATCACCTTGTCGCCAACGGCATGCCCCAGAGAGTCGTTGATCTGCTTGAAATAATCCAAATCCAAAGAAAGTAGGGCGATATTCTCTCCGTGGTGCTTATTACACTTCACCGCAGCGCCGAGCTGTTGCTGGAGTAGGGTTCGGTTTGGCAGCTCAGTTAATAAATCATAGTGAACGAGACGGTGCAGGCGATTTTCGAATAATACCCGCTCCGTGATATCCTTGCCGGTAGATATATAGTGGCTAATTTTGCCGCGGTTGTTACGTATAGGGGCAATGGTTTTTTCTTCATAGATGATGTGTTCATCATCTTGTTTATGAGCAATAACCCGCTCAATAACATGGCCTTGTTTCAACTGTTTTTGCACATGCTTGACGTCGCTGGTGCTGTTGAGGGTATTTCTTAATAACTCAATGGACTGTTTACCGATAATGTCTTTGGACTTGATACCGTTATGTTCCTCGAAAGAGCGGTTTACATACTCAACTACACCTCGTCTGTCCGTTATGATGATAGAGTCGTTACTTTGCTCAAGGGCTCGTGACATGCACTTGAGTTTTTCTTCTCGTTCAATCCAGTAGGTCACATCACGTAGGTTAAGTAAAATTTCATGGCTTGAGCTGTAAGCCGTTTCTGTTGCGATGATCTCAATATGTTTGGTCTTCAGGTTGGAGAACTGCAATCGGATCTTGATGGTGGGCTGCTTCTTTTCACGCAGTTGATGTAACTGTTCAATGATCGCTTCCATCTGTCGGCGAAACTGTGTGCCGGGTAATAGCTTTGTTAGGGTGCAGCCAATGATGTCCTTACTTCCGAGGGATAATATTTGTCTGGCGGCATTATTGGCAGTGACAATTTTCATTTCTTGATCGAGGGTCATTAACCCGTCTGGCACATGGCGCAATACCGTCGCGTACTGTAAAGCGGTATCCTTAACTTTGAGGGTCATTTTACGCTGAACATTCAATAGCTGGGATAGGTGCCACGCCAGCACTAGGCAGCCTGAAGCCAAACAGATAATTAACCCAGTGAAAATGACCAGCTTGACGATACGCTTTTGAGTAAAAGCAAGTTCGGCCACCGCCTCTGCCATGTTGACTTTGGATATTATCGTCCAAGGTAAATCGGTGCCTTGGAAAGGTAGGGTAAAACTATCTTCCCCTTTGAATCGTGTACCGGAGAAAAAACGGGTATAGGTATATAGGTAGTCACCAATAATCACTTGGCCGCGAATGTTGTTTTTAATCTCATGCCAAAGGGAAGGGTAGAGGCGATTAAAATCCTGCTGATTAGGATTGACCAAAGCAGGCATGAATTGCCATGCACTCTCTGCTGTTGGGCCAAGCAACCATTGACCATTACTGTTTATGAGCCAGTTTTGCACTTGATCCCAACCGTATTGCCCTTTTAGCTCTTCCAGATAGTCGACTCCAAGATAATTGAGCGTGAGCAACCAGCTTTTGCCGTTCATTTTGATATGGCTAACGAATCTCAGCATAGGTTTATGAGGGAGTTCTATTTCGCCATTTTCTTGATTAAGGTCGAATTGAGAGGTGTAAAAACTGCCTGGTGGGATGTCGAGGGCTCTCTGAACATAGCCACGATGGCCTTTATTTTGCAAATTAATGCTGTCCACAGCCACCGCTCTTCCATCCTTTTTGTTGACTCTGATAACCTCCTGGCCTTGCTCGTTGATCAAACGTACTTGATCATAATAGGAGCGGGTTGTCGATAAACGCTGGAATGTAGCTGTCAGGATTTCGTGCTGTCGTTCAATGGTATGGTGAGAGTGGGATAACTCTATCGCTTTTTCACTGATATAACGGAGATCGTCAATAATCGGCGCGAAGTGTAACCTTGTAATGTGTAAAGAGGATTGATGGCGGCTATTCTCTCGATCTTGAATACGGTGGTTAAGCTGGGTGATATCTTCGCTGTAAATATAATAGATAGATGCTGACGTAATAGTCAGTAAGGGTATGAAAAAAAGTAAGAAGCGTAATATAGCAATTTTCATACATCATCCATGATATTTATTAAACGTGCTTAGTATAGCTTTTAACTGCTAGTAGATGCATATCGAAATATCAAATTAGCTTTGCGCATCACATTGCATAGACATATGGCCTGTATTTAGCGCGCCTTTCATTTTGCTTTTTGTTCGTCTCCCTTCTTTTGGGTAATCGTTTTCACTAAATGTCAGATTTCAGCGCTCTGATTTCACGCTGTGTCTAAAGCGGTGAAATGTAAATTCCTTCGTTTTATTTTTGCTTATACTGTTGATTTTGTAGTGTTTATTTTCTTTTTCCTTAATCGGGAGGCGAGACTGATTCAATTTGGCGATAGCAGTAATGCCATAAAATTTGTGAAAACGTTTACACAATGTGGCAATGATCACAGATTTCATTTCGAGCTTATTGATAAACTTACTCGCAGTTAACAACAATAGGCTGTCCTCGATGAGGTGGTTGGCTGTCACTGTGAGTGAATTGGGAGAGAGTGATGAAGGTATTAGTAACGGGAGGTATGGGATATATCGGAAGCCATACCTGTGTACAAATGATTGACGCAGGCCTTGAGCCAATCATTCTGGACAACCTTTGTAACAGTAAAGAAGCCGTGCTTGAGCGAGTTGAAACACTGACTGGTGTAACACCAACTTTCTATCATGGTGATATTCGTGATCGAGAGATACTGGATCAAATTTTCTCAGAGCATGATATTCGCTCTGTCATCCATTTTGCAGGCTTGAAGGCCGTGGGTGAGTCAGTACAAAAACCGCTTGAATACTACGACAACAATGTCCATGGCACATTGATGCTCGTTGATGCCATGAAGCAGGCAGGTGTGAACAGTTTGGTGTTCAGCTCATCCGCAACGGTTTATGGTGATCCTACTGAAATCCCAATCAAGGAAACGACACCAACAGGTCAAGTGACCAACCCTTATGGCCGCAGCAAGTACATGGTCGAGGAGTGTCTGCGCGATATTCAGGTTGCAGTCCCTGAAATGAGTATCACCTTGCTGCGTTACTTCAACCCAGTTGGCGCCCACCCATCTGGCATTATGGGTGAAGACCCGCAAGGTATCCCTAATAACCTGATGCCATTTATCGCCCAAGTTGCAGTGGGACGCCGTGAATATCTCTCTGTGTTCGGCAATGATTATCCAACACCGGACGGGACCGGCATTCGTGATTATATCCACGTTATGGATTTGGCCGATGGCCATATTGCCGCCCTGCGCACGGTTGGCGAAAAGCCGGGATTACATATCTATAACCTAGGGACAGGCAAGGGTAGCAGCGTGCTCGAAATGGTCGATGCCTTTAGCAAGGCATGTGGTCATGATGTGGCTTACAAAATTTGTCCACGCCGTCCTGGTGATATTGCCGAGTGTTGGGCTGATCCGGCTAAAGCGCGTGAAGAGCTTGGTTGGGAAGCCAGGTTCGATGTCACAGCGATGGCTGCTGATACTTGGCGTTGGCAGTCTGACAACCCGAATGGGTACTGATTGGCCTTAAATTGATTTTGGGAGTAGGTGCGTTTTCACCCCTAAGTTTACCTGCTCCTGCCTTTATTTCTATTTGCAGTAACACTGTAGTTGCGAGTTTTAAAAATGTCTGAGCAAAAGTTTAATCCAGTTGATCACCCGCATCGTCGATACAATCCGTTGACGGGGCAATATATTTTGGTTTCCCCACATCGTGCTAAGCGTCCATGGCAGGGGGCTGATGAAATCCCGCAACAAGCAGAAGACAAGAGCTACGATAGCGAGTGCTTTTTGTGTCCGACCAATACCCGTGTTTCAGGTGATAAAAACCCGGACTATGCCGATACCTATGTGTTCAATAATGACCATGCGGCGCTGACACCGGATACACCGGATGCCCCGGGATCTGACAACCCTCTTTTCCGTTGTGAAAGTGCCCGTGGTTTGAGCCGAGTGATTTGTTTCTCCCCGGATCACAGCAAAACTTTGCCAGAACTACCCGTCGGTACGATTCGCAAAGTGATTGACACCTGGAATGAGCAAATTGAAGAGCTTGGCCAAGAATATGTGTGGGTTCAGGCGTTTGAAAACAAAGGGGCAACAATGGGGTGTTCCCAGCCACACCCACATGGTCAGATCTGGGCAAACAGCTTTTTGCCAAACGAGATCGCCCGCAAAGATGAAAACCTACGAGCGTACTACCAAGCGCAAGGCACAAATTTGCTGGTGGATTATGCAAAAGCTGAAATGGCTGACGGTTCACGTACCGTCGTTGAAACCGAGCATTGGATTGCCGTTGTTCCATACTGGGCGGCATGGCCATTTGAAACCATGTTGATGCCGAAAGCCCATATCCGCCGTATGAACGATTTGACTGACGAGCAGCGTGATGATCTTGCTGTTGCGATTAAAAAACTCACCAGCCGTTATGACAACCTGTTTAAGTGCTCATTCCCTTACTCGATGGGCTGGCATTATGCACCGTTTTTCAAAGATGGTGATACTTCAACTGAGCATTGGCAGCTTCATGCCATCTTCTATCCGCCATTACTACGCTCTGCGACGGTGCGCAAGTTCATGGTGGGTTATGAAATGTTGGCTGAAAGTCAGCGTGATCTCACGGCAGAGCAGGCGGCAGACAAATTGCGTGCCCTAAGCGACGTTCACTACCGCGAACAACAATAAACACCCCATACAGAAAGATAGGAACAAATTATGTCTAAAACACAACTACTGACTGACGCTGTTAATACTTCATTTTTTTCCGTATTGGGTTATGAAGCGACACACCTGATCCAGGCTCCGGGCCGTGTGAATTTGATCGGTGAGCATACTGATTATAATGATGGATTCGTACTGCCATGTGCGATTGATTATCAAGCGGTTGTTGCGGCTGCTCGTCGAGATGACAATATTGTGCGCGTGGTGTCTGTGGACTATGGCAATCAAACCAAAGAATTTGACCTGACGTCCGAGATTGCTTTCGACGAAGAGTGTATGTGGATCAACTACATCAAGGGTGTGGTCAAGTGTCTACGTGGTCGCGGTTATGAGTTTGCCGGTGCGGATATCGCTGTAAGCGGCAATGTTCCCCAAGGTGCGGGCCTGAGCTCTTCTGCTGCATTGGAAGTGGTGATTGGACAGACATTCAAGACACTTTATGCGCTAGAAATCAGCCAGCAGGAAATTGCCCTGAATGGTCAGCAGGCGGAAAACGAATTTGTAGGGTGTAACTGCGGCATCATGGATCAGTTGATCTCTGCCGAAGGCCAAGCAAACCACGCCCTGTTGATTGACTGTCGTTCGCTGGAGACCAAAGCGGTTTCTATGCCGGAAGATATGGCGGTGGTTATCATCAATTCGAACAAAAAACGTGGTTTGGTTGACAGCGAATACAACACCCGCCGTGCACAGTGTGAAGAAGCGGCGCGTATTTTTGGTGTGAAAGCATTGCGTGACGTCACGATTGAACAGTTTAATGCTCGTGTCGATGAGCTTGACGAAATGGTCGCCAAGCGTGCTCGCCACGTGATCAGCGAAAACGATCGTACTGAAGAAGCTGCTATCGCATTGAGTCAAGGTGACATGAAGCGTATGGGGGAGCTGATGGCTGAGTCTCATGCTTCGATGCGCGATGACTTTGAAATCACTGTCCGTGAGATTGATTTCATTGTTGACACTGTCAAAGCCGTCATTGGCGATCAAGGTGGTGTGCGTATGACTGGCGGCGGTTTTGGCGGTTGTGTAGTGTCGATTGTGCCGCCAGCCTTGGTTGAAGAGGTGAAGGCTGCCCTTGCTGAGAAATATGAGGCGGAGACTGGGTTGAAAGAGACCATTTATGTATGTAAGGCAAAAGCTGGCGCTGGTGCACTCGCCTAAGTTGAGATTGCTCAAAGAAGGAATATGAAATGACACTACCACATAAAGTGTTAGCGCTGCACGAAACCATGACAATGGAGGCGGCCTTTGACGGTCGCCCTGCCAACCTGTTTACGCTTACCAATGAGGCAGGTATGACGGCAACGTTCATGGATATTGGTGCCACGTGGCTGAGTTGTACAGTGCCTGTAGACGGTGATGCGAGAGAAGTGCTGCTTGGCTGCGCCAACATGACGGATCATCTTAAGCAGAGTGCCTATTTTGGCGCGACGGTAGGGCGCTACGCCAACCGTATTGCCGGTGGGCAATTTACGAACGATGGCAAAACATTCCACGTTAGCACCAACCAAGCGGGCAATACACTGCATGGCGGGCCTGAGGGCTTCGATCAGCGTCGTTGGGCACTGGATTCTCGTACGGACTCGAAGCTTGCCTTTTGTCTGTTTTCTCAAGATGGCGACCAAGGTTTTCCAGGTAACCTCGAAGCGAAAGTGACGTTTGAGCTGACTGAAGACAACACGGTAGCGATTAGCTATCAGGCGAACTGCGATAAGCCCTGTCCTGTGAACTTCACCAATCATGCTTACTTTAACTTGGTAGGAGAAGCCTCTGGAGAGGATTGCTTAGGCCATGAGCTAACGATTAGCGCGGATAGGTTCGTTCCTACCTCCGACGTAGGTATACCTACCGGAGAGTTGAAATCGGTTGCACAAACTGGATTTGACTTCAGGAAGGGTAAAACCATCGCTCAGGATCTTCGCCTTGATCCTGAGCAGGTATTGGTGGGTGGCTATGACCATGCATTACTGCTAAAACCTGAAGTCTGTGATGGTATTAGTGATTGTGTCAAAGTGATCTCGCCGGATCAGAAAATTACCATGATGGTCCAAACGACCAAGCCAGCTGTGCAACTCTACACGGGTAACTTTCTGTCGGGTACAAAAGGGACATCGGGTGAATACCGTATCCACCAGGGCTTTTGCTTAGAAACTGAATACCTGCCAGATGCGCCAAACCATCCAGAGTGGCCGGGTGATAGCATTCTGCGGCCAAACCAGACCTACGCTCATTACACCGGTTACCGGTTTATTTTTTAGTTGCTTTGTTTTTTGTTGTTAAATTGGGGTTTGCCCGCTCGTATGAGCGGGCTTTTTTATTGGTGCCCGTATGGACCAACGTTAACGTGTCGTGGCTTGCAACCCTGTTCACTGTCATGATGCGGGTCATTGCACAGGTGCGATAGCTTCGGCCTTGGTATAGGTATAAGCGTAACCAACTATACTGCAAATGGAGGTTAGCTGAACTGAACAAGGCAGAGGACAATATTATGTCAGCACAAGAGAAGTTGGGTGGTTATGCAAACGGGTTTGGTTGCTTGGATGCTACAGCTATCGCTGCCAATGTGACAGCCGAATATCAGCTGTTGGATATGGATGGTATTGCCTATGGTAAAGGTGATTTACCAGGGTATATCTCTGAACTGAGGAAGCACGGCGAAAAAATGGAGATCACCAATGTCATGGTCGATGGCGACAAAGCATGGTGTAAGTGGCAGCTCGGTGAAATTGTCGGTGCCGGATTGATTACATTTGGCGATGATGGGGTAAGTGAAGAGCAGTTATTCTATCTCTGAAAGCCCTTACGCGTGTAGATGAATCCGTTCATGTACGGATACTCGCCCGTAAACAGGTGAAGAAAGACGTTGGGAAGTAGTATAATCTCCGTCTGATTAATTAGAGACGCTGTATCTGGTTTTAAGCATGAAAAAAAACTATATGACTGTCATTGTCACGTTCGTGTCGGTATTTTGTGCCATAACGGTTAAGAACTATTTCGTCGGCGCCACTTTGGCGGCAGGTGAACTACACTTTTTGCTCGATACATTGATACTTTTGGTAATTTATTTGCCTATTTATTTCATTTTCACAAGGCTAGGTAAGAGATTTACTGTTGACGAATAATTGCGGGTTCAACTTTGCACTGTGACGATTAGCTGGTGCCTATATATTAAGTACCAGCTATGTAATGTCCAGGTCATTCGTTTTGGTTGGCATGCGAGAGTAGTTCTATGAGTTCGTTTTCAGTTTTCGGAGTTCTATCTAACTGGATATGGGGTGAAGAGCCTCCCCACAGCATATAGGCCGTATCGGTACAGTGGTCATGGTGAAACCATTTTCCATCGATACAGATGTCGGTATAACATCTTGGATCTTGTATTAGCTCCATATATACGCATCCTTTTCTGGTGTAACATGTTTACAACATACGACTAATGTATGCGCAATAAATTGATCTTGGTCATTAACGTATAACTTTTTCCCATTAAGCCCCTCGCAAAGCAGTTTGTAACTTGTCCTAATAGCTTGTCATTCGAGAACAATGACTAATTGGTATGTTGATTGGTGAAACACCCTTTTGACAAACTGTGACGCCTTTTCCGTTGTTGTTGTTTGACTAGAAACCTTAATGGCTGTGCCTATTTTCTTGGTCTATAGAAAACATATCCAAGCGATTTGTGTAAGTGTTTATTAACTCAAGGAAATAGAGCATGGCGAAGACAACAAGTATTGGCAGAAAGCCCAAGGTGTGCTTGGTGCTACAAGGTGGCGGGGCATTAGGGGCTTATCATATCGGGGCCTATCAGGCTTTGGAGGAAGCCGGTTACACACCGGACTGGTTTGCAGGTATCTCTATCGGCGCGCTTAATTCTACGATTTTGGCTGGTAATAAACCGGAAGCTCGGCTTGAGCAGCTTGAAAGGTTTTGGGAGAGGATTTCTTGGCCGGGAACAGATGTAACCATTCCCACTGAATTTTCATTGGCCTTCAATACCGTCAGTGCCAATACGGCATTAGCATTTGGTCAGCCTAACTTCTTCTACCCGAGACTGGTTAACCCATGGGTCGCCTCTCCCGGTGACGGTGCCACAAGCTTCTACAATACAGCTCCGCTGTTTGACACCATGGCCGAGTTATCAGACTTCGGCTTGATCAACAGCAATGAGGTAAGACTGACGGTTGGGGCAACAAGAGTGACCGATGGTGAGTTGGTGTTCTTCGATAGCTATTCGGACACCATCGAGCCCGCACATGCCGTGGCGAGTGGATCATTGCCACCGGGATTCCCCGCAACCAAGATTGGGGAGGATCATTATTGGGACGGCGGGGTTGTATCCAATACGCCTTTGAACGGTATTCTCGAGCTAGCCGAAGATGAAGATCTACTGATTTTCATGGTTGATCTGTGGAATGCCAAGGGCGAACTACCGCAAACTATGCCTGAAGTGCTGTGGCGTGAGAAGGAAATCCAGTATGCGAGCCGTACTTGCGAGCACCTTGAAGCACTGGTTGCCAAGCGCAACCTCGATCACCTTAAACGGGCAGCCCCCGAGCTAATATCTAGTGCCCAGGTGCCGGATGTGACAGCCCTGACGGCAGGGAAGAAGATAGACATTGTCCATATAACCTTTGACCCATTGCAAGGGCATATCCCGCTTAGCGATACTGAGTTTTCTCGTCGCTCGATTCGGCTACGGCGTGACTGCGGGTATAAGGATATGCAGCAAGCGTTGAGAGAATCGCCTTGGACCCAACCAGACGATAAATTACCTGTCCATTTCCACCGTCGCCAAAAGGATGGTACGTGGCGTAAGCCACAAGCAGCCAGTAGCGTAAAGCCGACCAAGCGTAAAAAGGCCGTCCTAACAGAGATTGTCTGATGTTATCCCGTCTCGTTAAGGATATGGCCAAACTGGCTCGTTTGAGAAATGATGACGTGACGGATAGCAGCTGGTGGAATAGACGAGAAGCCCGCCGTTTAGGGCTTCTCGTTTTTTGCTTTCAGTTTATTGAAGAGCAACCTTGAATTTACCGATGGACTGATGGAATGACGACACCAGGATGCTGACTTCTTTGGCTGTACCTTGGACATCGCTGGCTGATTGATGGTTGTTAGTGGCCATTTCGGCTATCTGCTGGATTCTCTCTGCCAGCTCTTGGTTGGCGATTGATTGTTCGTGAAGCGAACATGATATTTCTTCAATTAAGGTGTTTAGTGTCTGTGACATCTGGTGCATTTCACCGACTTGGGTTTCTGCTTCTATTGTCTGTGATAAGTTGTCGCTTACCGAAGAAACGCTGTCTTCAATATGGACAACAGTGGTTTCAATACCAGAACGTAATTCTTGAATGGTTGAGGCAATCTGCTTGGTTGAATCGGAAGTGCGGACCGCAAGGTTTCTTACTTCGTCGGCAACAACCGCAAATCCGCGGCCTTGCTCGCCGGCACGGGCAGCTTCAATCGCAGCATTGAGTGCCAGGAGGTTGGTCTGCTCGGCAACATCATTGATGACACTGACAATGCCTTCTATTTGTTTTGAATGTTGATCAAGGGCAGAGATAGCCTGGCTTGACCGGCGTGATTTTTGCGACATGTCATTCAAGTTGTCTATGGCAGCACGCATTGATGATGCTCCTTCACTGGCTTTCACTCCGCTCTCATTAGATAGGGAATTCATCGTGTCGGCATCATGGGAAATGGTGTGAATACTTTGAGAGAACTCTTCAACCAGAGCGGCAATGGAGTTGGTGTCATCGGACTGTTGGTTTGATGCCCCCACAATATGGCTAGACAGCTTTTCTAGCTTTGTCGCTTGTCCTTCTAGTTGCTGCGCACCAGCATGGATAGCCTGTAATGTACTCTCGAAAGCTGCCATGAGGGTGTTAAAAGCCAAGCCGACCGCAGAAATTTCATTTTTGCCCTCGACAGCTAGGCGCAAGGTAAGATCGAGATTGGTTCCGGCCTGATGCAAAGTCGCCTGCAAGTGGGCGAGGGGAGAGGTGATTGTCTTGTTGATATACAGCGAAACAGCAATAAGCAGCAATGTCAACAGGGCGACCAGAGACATTAAGTTCCGGACATCCTGGTAGAAGAGAGTATCGACGTCATCGGTATAGAGTCCGGTGTTGAGTACCCAACCCCAGGGCTCGAATGCCAGAGAATAGGCAATTTTGGGGTACGGGGTTTCATCCTGGCTGGCTTTTTTCCAGTGATAAGAAACAAACCCTCCGCCTTGCTTGGCTGCGATGACTTGCTCTTTGACGATCAGTACCCCGTTGATATCTTCAAGCTTGGAGAGATCTTTTCCGTTTAACGTTGGATTGATAGGGTGGTTGACCATGGTGCTTGTCATGTCGTACACCATAAAGTAGCCATTGTCGCCATAGCGCATTGCATTGAGGGCGGAAATGGCCCGTTGCTTTGCCTCATCGTTCGAAATCTGGCCTTGCAGGGCTTGCTGATGGAGACTTGACACTAATGTTTCCGCAGTTTCGACCAGGATTTGAATTTGATTTTTGCGTTCGTCCAGCATGCTGTCTCTCTTGTCAAAGACCGCAAGTAAGGTGGCTAACAAAAGGGAAGATACAGCGATCAGGATAAGCAATACCAAGCGTTGCTTAATGGATAGAGCATTCATGGTTTCCTCCATGTCCCCACAAAATGTAAGTATTTAATTCGATTAATGTTAACTACTATTTAGTCTAGCAATGCAAACATTATTTGCTTGAAAATCAGACACCGCTTTGTTGTTTTTTCATCTATCGTCGGTGATAGTGTGCCTTATTGCGTGTAGTGCTTTAGGCTGAGCCATACTTCATCGAGGATGTACGGAGGATATTACTTGTCTCTCAACCCTATTAGCCTTAGACCAGCCCTGTTAGACGAGTTGGAGCAACTGTTTCTACTGGTGACCAAGGATGAGGCCTGGACCCAGTTTAACGGTCCCTATTTCCCCTATAAGACTCCTACACTTGCCGATTTTAAGGCTAATCTCTTTGCGCGCATGTATGAAGGCGAAAGTATGCAACTGATAACTAAAGGGGGAGTCCCTGTTGGTTCGGTCAGTTATTATTGGGAGTGCGAATCAACGCGCTGGCTGGAAGTCGGGGTCGTGATTTATGATTCAAATTACTGGGGGCAGGGGATAGGGTATCTTGCCCTGATACCCTGGGTAAGCCACTTATTTGCCACCAAAGAAATTGAGCGGGTAGGGTTAACAACCTGGTCAGGTAATCCGAGGATGATGATTTGTGCAGAGAAGTTGGGGTTTCTGCAAGAAGCCTGCTTACGTAAAGTCCGTTATTATAATGGCGAATATTATGACTCAGTAAAATATGGGGTACTGAGATCCGAATGGAAGCACACCATAACCCCTCTAGGACAAGGTTAACCATGAGGGGCAAAATGCCGTCGTCTTAGCACATCAGCATGCCACCATGATATCGAACACAAGCATATTCGCTATTGTCTGACAGACGATTCTCGGACGATGACATCACCTTCAACCTTGATGGTCGGAGACATCAAGGGCTGCTTGTTGACCAGCTCGATAAGGGTTTCTACCGATTGGCGTCCCATGTCGGAATAAGGCAGCTCGACAGAAGTTAAGCCCGGCGTGAATTCACTGGCGACTTGTTGGTTGTCAAAGCTGACCAGGGCGATATCCCCGGGTATCGACAAGCCGCGCTCAGCAATTGCCTGATAGCAGCCTATAGCCATGTAATCGCTGCCGATAAAGATAGCCTCGGGCGGGTTGGGCAGGTCGAGCAAGGCCAGCGTTTGTTGATGCGCTTCTTTTAAGGACCAGTTTCCTTCCTTGACCAGGGCCTCATCGGGAATGATATCGTTATTGATCAATGCCTGGCGGTAGCCATTAAGTCGATCGGTGCTTGCATCCATCCATTTTTCACCGCAAATCATGCCGATACGATGGTAACCCTGTGCCAGCAGGTGCTCCGTTACTTTGTAAGCACCGAGCTTGTCAGCCGGAAGAATACTCGGCAGATCGGCGTGATCTTTACAGTAACAGTTCAACAGAACTGTCGGTGCATCAATACTGATGTTGGGCGACAGGGCCCGAGTCATACTCGAGGCGTATATCAGCCCATCGTATTCCCCTTGTTCGATTTCATTCTGGATCTGGGCAGCTAATAGCTTGTCGTTGCTGTAATCAAATGTCACCAATACCCGATCCTGCTGCCAGGCGGCTTCACGGGCAGCGTTAACGGCTTCAATAAAGGGATCGTAGTGATTTAGCCCGTTGATCACTAAAGCGATTTTCTTCGGCCGTCCTTTTGAATGCGACGCGCGCTTATGTTCATACCCCAACTTTTGTGCGGCATCCAATACTTTCTTCTTGGTCGCTTCTGCCAGTTTTATTGACTGTGAGCCGTTGAGAACCAGTGAGACAGTTGGTTGAGACACCCCGGCAGCCGAGGCGATATCTCTCATGGTGATCCGCTTTTTGATACTCATTGATGATGCAATTTCATTAGCTGATAAATTAGCAAATATATTAGCAAATCAAGCTGGGTTCTTTCATCTGGAAAGTGTGTTAGATCACGTTTTGATACATGAAAATCACAAGAAATGTGATCTCATGAGCAGCAAACTAAGTGGAATATTGATCAATTCAACGCAATTAATACATTAGCTAATATATTAGCTAATCATTATTTTGAGGTTGAGATGATTAAACAGTGGTCTAATGAAAAAGCGTGGCAATGGCACAAGGGGCAAGGTTGGCTTCGAGGTTTTAACTATTTGCCGCGTACCGCGGTGAACTGGACGGAAATGTGGCAAGCCGAAAGCTTTGACCTTGAGGTGATTGAACAGGAACTCGTTTGGTCGGTAGAAGCCGGTTATAACACCCTGCGTACCAATTTACCTTTCATTGTTTGGCAAGCCGATCGCGATGGCCTGCATCAGCGGATTGATGCTTTCCTGGCGATTTGTGAGCGCCTGCAGATTAAGGTGATGATGACACTGATGGATGATTGCGGGTTCTCTGGCGATCACCCATACCTGGGCCAGCAAAAAGTGCCCGTGCCTGATCTGCATAACAGCCAGGCTGCGGCCAGTCCCGGACGAAATATCGTTATGGACCCAGGTCAGTGGGGCCGGGTTGAGGCCTATGTGCGCGATATCGTCTCTACGTATCAGTCAGACAGCCGAATTACTATCTGGGATCTCTACAACGAACCGACCAATCGGATGATATTCACCCTCGAAGGTGAGCTGGCTTTTGATGAAGAGATGGAAGCATGCAGCCACCAGCTGATGGAGAAAGCGTTTGAGTGGGCGCGTGATTGCGATCCGGTTCAGCCATTGACTGTTGGTGCCTGGCATGCCCCCAGCATTCTAGACCGCAGTTTACCTATGTATGAGCATCCAACTGACCGCAGAGCGATGGAATTGTCTGACATCATTACCTTCCACGCTTATTTACCGTTGGATCTGTTTGGTAAAGCGGTTGAGATTGTTTCGGCTTATGACAGGCCGATGATGTGCACCGAATGGCTTGCTCGTCATGCCGACTCCAATCTTCATGAGCAGCTACCGGTTTTTCATGAAAAGCAGATTGGCTGCTATCAATGGGGGCTAGTAAAAGGAAAAACGCAGACTCACTTGCCGTGGCCGGAAATCAAGCGTGCTGACAGCGACTATCAATCCCGCTGGTTCCACGATCTGCTCCATGAAGATGGGACGCCTTACGACCAGTCAGAAGTTGACTTGATTCAGAAACTGGCAATGACCAATTAACCAGACACAAAGTGAGCCAGTAACCACTTTTGGTCTGGCTTACTTGCACCTGACTACAATGATAAGCACAGTGTGAGACGTGAAGATGAAAACCCTACAAAATAAATTGCAACCCAAAGAGCTCATGTCCTATTTCGGCTATGGGGTAGGTCAATGCTTTAGCTTTGGCCTTGTCGGCTCGTTTATTCTCTATTTTTATACCGATATTTTGGGTATTTCCCCCATTGCGGCGAGTATGATTTTCCTCATTGCCCGGGTTTGGGACGCGGTGAATGACCCGATTATTGCGGGCTATATGGATACCTTGAATTCCCGCTTTGGCAAATTCCGCCCTTATATGCTGTTCACTCCTTTCTTGATTGTTCTGGTAACTATCGCTTCTTTCTATAACATGGATGCCGATACATCGACCAAGGTGTTCTACGCCGGTGTGACATATATTTTATGGGGTACGCTCTACACCATTTCCGATGTCCCTTTTTGGTCAATGTCTTCGGTAATGACCGATGAGCCGCAGGAGCGTGCAAAAGCGGCAACGTGCGCGATGCTTGGCGTGAATGCCGGTATCGGTGCCACGATGATTTTCTTCCCGAAGCTGTCGGCGATGTTCGCTGAGGGGCGGGCGGATCAAGGCTACCTACCAGCGGTGATTATCCTCATGCTGATCGGCCTTGCATTTATGCTCAACGGTTTCTTCAACACCCGTGAGCGTATCGAAACCGCCTCTGACGGTCAGGTGACGTTAAAAGAGACTTTCCAAGCGGTACGTCAGAATAAGCCATTGTTCTTCATCCTTGCTGCTTTCTTCATGAATGTGTTCTTCAACATCGTGAACGGCATGTATATTTTCTTCTTTACCTACAACATGGGTGATGCCTCGCTGGTATCGGTCATCGGTACAATCACCTTGGTCAGTGCGATAGCTTGCTTAGCCACCCCAATGCTGACCAAGCGGTTCCGTAAGCGTGATATTTTCATCGTGCTGTGTGCATTAGAGGTTGTGGCCCGTGTTGGTTTTTACTTTACAGGGTATGACAACCCAACAACGGTAATGATCTGGCTTTCGGTGATCACGGCTATTTTCATGATGACGAACCCGCTGATCTCGGCAATGATCGCCGATACTGTGGAGTACTCTTACTACCGTACAGGTAAGCGCTGCGCTGCAATTACTTTCTCGGGCCAAACATTCACCGGCAAGTTATCAGTAGCGGTAGCCGGTGGCCTGACCGGTATTATTCTAACCATGATTGGCTATGTCCCTAATGCAGAACAATCAGCATCAGCATTGAGTGGATTGTTCTTCTGTGTCTCTTTGCTGCCGGCATTGGGGGCGGTGATCCGTATTTTCATTATGTCGCGCTATACCTTTACTGAAGAAGAGCACGCGAAAGTGAGGGCGAAAATTCAGCGAGGTGAGTTTTATAACGCTGAGCCTGAATTGAAAGAGGTGGAAGTGCAACAATAACCGCTTCTGGAAGTAGGAACCAAAAGGCCACTTTGTGGCCTTTTTGCTTTGGAGTGACCCGACTTGAAGAACACGCTAAGATGAAGTGGACAAGGGATAAAAGGAATTATCATGGAACCACGGATCAGCATCATTACTTTAGGCGTTCAAGATCTTGATGCCTCATTTGCGTTTTACAGTAAACTCGGCTTCCCGTCTTCGAGAAAACCAGAAGACGGTATTATCTTTTTCAAGACGGGCGGTGTGTGCTTGGCGCTATATCCATTACACGCATTGGCTGAGGATGTATCGCCTGACTTCAAAGTGGAGAAAACAGGATTTTCTGGCGTGACCTTGGCCCATAATACCCGTTCGAAACAAGAGGTCGATGCTGTACTAATTTTGGCGGAAAAAGCCGGCGGTAAAATTGAAAAGCAGGCCCAAGATGTGTTTTGGGGGGGCTATAGTGGCTATTTTTCCGATCCTGATGGGTACCTATGGGAAGTGGCTTATGGTGATTGCTGGGAGTTTAATGACGACGGCAGCCTAGTTATTGACTAATGCTTATGACGGGCATTTTGTTCAAGGAAAGAAGATGATTAAATGTGTCGGTGAAACAGTAATTCAATCCAAGCATCGGGCAACCTGCCATTGCGGCGCCGTCGAATTAGAGCTGAGCTTACCCAACGGCATCGAAAACCCCCGGCGTTGCGACTGTTCCATTTGCCGTCGTAAAGGGGCGATAGTGGGCTCGGTCAAACTTGATGGTATTCGAATCATTAAAGGGCAGAATGTCCTTAAGCTGTACCAATTCAACACCCATACCGCCAAGCACTACTTCTGCTCTGAGTGTGGCATTTATACCCATCACCAAAGACGTTCAAAGCCGGAAGAATACGGTTACAACATAGGGTGCCTGGAAGGTGTCAACCCATTTGAGTTGGGTGATGTGGTGACAAATGATGGTGTTAACCATCCGGCAGACCGTTAATGCTAAATTGGGCTTCATTTTCTCGCGAACCACCACCATTTCATTCACGGTGAGTTTAGGGGCCGTTCTAGCCTACGAGGACAAGGAATGGCAGCAAAAAGCTGACGTGTGCACTTACTACACCAGGCCACGCTTGCCTCTGATCAAATCAATGATGATATCTACAGTACGGTCAGTTTGAATTATGACTTTTGATACGGTTTCTCAACATAATCTGGGTAAATTATCTTTACATGCCGCTAATTATATACCGTTCAATTGACGGTGTTTTACGGTAATTTACCGTTCATCTGTATCAGTTTTGAGAATTTGAACGACTTATATAACTTTGTTATGTCTTATGCTCTATAGCTTAACCATGTAGGGTAATGAAATAGAGTTGTTGAAAAATAGTTATTGTGTAAATGTGGAATTTTATGATGTTTTTCTCTGAATATTTAGATGGGGTTGGTTTATTATCTTGATGGTAAAAGGTTTGCGTATAAACGTAAACCAATGTCAGGGTCAAAAATCATGTTCGAATTATTCGAACGACATGTTTAATTCTTAATGTTTCTTTATCTTGATGCTCTAGCTAAATTTAACTCCGAGCCCAAATGAAAATATTAATGGAGAAGAGATATGCTTAAGCTTACAGGTACTATGATTGCTGCGACTGTATTACTAAGCTCACCAGTGATGGCCGATTTAAACCTTGATGTTACTCCGCAAAACGAAGGCGCATGGGTAAAAGTCAGCGAAAACGGAGCACCCGCTAGCAATGTGCAAATTACAACCAATGTTCCAGGTACTGGTACTTTCACCACCGATGAACATGGTAGGGTTTACGTGACTGTTGCTTCCAATCGCTCAGGTAGTGTGAAGTTCAGGGCAATGGACCAAGAAGGTAACCTTGCTTACAAAACGGCGCTGATTAACAAAGATAAGTAACGCACAACAGTATGGAATGTAGAGAAAAGGAATTTCTCATTAGTCATGGCAGCGAAAAATGTGTCAGTGACCTAGTCAACAAAAGGCCGTGAAGATTGCTCTAATCTGCACGGCCTTTATGATGCCGGTATTAGTTGTTGGTTAACCAGCCCTTCTCAACAGCTAAATCAATTTGCTCACAGGCATATTGCCAAAGTTTCGGCGTGACTTTTTCCAGGTACTCGTTACGCTTAAGCACCTGTTGCTTGCTCACGGTGTGCTTAACCCAGCTGCCACCCTCATTGGACATGTTCTGGATCAGCGGCAAAATACGGTCCATGGCTTTGGCAAAGCGGGCATCTGCGGTTTCAGCCTGCTCAAACTCTATCCACAACGATTTCATTTCAGCGAACTGTTCGTCAGGCAATAAACCGAACAGGCGATTGGCGGCTTCGATTTCTTTTTCTTCCTGACCGTCTAGCTCGTGTTGTTCGGCAAAAGCAAAAGTGTCACCGGCATCGATCTCGACAATGTCATGAATGAGCAGCATCATGATGGCACGATTCACATCAACTGGCTCTTCAATGTAGTCTTTCAGCACTTGAGCCATAAGCGCAATGTGCCAGCTATGCTCTGCACTGTTTTCCTGGCGGTTGTTATCAGGCTTGACCATGGTTTTGCGGTATACCGCTTTCAGGCGATCCAGTTCGTTGATAAAGGCCAACTGTTTTTCGAGATTAAGCATACATTCCTCTTATTGCTTTTTATTTTTGAGCGACGGACAAGCGACGTACTAGGGTAGGGACAAACATCCGGGTACATGTCTTGTTCTCATCACCTTTGGCGAGAGCGAGCGAAAGGTTTGCTGCTTGCTCCGCCATGATGTTGATCGGGTAGCGCACCGTGGTCAGTTTCGGGCTCAAATACTTGGCGATGATACCATCATCGAAACCGATCAGAGAGATATCTTGCGGCGGGGTAATCCCATTTTCTTCCAACACCGATAAACAGCCTGCGGCCATGTTGTCGTTATAGGCGGCAATCGCTGTGATCGGTAGGTTTTTGGATAGCAGGTTCATCATCGCATGCTCACCACCGGCTTCATCCGGGGAGCTGTATTCGATGTAGTTGTCATCGGCCGGCAAGTTATAGGCGCGCAGCGCATCTAGGTATCCAGCAAGGCGCTGCTCGGTATCTTCGATGTCGTGGTTCGAGCACACATAGCCGATATGCTGGTGGCCATTTTTGATCAGGTACTCTGTTGCCAGGTAGGAGCCTTTGTGGTTATCAAGTGCGATACAGCGATGGGCAATTTCCGGAATAAAGCGGTTAATGACCACCATGCCCGGTACCTCATTGGCAAAATCGATCAGCTCTTGGTTACTCAGTCCTTTGCTGTGGATGATCAAAGACTCACAGCGACTGTTGATGAGCAGTTCGATGGCCTCTCTTTCGGTGGTGGCATTGTGATAACCATTGCCGATAAGAATTTGTTTGCCATTTTGTCGTGCGATCTGATCGATGGCTTTTAGCATCGAACCGAAAAAAGGATCAGATACATCGCCGACCACCACACCGATAGTATTGGTTGATTGGCTGACCAAGGCCCTGGCATTGGCATTGGGGCGGTAGCCCAGCTCTTTCATCGCTTGTGTTACTGATGCAATTGAGGCTTGACTGGCTTTGGGAGATTTATTGATAACGCGTGATACCGTCGCAACGGAAACACCGGCCAGTTTGGCCACATCCTTAATCGTAGCCATGGCTACACATCCTAGTTCGAATTAAGCTTGGTCACTATTAAACACCGACAGTGTAACGGGTGCAATATTAATGCATTAAAAAGATAAGACATATTTAACATGCTCAATAAAATCAACGGGAAAAGGTGGTGTAACCGTTACCAAAATAAATAAAAAAGGGAGCAGTCACAGACTACTCCCCTTCGTTTTCTACCAGCGAGAATTAACTTACTTCAATCGGCCCGCCGAATGACGTTACTGGCGGAACGCTACCGGTGAACTTCTCGAACTCAACCAGACAGGTGTTGGCACTGGTTGCCTGAGCCAGTTCAGAAGACGGAATATCCTGAGTCAGGGTATTTGGATCGCCATAGGTATCCATCGCGCCTTCTTTCTCGTTCAGAGGACCATACCATGCCCCTTCTTCGATACGAACCACGCCCGGTGCGTAGCTGTCTGTCAGTACAGCACCGGCTAGCAGTTGACCACGGTCGTTGTAAACGCGGACCAAGTCGCCGTTTTGGATGCCCTTGGCAGCGGCATCTTGCGGGTTGATGTAGATTGGCTCACGGCCCTGTACCGCGTAGGTGGCACGGAACTCTTCCGATTCACACATTTGCGAGTGTAAGCGTTTGTCTGGGTGACAAGACTGCAGCCAGTAAGGGTGTTTGTCTGAGCCCGGACCACCGTGTGAACGCTCGCTCTTCTCGAACCACATTGGGTGGCCCTGACAGTGCTCGTAACCAAAGCGATCAATCTTACGGCTGGTGATTTCGATAAAGCCCGATGGCGTACCCAATGGGTTGATCTCTGGATCTTCACGGAAATCAGCATGGCGAACCCAAGGCTTACCTGTACCGGCGTCGAAGTAGCCTTTTTCCCAGAACTCATCGAACTCTGGCATGTCGAATTTTGCCTTGTTGGCATCACGGCATTCGCTGTAAAGCTGGCGAACCCATTCCATCTCATCCATACCACGGGTGTATTCTTTGTGGCGACCGAAACGACGCGCAACTTCCGTCATGATTTCGAAGTCTGTTTTTGACTGGAACAGTGGGTCAACCAGCTTCTGCATCGCAATTAGGCCACGGCCACTGTATGAGCCATAAACATCGATATCGTTACGTTCCCACTGGGTACAAGCCGGTAGCACGATATCCGAGAAGCGACAGCTGGCTGTCCAGGCAAAGTCAATGGTGACAACGGTTTGAAGTGCCTTGAAGGCTTTCTTCATCTTGTTGCGATCCTGGTGGTGGTGCCAAGGGTTACAGCCACTGATCACCATCATCTTGTAATCAGGCAGGGTCACTTTAGAACCGTTGTAGCGGATCTGTTTGCCTGGCTCGAGTAGACAGTCAATCCAGCGGGCTACCGGAATAGTGCTGCTGTAGCCGTTGAAATCGTTGTTATCCCATTTAGGCTTCTGGCCTTCATCTGGGTTACGTGGGAAACCACCCGGTGCAGCGAAGCCTGTCGATGGTACGCCGATCGAGCTGTAGTGGTGACCGTAAGAAATACCACCGCCTGGCAGGCCAATTTGTCCCACCATTGCTGCAATAACCGCCCCCATCCAGTATGGCTGCTCACCGTGTTCCTGACGCTGGATACACCAGCCAAACAGCATCTGGGTACGGCCGTTAACCAGCATGCGGGCAAACTCGCGGATCTTATCGGCGGATACACCACAGATCTCGGCAGCCCATTCCGGATCTTTCTCGATCTTGTCTTTGGTTTCACCCATCACATACTGGATGAAGTCATCGAAGCCCAGGCAGTAAGTCTTGATGAAGTCTTTGTTGTAAAGCTCTTCGGTGTAGAGCGTGTGCGCAACACCCAGCATAAACGCCACATCGGTTTGCGGGTTGATGTAGAGGTGGTCGTTGTTCAGGTAGCGCTGGGTCTTGTTTTTCACCGGGTCAACGGAAAGCACATTGATTTCGCCTTTGGCGACTTTCTCTTTCAGCTGCTCCAGGTACGCGAAGGATTCATGGGTTTCACAGTTCCAGCCAACCTGAAGGTTTTTCACCGGATCATTGGCCCAAAGTACAATGTTGTCACTGTTCTCCAAGATTTCAGACCAAGAAGTACCCTGCGCATACACTTCGGTGGAGCCTAGTACGTATGGCAAGATGGTTTGACCTGCACCCGTCGAGTAGTCACCGACTTTCTTGATGTAGTTACCGTGCATGCCGACAACACGCTGCATGTGGTTACCACAGCTGTGGAACTGGCCGGTTTGACGCCAACCCGTTTGGCCGGCGTGCAGGGCCCATGGACCGTAATCTTTCTGAATGCGTTCCAGTTCGCGGTAGAACAGATCGATGGCTTCATCCCAGGTTACGCGGACAAAGCGGTTGTTACCACGGGTCGCTGCACTGTATTTATGCTTCTTCAGCCAGTCGAGGCGAACCATCGGGTAGCGCACACGTGACGGGCTGTAAAGAATTCCCTTGATGCCGTTGAGCATCTCGGTTGGGTGCTTATCCAGCTCCAGCGGTTTGATTTCTTGTAGCTTGCCACCGTAGATGTGGGCGCGGAATGCGCCCCAGTGAGAGCCTGATACCTTCCAGGTTCCTACGGTTTCAGCCGCCATGGCTTTGTTCATACCCAACAGGCTTGGACCAATCACTGATGCGGCGCTAGTGGCTACCATACCCTGTAGGAAACGTCTTCTGCTTACAGACATATTCAATTACTCCATCAATCGCTTAGTGGTGGCCATCTGCAAAATCAGATGAGTGTTTCTGTAGGTACTTCAGCACCAAGGCTTTGCTGTCGGTATCGAAGTTAACGAATGCCATCATGCCGTTGAACATGCCTGGCCAAGTGTTGGCATCAAAGTGTGCTTCATCCGGTTGGGTGTGACACACAGAGCAGTTGGTGTTGTAAGACTGCTTTGCTTTTTCCCAGATAGGCTGGACATCGGCCATCAGCGCCTCTTTCTTCATCCACACTTTGGCGGTAACACGCTGCCAAGGAAGGCCGGTTAGGTCATCTTCTTTGCGCTCGAATTTCTCGACAACCTGATCGTTGGTTGCTGACTCTTTAAGCAGTGAAGCCACGGCGATGTTCATGCCGAAATCTTCCTGGATAACACGACCAAAGCCTTTGTCTTTACGCCAACCGGATACTTCCACTTCAATCGCATCTGCCGTTTGGCCGATAACTTTGACTGATGATGCAGGGTTTAGCAGACCAGCTTCCGTGGTTAGCTCTTTTTCTTCGTATAGCGGCAGGTGGCGCACGCTTACATATTCTTGGCCTGTTTCGAACTTGGTGTTCGATGCCAACTGCTCAAGCTCACCGATCATGCCACCGGAGCTGTCCATGTTTTTCGGCAGGTTGTGGGCAATGCCTTTGTGGCAATCCACGCAGCTTTGATCACGCTCAGCCGCTTGTTTCATCTGGATACGGGCAGTTGGGCGCATGTTGTCGAAATCCATGCTGTCGTAGTCATGGCAGTTTTTGCATTCCAATGACTTGTTGGCTGAGAAGCGATCCCACTCATGCTGGGCCAGTGCTACACGGCGTTCTTCGAATTTTTCTTTGGTGTCTAAGTCACCGAATACTTGGGCGAACACTTCTTTGCTGGCTTGCATTTTCCGGGCGATCTTGTCAGTCCAATTGTGCGGGACATGACAGTCAGGGCAGGTGGCACGAACACCCGAGGTGTTTTTCCAGTGCACGGTTTCTTGTAGTTCTTGGTAAACGTTATTTTCCATTGTGTGACAGCCAATACAGAACTCTTCGGTATTGGTCGCTTCCAACGCAGTGTTGAAACCACCCCAGAAAATAACTCCTGCGATAAAGCCACCGAGGGTTAAAACCCCAAGGCTGATATGAACACTTGGCCGAGAGAAGGTCTGCCAAGCTTTAATGAGAAATGCTTTCATGTTGTGTACTCAGTGTGTGGTTATTTGATTGTTGTTATGTTGGCTTTATCCCATATGGCCGGGAGGCCCCAAGAAGAAGATTTGCATCATCCAAACGAAAAAACCGTAGCCACCAACGGCGGCAACACTAAGGATGGGAAAGAGAAATACCGTGATGAAAAAGAAAGCACGCCATTCACGTTGCTTTTCATCCTTAGCAACTGTGCTGATTCCATTAGTCATAGTTCTACCCGTTCTACTTTGTTAATTGAGCTAAAAGGAAAAGTGTTAACAAATGTTTTAAAGGGATCTTAAGGTATATTTTTGGGGTGTTTCAATCGGACAAAAGCTATTCGTTTTACCTAGTTAATTCTTTTTTGATCTGTAACGGAAAGATGAATGAGATGAGATTTTATATAACTATTTATGGGTGGTTATGAAAATTTATTAATAGGGTGCTGTGTTTGTTTTTTGTTAAAATGGTTTGTTTTTGGTTGCGTTGGTGATCGAGGTATAGCGAAATAAAGGTGATTTTTAGCTGGTTGGTGATAAAACGAACGATGAAAAGTGTGATCTGGATCTGTATAAATATTAACTATGTAAGCCGAAGGGTAATTCTGTACACAATTAATAGCTGGTTTTGTGGCTAAAAAAATACATATAAAAACTGTTTCACTGCGAGTTTAATTAGAAATGATTTATTACAGATGTTGGTTTTGCATAATAAAAAAGCTGGCGTTTACCAGCTTTTCAAATATGACGTTGTGATGAGTTGAGGGGCTTTTTTATCTGGCCATCTCGAACGCGAGGGCTTTTTTCTCGACCTGACGGAAAAGCAGGGTAAGAATGCCATTTACCATCAAGTAGAAGGCACCAGCGATACTGAAGACCATGAGCGTATCGTAGGTTTGGGCGTTGATTCGTTGTGCATAGCCCATGATATCCATAATGGTGATGGTGCTGGCGAGAGAGGTGCCTTTGAAAACCAAAATTACTTCATTGGAGTAGGCTGGAACTGCCCGGCGGATCGCATATGGTAGCAATACACCCAATGTGGCTTTGGTATCCATGCCCAAGGCTTTACACGCCTGCCATTGGCCCCGAGGGATGGCATTGAATGCGCCTTTGAACAACTGGGTGCTGTATGCCGCGGTATTTAGCGCCAGTGCCAGCATGGCACAGAACCAAGGTTGGCTCAGCCAGTGCCAGAGAATACTCTCGCGTACCCACTCGAATTGACCAGGACCGTAGTAAATCAAAAAAATCTGTACTAGGAGCGGTGTACCGGTAAATAGGGTGATGATACCCCGGCTAAGCCAATGGAGTCCCGGTGTCTTTAGAACCAGCGTCAATGTCATCAATAACGCAAGAGTACAACCAACCAGCAGGGATACCGCGGTCAGTTCAAGGCTGACGATCAAGCCTTCGAGCAGTTGCCAAACGTGCTGTTCATTCATGCGTTTGCTCCTTCTAATGCGTTAGTTTTGGCTGACTTTTTGACTGATGATTTTTTCGATACTGTTTGCCCATCCTGGAGGCTGTATTTTTTGTCGAGCTGTTTTACTACTTGCTGGGTGACCAAAGTAATAACTAAGTAGACAGCCGCAGCACAGGCATACCAGGTAAAGCTTTCGTGGGTAGCCGCAGCGGTCAACTGAGCCTGCTTGAGCAAATCGGTCACCCCAATCAAGGAGACTAAAGCGGTATCTTTAAGCAGTACCAGCCATTGGTTGGTCAGGCCGGGTAGGGCATGG
The DNA here is from genome assembly GCF_003025515.1 of Photobacterium gaetbulicola. Taxonomy (NCBI): domain Bacteria; kingdom Pseudomonadati; phylum Pseudomonadota; class Gammaproteobacteria; order Vibrionales; family Vibrionaceae; genus Photobacterium; species Photobacterium gaetbulicola. The sequence continues at coordinate 223,357 of NZ_PYME01000005.1, read as the reverse complement.
CGAACGGCTTGCGGCAAAACAATCTTGAAGAATGCCCGTGACTTGCTGATCCCCAGAGCACTGGCTGCCTCCCTCTGACCGTTGGGCACAGCCTTGAGGGCGCCTCGCAGCGTTTGCGAGGCATAAGCGGCAAAGATAAGAGACAGGGCGATGACCCCTGACAGAAAAGGGCTGACCTCAATAAAATCTCCAGTCAGCAAGAACAGCACTTGCGTTGAACCGAAGAAGATAAACAGTACAACCAATATTTCAGGTAAGCCCCGAAGCACCGTGACCATTGTAGTCGTTGGCCAGGCAATGGCACGAAAGCGTGACATTTCACCACTGGCAAATAGAACAGCCAAGACCAATCCAACAGCGACGCTGGCCAGGCTTAGCTGGATGGTGACCCAGCTAGCCTCAAGTAGCGTCAGAGCATAACCTGATAACGCCATAATTTATTCACCGAAGTACTTGTTGAAGATTTCGTCGTACTGGCCGTTCGCCTTAACGGTTTTCAGGGCTGTGTTCAGCTTGTCCAGTAGCTCTTGGTTGCTTTTGTTGACGGCGATACCAAAGCCGTTACCGAAGTATTGGGCATTGGTAACCTGCTCACCGACGTACACAAGGTTGTCGTTCTTTTTGAACCATTCGGCAACCACGGCAGTATCACCGAATACCGAATCGATCCGGCCATTTTGCATGTCGATGAATGCGTCCTGGTAGCTGGCGTACGGTACAGCGGTAACACCGTCAAGCTGCTCGGTTAGGTAGCTCTGGTGGGTTGAACCGTTCTGCACGCCAACACGCTTGCCTTTAAGCGCGGTTTGATCGGCCACTTTGCCATCAAGTGCAACAAAAGCAGCAGAGTTGTCGTAGTATGCGTCGGTGAAGTTAACCACTTGCTGACGCTGCTCAGTAATATCAATACCCGAGATAGCTGCATCGTAACGACGGAACTTCAGCGCAGGGATCAGGCTATCGAACGGTTGGTTGTGGAAAGTACACTTAGCTTCAATCACATCGCACAGAGCGTTTGCCAGGTCAACATCGAAGCCTTGAATTTCGTTATTTTCGTCAACGTATTCGAATGGGGCGTAAGTTGCTTCCATCGCAAACTTAATTTCTTCCTGAGCGGCTGCGTTAGCTGAAGCCAAACCAATCAATGTTGCCAATACAATCTTTTTCATCGCGATACTCCGTGCGTCGTTAGCTGCAGCATCACGTGATAGTGATGCTGATATATATAATGTGCGTATATCACTGAAACTCAGTGCGTGAGGTATTCTGCAAACTCCGGGGTGGTCGGGGTTGTGAAGGCCTCTTTGGTGCCGTGTTCCACCATGCGGCCTTTTTCAAGGTACAGTACGTGGCTGGCGATTTTTTTGGCAAAGTCTACCTCGTGGGTCACCACAACTTGGGTAATGCCAGTTTCGCTCAGGTCATTAATGATTTTGACAACCTGGTTGGTAATTTCTGGGTCGAGTGCAGCAGTGGGCTCGTCAAACAGCAGCACTTCAGGTTTCATCATCAGCGCGCGGGCAATCGCGACTCGCTGCTGCTGGCCGCCAGAAAGTTGCAGCGGCCAAGCATCGGCTTTGTCGGCAAGCTGTAACCGTGTTAATAAGGCCATGGCTTCGTCTGTGGCTTGCTGTTTGGAGATACCGGCCACTTTAACCGGTGCTTCGATAAGGTTTTCGATCACCGTGAGGTGGGGCCATAGGTTGTACTGCTGAAAAACCATGCCGACTTTACGTCTCAGTTTCAGTGCCTCTCTTTCGCAGATAGACTGGGAGAAGTCATAGGCTTCGTTGGCAACCTGAAGCTGGCCGCTGGTGGCATTTTCCAGCAAGTTAAGCACCCTTAGCAAAGAGCTTTTGCCAGCGCCACTCGGGCCAAGCAATACCAAGGTATCCCCTTTACCGCAGGTGAATTCAACATCATGAAGCACCTGGGTATCACCATAGAACTTATTAACACTATTTACTTGAATACTCATGCTGACTTACTGCATTAATCGTCACTTGAGGGTTATATTACCCAGAGTGAGATCTTATGCAAGAAAAATGTATAAAAAATTCCAGAGGTTATATTTTTGTTTGATTTTTGTTCTAACTTCTGCCCTTTTATCCATTTAAACCACTGTAATTTAGTGGGTGGAGTGGCAGATGTGAAAATGATAAAAAAAGTCGCACTCTCGGTGTGGGATATTTAAGCATTTTAGAGGCAGGGGCGATTTGACCCCCCACGGATATTGAAGGGTTTTATTTCCAGGGCTGGACATAAGGGAAAGAAGACTGGCCATGAAGCCAGGCGTAAAAAAGGCCACTTTGTAAGTGGCCTTGATATGCTTTTTGCCTGACAGGGAATTATGCGGTTTGAGCTATTTCCGTTGTCTCACGGCGGGCTTTAACAACCAGAGCGTAACCGAATAGAGCAACAAAGCCGGTGATAAACATCGCTGTCGTTACCGTCATCAGGCCGTGCATGGCAAAGGCCGATACCAGACCGCTTGCGGCGAAGCAAACCATTGTCTGAAGGAAGTTCAGCAGGCCGGCAGCAGTGGCACTACAGTTTTTGAAATCTTCCAATGCTTTACTGATGATGATCGGGTAGATGGCACCGTTGGCCACCGCCAGCAAGCAGAATGGTGCCAGAATAGGCCAAATAGTGGTTGGCTCAGTTTGCAGTGAGATCATGAACATGATCGTTACGCTGGCAAAGAACAGCTTCAGGATCCAAGGTAGCAACTGCTGGCTGTCATATTTGTTGAGCAGAGTACGGCAGCCGTAACCACCAACAATAAACGCGACCGTCTGAGGTGCATAGCTCAGGCCGATATCTGCGCCAGAGTACCCCATCGCGGCCATCACGAATGGTGAACCGGTTAGGTAAGCAAAGAATGCAGCAGAACAGGCAGCGAAGATAATCATATTACCAACGAATTTTTTTGAACTAAGGATTTGGGCATAATCGCGGCGTAACTGCACCGAGACCTTTTCCTGTTTTTTGTCCAAATTGGCACTTTCAGTTTCTTTTAGTGTCATGATGGACAAAACGGCACCAAAACCAACAAGAGCAACAAAGATACTGCGCCAGCCGAACTGATGCTCAAGCATGGCGCCAGCCAGCGGTGCCAGGGCTGGGGATAGGGCAACCAACGGCATAATGGTCGCGAAAACACGCTCAGAGACCTTGCCTTCGTAGCGGTCAACCACAACAGCCTGCCAGATAACCGTTGCGCTACATGCGCCTAGCGCCTGTGCAAAGCGAGCGACTAGCATTAGCTCAACATTTGGTGCAAAGGCACAGAAAACCGAAGCGATACTGAATAGCGTCATACCGCCCATTAGCACTTTGATACGGCCAATACGATCAGACAGTGGGCCATAAATTAGCTGGCCGAGTGCCATACCCAACAGGAAAATACTTAATGTCAGGCCAATAAGTGATTGTGATGTATCAAAATCCTCTCGAATAACTTCGAAAGCAGGGAGATACATGTCAGTTGCCAAGAAGCCCAGCATACTTAAACATGCAAACCATAGGATGGTCATTTTTGAAGGTTGATTTGTCATAGCTTTATTTCATTTAACTGTTTTGTACTTTGCGGCAAGTCTATACATGGTTTTTCATAGTGTGAAACGGTAAAATTTAAACATTGCTTTCAAAAAAATTGATGTGAACAATTTTGCACCTAGGTCGCACGTTTTTATCTTGCGCAGTGAGCAAGGTTGAATATCAGCCGAATGGCGCCAATTAGCAGCAATCTGTTGCATTTTTGCTGTAAAAAACAACCGAATTAACTGGGCTAAGGCCTGGTTGGTAGCGGTGAAAAGGAAGAGCCCAATGTTTTCTTATAATGATTTACAAGTGATAGATGTTGTTGCCCGGCGAGGAAGTTTTTCCGCAGCTGCTGAAGAATTGCACAAAGTGCCGAGTGCAATAAGCTATACAGTCAGGGTGATCGAGGAGCGGTTGGCTGTCGATTTATTTGTTAGGCTCCACCGCCAAGTCCAGTTAACCCCTGCCGGAGAGTTCTTTGTGGAAGAAGCCAGGGCGCTACTTAAGCAAATGGAGCAACTAAAAATGCAAACCCAACGGGTCGCAAATGGTTGGTCGCAAAGTGTATCGGTGGCGCTGGATACGGTGGTGCGCGAGAGCCGGGTAAATACCTTGGTACGCGATTTCTACCGTCAATTTCCCGATATGGAGCTGCACCTGACGATGGAAGTATTCAATGGGGTATGGGACGCCCTGTCGGATGGCCGGGCTGATATTGCCATTGGTGCAACGGCAGCGGTGCCAGTAAGCGGCCACTTCGATTACCGTGATATGGGGGTGCTGGAGTGGCGTTTTGTGATCAGTCCCGATCACCCCCTGGCAGGAACAGAATATCCACTCGAGGCAGAGGAGCTTATCGAGTATCCGGCCATCTGTCTTGAAGATACTTCGCGGGTATTGCCGAAGCGGGTAACCTGGCTGATGGACAACCAGCGCCGGATTATGGTGCCCAACTGGCACAGTGCGATGTCGTGTTTGAAGTCGGGCCTTGGGATTTGCGTGGTGCCCGAGCATAAGGCCCTGCCACTGATTGAAAGCGGCGAATTGGTGGAAAAAGAACTTGCGGTGAAACCGCCGGTGAGCCCGTGTTGTTTGGCGTGGAATAAAGAGAGCCAAAACCCCGCGATTGATTGGCTGCTCGATTATCTGGGGGATAGCGAGCAGCTTCATCGCGAATGGATGCGGTAGCCTCTATTATTGAAGGCTTACTCTGTCGGCTTCTCGCTCTCAGCAACCGCTACGGTTTGATTCTGCTCTGCTGATTGCTCGGCCTGCTGGGCTTCTTCGGCTTCCATCTTGGCTCGCTCGGCTTTAGAGATGTAGCGAGGCTTGTTGCTGCGGTGCATCTTGGCGTTTTTCTTTTTGATTTTTGCCTTTTGCGTCTCAATGACTTTTTTCTTGCGGTTCATGTCTACATACCAAATCAAAATTGGCTGGCAATTCTAGGGGGAATCGCAGGGAATGTGAAGGGGGGATACCCTAGTAGCTTGAAGTTACCTGGGTATCAATATAGACCAATACTGAATTGGCTCCCCGCCAATGGGGCTATAGAGGGGCGGTCCCGACGGACAGACGACGCACCAATGTCGGCATGTACATCCTCGCTTGCGTGGCATCTTTTTTTTCATTGGCAAGCTGCAGTGATAATTTTGCTGCTTGCTCAGCCATAACCTGGATAGGGTAGCGGATGGTAGTGAGCTTTGGATGAACATAACGGGCAATATCGCCATCATCAAAACCGATCACCGAAATATCTTCCGGAATACGCAAGTTATTCTCGTGCAGTACGGCCAAACAGCCTGCCGCCATGTAGTCGTTGTAGGTGGCCACAGCTGTTACGGGGAGGTTCTTGGACAGCAGGTTGGTCATGGCATACTCGCCGCCCAGTTCATCCGGCTCACCGTACTCAATGTATTCCTCGTTAGCTTCCAAACCATGATCTTTCAGCGCTTCAAGGTAGCCGGCCTTACGATCCCTGGCATCTTCAATGTCATGGCTAGAGCAGAGGTAACCGATGTGCTTATGACCATGGCGAATAAGGTATTCGGTGGCAAGGTAGGAGCCCTTGCGGTTATCGAGCGCAATACAGCGCGAGGCGATTTGCGGTACGATGCGGTTAATAATGACCAGCCCTGGTATTTCGTTGGCTAAGCCGATGAGTTCTTGATCGTCCAATCCTTTACTGTGGATCACTAAGGATTCACAGCGGCTGTTGATCAGCAGGTTAATGGCGTTGCGCTCTTTCACGGCGTCGTGGTAGCCGCTACCGATAAGTAGTTGTTTCTCATGCTGATTGGCAATGGTATCGATGGCTTTGACCATGGTACCGAAGAAGGGCGCGGAAACATCATTGACCAAAACGCCGATGGTGTTGGTCGACTTACTGACAAGAGCCCTTGCGTTGGCGTTTGGCCGGTAGCCGAGTTTTGCCATTGCGGCTTTCACGGCCTTGATTGCCGTCTCACTGGTGTGTGGTGCGTTGTTGATCACCCGTGAAGTCGTGGCGACGGAAACGCCCGCTTCTTTCGCGACATCCTTGATGGTAGCCATAGAGCCCTCTTTCTTTACTGCTGGCTCATTAAACAATGGTTGGAGGAATAAAACAAATCCCGCCAATGTTTTTTCATGGGCTGAATTAATTATTGTAAGGTGAGTCACTTAACGAAAAGGCAGGCGGCTAATTTATAGGCAGGTCAGTCAGGATGAGGCTGGTGTGCCATGAAGAATAACGCTGTATTGGCAATTGTAGGTGGAAAAATGCCACCTTGAGGGGGAGCCAAGGCGGCACGGGTTAGTTAATCGCGAGAATATAAGAATCGCTTAATCAGCAATCACAAGAGCCAGGCTGTAGGCATATTGCTTGCCGGTCAACTTGAATTCCTCATGAACACTCGGGCTCCAGGAATCGTCACCGCCGACGCCCATATGCTGGTGGTCTACGCGAAGGTAGATTTGCTGCTCGGCCTCGAGCTCGTTGGTGTGTTTCGCTTCAGCCAGTTGCTGCTGGCTGTAACGGCTGACGCTGAACTGGAACTCACCAGTGATATTCAAACTACCGATAGACAGCGAGTTACAGCCACAGCGCAGCCCATTATCTGTTGGGAAGATATATGGGGTGTGCATATCGCTCAGGGTTTCGGTGTATTGACCAAAACGTGCCCCCGACAATCTGTCTGGGTAGTTTTCGAATGGACCCAATCCGCGCCACTCAATGTATTGCTGCTCTTGCTGTAGCGGCAGTGCTAGCTCTAGACCAATACGGGGCATAGGCGGAAGCTCATCAGCCAGTTTAACTGAAACATCCAACAGGGTTTGGCCTTGGCTGTCCAAGGTGTAAGTCCAAACGGTGATTGCTTGTACATTGCCGTTGAAGGTATACACGAACGTTGCAGTGACGACGACGTGGTCGCTAAGGGTATTGACATGGCAATCGACACATTCGCGGTCCCATTGGCCGATTCCGGCTGCATCCCAGCGGCATACCCAGGCATTAGGGTCAACGAAATCAACCTCACTCACACCAATGTCATTATCTAGCGGGGCGCGGAAGAAATTATCCACAGGTGAAGATACAAGCTGTTCTTTACCTTCGACTGTCCATTGTTCCAGCAGGCCGCTGGTTTTGTCCCAGCGCCAGTGGTGCTTGCCATCGTCACTGCTGACCAAAATGCTGCAGTCGTTCTCAGTTGCAACAGGCACTTGGCTTTGATTGAAGCTTGGGTAGGCCAGGGAGTTGCGGTTAGTCACAGCAAACTGTTCGCTGGCGACAGTGTGTCCGGCTTCTGCCCATGGTGTTGACTCACGCAGTGCAATATCGATATTGAGGTGGTATACCGCACCAGCACGAGGTTTGATGTCAATATCGATGCAGAGGGTCTTCTGGCTATCTGCTGGAACAGCCAGTTGCTGCTCACCAGAAGCAATGATACGGCCATCTTCAAGCAGTGACCATTTCAATTGCTCGTTGTCGGTGGCACGGAACAAATTCTCGTTGGTCACTGTCAGGGTATACGCGACACAGTTGGCCAGTTGCTCCTCGCTATCTAGCTTGACGGTGATCATGCGTTGGCAGTGTTTGGCTTCTTCCAGCGTTGGGTGCGGGGTTCTGTCTGGGAACACCAACCCGTTGATACAGAACTGGCGGTCATTGATGGTATCGCCAAAATCGCCGCCATAGGCCCAGAAGTGCTCGCCTTTGTCATCAAACTTGCTGATCCCCTGATCAACCCAATCCCAGATAAAGCCGCCTTGCAGGCGAGGGTAGTCTCGGAAAGCGTCCCAGTAATCGTTGAAACTGCCTAGGCTGTTACCCATGGCGTGGGCATACTCACACAAAATCAATGGGCGGTTCTCATTAGGTAGGGATACCCACTTCTTGATTGACCACTTTGGCACCGCTTCATCAGCAATCGTGGTGTTTACTCGGGCATACATAGGGGCAATGATATCGGTTGCGGTCGTATCGGAGCCGCCGCCCTCATACTGTACCGGACGAGACGGGTCATAATTCTTCGACCAGGCATACATGGCATTGTGGTTGCTGCCGTGGCCGGATTCATTGCCCAGTGACCAGATGATGATGGAAGGGTGGTTTTTGTCGCGCTGTACCATTTGGGTGTAGCGGCTCATGTAAGCGTGTGCCCACATCGGGTCGGCAGACAGGCGGTTCATCGGCTCCATGCCGTGGGTTTCGATGTTGGCTTCGTCACACACATACAAACCGTACTGGTCACACAGCTCGTACCAACGCGGGTGATTCGGGTAGTGGGCGGTACGGACGGCATTAAAGTTATACTGTTTCATCAGGCAGATATCTTTGATCATATCTGCTTCAGTCATCACATGGCCAAGCTCTGGGTGGTGCTCGTGGCGGTTGACGCCCCGGATCAGCAGAGGCCTGCCGTTGAGGCAAAGCTGGCCGCCGATGGTTTCGACTTTACGGAAACCAACTTGATAAGCTTCACTTTCAATGTGGTTGCCATCGGCATCAAGCAAAGAGACGACGCAGCGGTATAGGTTGGGTGTCTCGGCACTCCAGAGCTTCGGCTCACGTACCGACAGTGTTTGGAATACGACATCGTTGTAGCTACCGCGCTCGTCGATACGGCGGTTATTCGGACGGTCAATCACGGGCTCGGTGATTGTCTGCTCACCATCAAACAGTTGGATCTGCACCTGATGCTCAGCAGTGGCATTGATATGGGTAACAACCGTCAAGCTGCCGTCACGATAGCAGGCATCCAGATCCGGTGTGATAAAGACATCTTCAATGCACTGCGAAGGTTTGGTCAGCAGGGTAACATCACGGAAGATGCCGCTAAGCCACCACATGTCCTGATCTTCGAGGTAGCTGCCGTCACTCCAGCGGATCACCATCACCGCGAGGGTATTGTCGCCAGCCACAAGGTACTGGGAAAGATCGAATTCTGCAGGCAAGCGGCTGTCTTGGCTGTAACCGACCCAATGGCCGTTACACCACAAATGAAAAGCAGAGTTAACACCATCGAAGATAATACGGTGGGTTTCTGTGAGCTGGCTTTCTTGAAGCTCAAAGCTGGTACGGTAGCAGCCTGTTGGGTTGTCTTTCGGGACGAAAGGCGGATTCACTTCAAACGGGTATTTGACGTTGGCATAAATCGGCTTGTCATAGCCTTGTAGCTGCCAGTTAGACGGTACCGGAGTATTGTCCCAAGCCTGATCATTGAAGCTAGGCGTCACGAACTCGCCGTCCACTTGCTCCGGGGCATCGAATAGCTTGAATTTCCATTCGCCGTTCAATGACTGGCGCTGGGCATTTTTTGCGTCGCGTGCACTTTCAATGTCACGGTAGCTGGCCAGTGGGCTGTGCGCAGACAAACAATGGATGTTCACTGACTGAGGGTTTTCCCAGTCTCGGCGCTGAATAATGTTTGAAAATGCCGTCATCGTTATCCTACTTATAGTGATCTTACGTAATCTTGAAAATTGTAGTGGCTGTGCCGCACGGCGATAGGTTGGCCCTGCGGCGAGTTATTCTTTGTGTCTTTCTGGTTAATTCACCCTGGACGATTATTGGGCCAAGGTGTCCAACAGATAATCTTTGGCCTGTTGATGGCCGGCTGATTCGGCTTTGTTCGCCCAATCAACGGCGTGTTTGAGTTTTCCGCTGTTCATGGCTTCATCAATTTGCTGCTTGAAATAGTGCCAGCTCTGTGTGTCAGCGGATGCAGTCTGTTTGGGTGTTGCTGAAATCGGCTCTGGTGCAGTATTGGATGCATTGCTAGGTGCAGTCTTTGATACTGCAGCCGCCGAGGCCTGTTTCGCCGTTAGGCTTGAAAGTAGGTCTACCACAGGATTGCCGAAATGCTGCTGTGTGGTAATTTCAACCACGCCAACTGGCGCCAAGGTGGCATAAAGCGGAAGACGTTTATTGCCGATAATGTTCTGTGACTCGGCAAATTCCTGTTCTGGGTGGATCCGTTCTAGCTGATTACCAATTTGCTGAGGATCGTGCTGGATCACCATGTAAGCCATGTTGTTAAGTTGAGTGCTGAGGATAAACTTACCTTCAATGCGCTCGAGACCGCCCAGGCTACCGGTGAAGTAATGAAAATCTTCAGTGGTGTGCTGCTCGACCAGCTGCCATTGATCGTCATAGATGGCTATTGCCGGGGCGATGACTTGGTTGTTGTTAATCGGGGCACTGACTGTCAGCATGAAAGGAGCAGCCGTTTGCGGCAAGCCATAAGCTTTGGCAGGCGAGCGGTCTGATCCCTCATTGCCATTATTGGCAATAGGGAGGGTCTGGCCATTGCCATCGAGAATCACATACTGTTGGCTATTTATTGTCAACGGTTGGATTGATAGCGTAGCAAAAGATTCACAGCAAGCCGATTGGTTAAGAACGGTATTGAGTGCCGTGTCTGGAATACTGCTGCAAGCGGTTAGGCTCAGGCCAAGCAGAATGGTCGCTAACTGATTCTTCTTCATGCTTTTTCCTTAGGGTACAGGCCCAAACAGGCCTGTACCGTTTCTAGTCAGAATCCCAAGAGTGGGCTATTACCACCAAGTCTCGACGTTGAAGCCGAAGGTCACTTCGTCAACGCTGTCCTTGCCGCTGGCGTTACGCATAGCTGTGCCGTAGGTATCGCCACCACGGTTCCACTCGTCGTTCTTCTCGGAGTAGGTGGCGAAAATACGCAGTGAAGGGCGAGCCCATACGCCTTTACCGGCCTGGAACATCTGGGCAACAGTGACTTTGTACATGTCATTAGTACCGGCGCCGTTTTGTGCTTCGACGGTTTCGTAACCGACTTCCAAAGCGGTTGCCATGTAATCTGTCCAGCTGTACTGAGGACGGGCACCGACACTGAACCACTTCTCACCATCGTTGTTATCTAGGTTCTTGTCCTGATAGGCGATGGAGTACATTACTTGGAAATCTTCGTTGACGTTCAGATCGCCAGAGTTGAAGACTCGCCAGCTATAACCGTCATGCTCAACACCTGTGCTGTATTTGCGGTTGGAGCCACCCTCGGCGCTCATCAGGCCACCGGCAAGGGCATTGGTACCATACTGGAAGGCAAAGGTATTCGAGCCGTAATCCCAAGCTTGGCGGTAAAGCGCGGATAGCATGGCACCAGAGGTGGTGATATCTGATTCTTCATAGCTAGAGTTTTGGGTGAAAATGTAGTTCAAGCCGAAGGTCAGATCGGCGGTGTCGCTGATAGCAATGTCACTGATACGGGCATCGATGTTATGCAAACTGCGGCCATCAGCACTGGAGTTCGGTGCCATCCAGGCAATGTGGCCGCTACCGAAGCCAAGATCCCAATCCTCGATACCAATACCGGTGCTTGATGTATCCCAGTACTTGATATCAATCATGTGCACTTCGTGACGGCGGTAAAAGCGCTCACCGGCCCACACTTTGGCATTTGGCTGTGATGCGAATAGGCCGTGACCGGCTGACCACATCTGGATGATGCTGACATCACCCCAGCTCTCGCCACTCCCCAGGTAGAGGGTGGTATCGAAGTAAGCATCACCGTCTTGCCACACATCGGCCTTTAGGCCAGCTTCCCACCAGTTAAGCTCGTTACCCAAGCGGTAGTTACCATAACCCTCGCTGGCGCGGATCACGTCGTTACGTTCCCCTTTGCCATTATTATGGTCATCATTGTCTGTATAGATATTCCCCCATTTGGCATAGCCAAAATATTGAATGTTCTCTACTGCCGCTTGGCTGGCTAGTGGGGCCATTACCAGTGCTATGCCGACTGCTTTTGCTAGCATCTTCTGTTTCATGAAACGTCTCCATCATTTTGTTTTTTTATGTATGGGTCCTAACTCAAGAGCGATCCTAGCATCGCTCTGGAAACGTTTACAGTGAGGTGTGGCGTATTTTGTTCATAAAAGGCAAGGCAATTAATGAAATTGTAATTTAGCTCACATTAACGGTGTTTTTTGGCGGTTTTTGCTGGGAAAATGCACACAGGGTGGCATTTATGATCCGGAAACGATTACATAGAAGGGGCGGACGCAAATGGAGAGAAATAAAAAGCCCAACAAAACAATGGGTTGGGCTTTTTTGATCAATGGAAACAAACTTCTTTCCCAAGCAGTACAGATTGCTCGGTAAGCCAAGCAAAGAAGCTATCTATGAGTGTTTTGAGTTAGGAACCCAAGGATAACGTTTCACTTTGAATCACAATAGTCACAGAATACGTCAGCTATTGGTGTGAATTCAAGTAATATGTGAAACTCCTTGAATGGAATCAAAAACCAAAACACCGCATTTTTACTGGAGTGGTATCGATTTCACCACTATCAGTTACTTGTTGAAAGTACGAGCACGGGTTCGCTCCAGGCGCTTGAGGATTCGGTCCAGGCGGTCAGGGTGAACCATGAACTCCTGGAACGCTTTCATCCCTTCCTGGGCCATCGCCGGATCGGTATCGCGGTCGTAGAACTGTGACGTACCGGATGCGCTGTTTAGCATGGCAATCCCTTTGTTGAGGAACACATCGTCAGTGACCGTAGACTTATTGTTGGTCGGGATCTGCAGCAGTGCCTCGTTCATCTTTGTTTGATTCTCAGCGCGTGCGATAAACGCTAGAAACTTACGAGCATTGTCTTTGTTCTTCGCCTTGCTTGGGATGTGAATGGTATCAATCGGGGCTTCTTCGGCCATTGCAATTTCTGGGTCAATGGCTGGGAATTGCATAAAGCCCATTTTACCTTCCAGCTCTTCTGGGAAGTTAGGGGTGATGAAATTACCAATCAAGTACATGGCTGCTTCGCCGCGGTACAAGAATGGCTGAGCTTCCTGCCAAGAGTAACCCGCATGGTTTTCCAGGAAATAGCCTTTGTCGATCAGCTCACGCCAAGTATTGAAGGTATTGCGAACCCGCTCATCAGTGTAAGGGACTTTGCCATCCATTAGATCAAGATGGAAGTCCAACCCGTTGACGCGCAGGTTGATATAGTCAAACCAACCGGCAGCGGTCCAAAGGTATTTCGTTCCAATGGCGATAGGGGCAATGTTGTTTTGTTTGAGCGTTTCCGACGCTGTAAGGAATTCATCCCATGTTTTGGGCTCGCTGATGTCGTATTTGTCGAAGATATCTTTACGGTAGTAAATCCCCCATTGGTAGTAAGTAAATGGCACCCCCCACTGCTTGTCGTTCACCGTCATGGCGGGTATGGTGCTGGTGAAGTCTTCGTACATGTTGTTGGCTTGCCACACGTCACTGACATCTTCAAGTAAACCACGGTCGACAAAGGTCTTCATCCGGTTACCGGCATGCCAGAACACGACATCGGGGGGGGAGGTGACCAACCAGTTGCGCAGCGTCGTTTTATACGCTTCTTTGTCATACAGGTTGTATTTAACGGTAATATCTGGGTTTTCCTGCTTAAACTGGGCAACCATACTGTCAAAGACAGCCTTTGGCGCCGGGTCGGCTTGATCTGAGTTGATAATCAGCTCCGAGGCGAAAGCAGCCGATGCCATGCTCATCGCCAGCGTGGTAGCGGTGATGATTTTATGTAGTTTTTTCATCATTTATCCTTATTAGTAGGGGAGTTGTATTTCCGTTTAACCTTTGGTCGCGCCCAGGGTTAGCCCGGCAATGAAGTGTTTTTGCATCGCGAAGAATAAAGCGACAGGCGGAAGTGCGGCCAGTACGGCGCCGGCGGAGATCAAGTTCCAAGAAGCCAGCCATTGTCCACGTAGAGCGCTGATCCCTGCGGTCACTGGGCGAACTTCTTCGCTTTGCACCAGTACCAGTGCCCAGAAGTAGTCGTTCCAAATGAAGGTAAAGACCAGCACCGATAGCGCTGCTAAGGCAGGACGAACCAGTGGCAAGATGATATGCCAGAAAATCTTGAATTCACTGACACCTTCAACACGTGCAGCCTCAAGCAATTCATTGGGTAAGCTGACGATGAAGTTGCGCATGAACAAGGTGCAGAACCCGGTCTGAAAAGCGATATGGAAAATAATTAACCCTAGATGGGTGTCATATAAACCGGCACTGATGGTGAGGTCGCGCACAGGGATCATCAAGATCTGAAACGGAACAAAGTTACCGGCAATAAATATTGCTAGCAGCCAAATATTGCCTTTGAATTTATATTTAGCTAGTGCAAAACCCGCAAGAGTTGAAAGCGCAACGGCACCGGCTACCGCTGGCAGAGTAATAATCAAAGAGCTAAGAAGATATTGCCCCATATCGGTGGTTTGAAAAACCATCTGATAGTTTTCGATTAAATTAAAGCTGGTGGGCCAGCCCCAATAGTTTCCTTGGTTGATATCTTCAATAGAGCGGACAGATGTCAGTAATATAGCCAGAAGTGGCAGTAGCCATAAAAGAATTGAAAACGGCAGTGCGACCCGATAGGCAATATTGATTGCCCGTGATGATTTATTAATAGGTGTCGGAAACATTATTTCTCACTCCTTAACATGCGAGTTAAGAAAAAGGCGATATAGAGAGCCATGATCAGGAAAAGCACGACGGCAATAGCGGCACCGTACCCCATCCGGTAGTTAAATATTGACTGTTCGTACATCATATAAGCCAGTACGGTCGAGCTTCCCCAAGGGCCGCCAGCGGTCATGGTTGCAACCAGATCGAATGAGCGCAGGGCACCAATTACCGTCACGACTACAGCAATGAATGTCGCCGGTGATAGCTGGGGCAGAATAATGTGCCGAAGGAGTTTTAATCCTCTGGCGTTATCGAGCCGGGCGGCTTCAATCAGCTCCGGGTTTAGGTTGTTGAGGCCGGTGAGGTAGAGGATCATGCAATAGGCAATTTGCGGCCATAGGCCCGCTGCAATAATGCCGTAGGTGACGTATTGATCGCTTGATAGCAGTGCAATAGGCTCGGCACCGAAAAAGGCAAGAATACTGTTTAACAAACCCAAACTAGGGTCATAAAACCAAGTAAACACCAAGCCGACAATCACTTGCGATATAACAAATGGGAAAAAGAATAACGCTTTAATCAAGCGAATTCCTTTTACTTCCTGATTCAAAAATAGTGCGATAGCCAGACCAATTGGCGGCGCAAGCATAAAAAGCAGCAACCACAACAAATTATTGGTCAGTGCAGTATAAAAGGTTTCTGAATCAAATAACTCGATGTAGTTTTCAAAACCGACCCAGACTTTATCGCCCATACCGTCCCATTGGTACAGGCTGAGGTTGAAACTATTAATAATGGGGTAAAGGACATAAATCGCAAATAGCACTAATGCCGGGGCGAGAAAAACCCACGGTACTAAAGAAATAGGAATAATCCGCTTCCTTTTTGGTTTAGCGTCATTGGCTCTATTTAATGTCGCTTCTGCTGATGAATGAATCATACTAGGCTCCGATTTCATGTATGCAGAGATCTCGGTTCATTGGTAAGCATGTTTACCAAAGTGTTCTGTATGTTCTAGGTATTGTTTTGATAGTTGTTTGATGACGCAAAGTGATTTGCGTGGTTACGATATCGACAATGGTGTTAATAAAACGTGATCAAGGAAACGTTTCCATAAATGATGGTGATATTACTCGCAATGTGTGACATGGATCTGGATGGAGAGAGTGATTTTACGACGGCTAAGCCTCTCGCGTATAAGCCTTATCTGTAGATATTTCAACCTAATATACGGTTATATCGAGTTGAATTGTGTGCTCTTTCACTATTGTTCTGTGCGAATACTGCAAGGGGTACCTAGCTCACACTATGTTAAAAATTTTAGTCTTATTGCTCTGGAAACGTTTACTGTGGCGTTACAATCGGGTAGCGTGAATAACGTTCTAGTTGTTTGATAAATTGCCTTGATGACGCCCCGTAATCTCAGAGGATGAAATTATATGGCTGGTATATCCCTAAATCGCGCAGTGAAACGATTTGGAAAAGTACAAACTATCCACGGTATCGATCTGACGATTGAAGATGGTGAGTTTACTGTCTTCGTTGGTCCGTCTGGCTGTGGTAAATCCACCTTGCTTAGGCTCATTGCCGGCTTGGAAGACATTACTGAAGGCGATATCTGCATCGGCGGGGTCAATATGAATGATGTTGAACCTTCTGAGCGTGGTGTCGCGATGGTGTTTCAGTCTTATGCCTTATATCCACATATGACGGTGAAAGAGAATATGGGCTTCGGTCTCAAGATGGTGGGGGAGAAACCGGAGGTGATCAGGCAGCGGGTAAAACATGCCAGCGATATCCTCCAGCTTGAAGCGCTGCTCAAGCGCAAGCCGAAGGAATTATCGGGCGGGCAACGGCAGCGTGTGGCTATTGGCCGTGCGATTGTTCGCGATCCAGAAGTCTTCCTGTTCGATGAGCCGCTGTCCAACCTTGACGCCGAACTGCGGGTCGAAATGCGGATCCAAATCGCCAGGCTGCACAAACAGCTGGGTAATACCATGGTGTATGTGACCCATGATCAGGTCGAGGCGATGACATTGGCCGACAAGATTGTGGTATTGCGTGATGGTAGGGTAGAGCAGGTGGGCTCACCGCTGCAGCTGTATTATCAGCCAGCCAATGAGTTTGTCGCGGGCTTTATCGGCTCGCCGAAAATGAATTTCATTCCGGCCACAATTGCCAAGAAAGAGCCACAATCACTGATGCTGACCTTGCCTGATGGACAATCTGTTTCTATTGCTGCCCATGCTGATGGTGTTGACGTCGGCCAGGCGGTCAAAGTGGGGATCCGTCCTGAACATATCTTCCTTAAACCACAAAGCCGTGATGAACAAACGATTGGTATTGAGTTCCAGTCTGATGTGGTTGAAAGGTTGGGTAACAGTACTTATCTGTTTGGCCAATATGCCGATATCGATGGCTTTAAAATACACCTACCGACCGACGAGCCGGTCGTTACCGGTAATATTGTAAAGGTGTATATGGATAACCATAACTTGCACCTGTTTAATGAAAACGGCCTTTCCATTCGTCAGTACAGTGATGCTGACGTACCCACTCAGATTTGTGCCTAACACGCACTAGCTCTTGCTACTATTACAGCGCCCGCCTAATGAAAAAAGCCGCTCAATTGAGCGGCTTCACTAGACGAAAAACCTTAGTTTGTTTCTGGGGGTAATAGGAACACACCGTTAGGGTTAATCGTTAGGTACGCATGGTCGGTGAAGCTGGTATCAAATTGCGTAGAGTTGAGCTGCAGCAGTAGCTCATGGCCTTGCCACTCCACCACGACTTCATACATAGAGCCCATATAAGCAGCACTGGTTACCCGGCATTGCTGGCAAGGCTCACCATGTTCGGCCAGTAAAATGGCTTCAGGGCGCACGCCAATCTGATAGTTGCCAGGGCTGATACCTGAAACATTGTCTTGGGCTGCCGAGAGGCTGTAGCCATGGATGTCTATGGTTTCTCCGTCGAAGTGGCCTTCAAACATATTAGCCTCACCCATGAAGTTGGCCATAAACATTGAAGCAGGGTGCTTGTACAAATCTGTCGGGCTGCCCTGTTGCATGATGTCACCCTCTTTCATGACGATAACGGTGTCAGAAACTGCAAAGGCTTCGGACTGGTCGTGGGTAACGTAAAGTGACGTGATATTGAAGCGCTGCTGCAAATCACGGATGGTCTCACGCATATTCCTGCGTAAATTCGCATCAAGGTTACTCAACGGCTCATCAAACAGCAGTACCTTGGGCTTGAGCACAAGTGCCCGCGCCAGGGCAACCCGCTGTTGCTGCCCGCCGGAGATCTGGTCGACGAAGCGCTCACCAAAACCTTCCAGATCAACCAGCTTGAGGGCATCATCGACCCGCTTTTTGATCTCGGCTTTATCAAGGCCGAGCATCTTCAAGCCATACCCCACGTTTTCGTGTAGCGACATATGGGGAAACAGGGCATAAGACTGGAATACCATACAGATATCGCGATGCTGGATAGAAGTGTTGGTGACATCCTCGCCATCAATGAAAATCTGGCCGCTGGTGGGTTTTTCCAGGCCAGCGACAAGGCGGAGCACCGTGGTCTTGCCGCAGCCTGATGGGCCCAGCAAGGTCACCAGACTGCCTTTCTTAATTTCTAAATCGAGGTTGCCGATAACGGGTTTGTCGCCAAAGCGCTTACAGACGTTTTTGAGCACCACAAAGTTTTCAGTTGCCATGAATATATTCTCCAGTTAGGACGCGTCGTTTTTGGCTTTGGAACGCGAAATACGCGCTTCACCGACAAGGAAATCAAAAATAAGGATGATGCTCAGCATCACAACGATCAGGATGGAGCCGTAGGCAATGGCGATACCGTATTCACCGTCTTCTACCCGGTTTAGGATGTAAGAGGTCGCCACTCGGGTTTCCGGTGTTACCAGGAAGATAATGGCGCTGACTGTGGTCATTGCCCGTACAAAACTGTATACCAATGTGGATAGAATCGCTGGACGCAGCAGTGGCAACAAAATATGGGTGATGGTTTTCAGCGAGTTGGCACGCAGGCTCAGTGAGGCTTCATCCAATGATTTGTCCAACTGACCCAATCCGGCGACACCAGAGCGGATCCCTACCGGAACGTTTCGCATCACCATAGAGATCACTACGATAGCGGCAGTACCAGTCAGGTATACAGGGGCATCGTTAAACGCAAGGATATAGGACACACCGGCAACGGTTCCCGGTACGGCAAAACAGAGCATAGTGGCGAATTCGATCACTTTTTTGCCGTGGAACTGCTGACGGACGACGATGTAAGCAATCAATAGTCCGAATAGCGCGGTTAGTGGCGCGGCAATACCGGCATAAGTCATGGTGGTGATCAGTGATGGCCAAGCCCCTTCGCTCATCCCCATACCAAACAGGTTGATGTAGTTGGCGAATGTCAGGCTGTAATCAACCCCCCAGTTGACGGTAAAGCTGCCGTAGATAATGCTGCCGTAGAGCAGAATGTTGAATGCCATCCAGAAATACAACAGGCCGGAAACGCTGTGTTTCAATGTGGCAGGAAGTGGCTGAACATCGCCGCGGTAAGACTTACCGGAGATGGTGACGTAAGAGCGTTTGCCTATCCAAATATACTGCACGACGAAAATAGCCAGTGAGAACAGAAGCAATACTGCACCAAGGGTACTTGCTGAAGCGTAATCTAACTGAGCGCCAGCAATGTAGAAGTAGATCTGAGTGGCCAGTACGTCGAAGCTGCCGCCGAGCACCAGTGGGTTACTGAAGTCTGCCAAAGACTGGACGAAGATAATCAAAAAGCTGTTTGCCAATGCCGGTTTGAGCAGCGGCATGACGATTTTAAAGAAGGTCTGGTAGCGATTGGCCCGTAGGGTATAAGACGCTTCTTCCAGTGAGGGATGCAGCGATTTCATCGCACCGTCAAGGATCATGAACGACATCGGCGCGAACGCCAGTACCTGTGCCATCCATATGCCGGTAAAGCCATACAGCCAGTTGGTTTGGGTAAGGCCGAACCAATCCACCATCAATTCAGTGATATAGCCAGAGCGCCCCAGCATCAGGGTAACACCCAAGCCGACTACGAATGGCGGGGTGACGATAGGCAAAATAGAGAAGATTCGGGCAATAAAAGCACTGCGCTTGGCGATGCGGGTTGTATAGATGGCAAAGACCAAACCGAAGAAGGTTGCCCCGATCCCCACAGATATGCCCAGCATGACTGAGTTCATGATGATCTGGATGATTTGGGCGCGGCCAAGAATATCTAGGAATTGCCAAGCGACAAAATTCCCCATGTCATCTTTGAACATAGGGACAAAGATGGCGATGCTCGGGAAAATAATAAAGGTGGTGATCAGTAACACGATTGCGATGAGCGAGCCAATAACAAACGTATCGCCGCCTAGGTATTCAAGCCTTGAGAAAGCCAAGGTCATGACTGCGCCAAGGACAACAAATAGGGCGATGGTTGCGTAACCCATTCCTTGCGCGGTATACCAAGAAGAAATCACCACAAACAACATGCAAAAAGCACTGTAGCCGATATCGAAGTAGTGACGGCTTTTGGCGTATTTATCCTGCACTTGGGCAGGGCGGATCAATAAAACAGCTGGGAGGGCGAACCATAGCCATGAAATATTCATGCTACTCCAGCCCATCGCTGCTCTGAATTCTTCTGGGGTGGATTCAAATAGGCCCCAATCGAGAGCAAAGACCGGCAGCAAAATAAAAGCTGCCAGCAGGCTTAATACCCAATAGAAAACAGGGTCGCGCTTTATGGCACTTGGCGTGATTTGTGCGGCAAGTTCGTTCATTGTCTGTACCTGAAATGTAGAGCGGTGTTGGTCTTGTCAGTTGGTGCAGGACAGGGGCTGCTAGGCAGCCCCAAAGGAGATTATTGTCCCATCTTGACGACATTGACCCACTTGTTGATCAGACGTTTACGCTCGTCAGACGAACCGTATTTGTCCATGTCGTAGCTGATCAGTGTGAGATCTTCAGGATTCAAGGCGTTTGGCGATTGCTCGGCCTTGATGTTGGTTAAGATCTGGAATGATTGGCCTTTCTGCCACGCTGTTTCCTGGCCTTCTTTTGAAAGCACAAAATCAACGAATTTCTTCGCGTTATCAAGGTTGCGGGCACCTTTGATCACACTGACACCGCCAATTTCATACCCGGTTCCCTCACAAGGTGAGATCAACTCAAGTGGTGCACCTTTTGATTGCTCGAGTGAGTAGTCGTGCAGGAAGCCGATGCCGATAGCAATCTCGCCACGTGCTGCATTTCGAGAGGGGGTTACACCAGACTTGGTGTACTGAGAAACGTTCTTGTCCAGTGCCTTAAAGTAGTTGAAGGCTTTGTCTTCGTCCCACAGTTGGATGAAGGTTGCCAAGGCAGTGTAGGCGGTGCCTGAACTTTGAGGGTCAGCAATCTGGATCTCACCAGTGTATTCCGGCTTGGTTAGATCATTCCAGCAACGTGGGATTGGCAGGCCTTTTTCTGCAAGGCGCTCGGTGTTGACGCCAAAACCAAGAATGCCCATATACACGGCAGATGAATAGTTACCTTTGCGCTTGGCGGGATCTCGGAAGTCCGGCATGATGTTTTCAAGCTGTGGGGAAGGGTAGGCTTGCAGCAGGTTCATTTCGCCAGCTTGAGATTGCGGATCAAGTGTACCGCCGTACCAAACGTCAGCATGAGGGTTTTTCTTTTCGGCTTCGATTTTGGCCAGTGTGCTGCCAGAACCGTTGCGAACAAAAGACGTTCTTACGTTGTATTTTTCAGAGAAAGCTTTTGTTTCCGCTTCACACATCGCGTTGGTTGCACTGCAATATACGACTAATCGGCCGTCAGCCATAACTTGTGGAGCTGCAAACATTGAACCTAGAATACAGGCGGCGAGTAGCGAGCGTTTTGTTCTAACTTTCATTATTATTTCCTCTTGTTGTTTCCAACGTGTAGGGTTGGATAAGTGACAACGAGAGGAATCATAATTTTAGTTAACGGCGATCCCTGCCCGTTGCTGTGCTTTGACGAAAGGTAAAATCAGCAGCCCAATCGACGCTGCACACAGCGTGATGACTCCGAAGAAACCTTCCCAGCTAAAATTCTCTATGAGCACCGCTAGCGGATATCCGGCCAGCGCGGCCCCCAAGTAGGCGAACAGTCCGACAAATCCTGTCGCGGTTCCGGCTGCGTCTTTGTGTGAACACTCTGCCGCGGCCATGCCTATCATCATTTGCGGCCCGAAGACGAAAAAGCCAATGGAGAAAAAGCAACCTGATAGCACCAACACGTTATCGAGCGGGGTAAGCCACAGCGCCGCGACAGAGATGAAAATCCCCAAAGCAAAAATCAGGTTCATGGGCGCTCGGTTGCCACGGAAGAATTTGTCTGATCCCCATCCGCCAAAGAGTGATCCGAGAAAGCCACCTACTTCAAACATGGATACAGTGGTGTTTGCCGTGATTAACGGGTAACCGTGACGCTCAGTCAGGTACAAATTTCCCCAGTCATTGATTGCAATGCGTACCACGTAGACCAGTAAATAAGAGCTACACAGCAGCCAGATATACTTGTTGCCCAAGACATAGGTTTTCAGTATCTGCTTGAATGTCAGTCCTTTTCCTTCTGCTTCGTGCTGTTTTTCCAAATCGTCATCACGCCACTCGCCAACGCTTGGCAAACCTAGGGTTTGTGGCTTGTCCCTTAGCCGAAAGCACAGTACCGTGCCCACTATGATGGCGAGTAGACCCGGCAAGATGAATCCGTAACGCCATCCCCAACTCATTGTGATTATCCCGATCGAGACAGGGATAAGTGCACCGCTCAAGTTGTGGCAAGTGTTCCAAATCGACCACCAAAAGCCGCGCTCAGCTCGTGAATACCAGCTGGTCAGCAATTTTGCACAAGGCGGCCAACCCCAGCCTTGGAACAAAGCGTTGAGTGTCCATAGCATCACGAAGGCAGAAAGTGATGAACTGAGCCCGAATAGTATGTTTATTACGCCAGTGGCGATGAGGCCGAGCCCCATGAAATAGTTCGGTTTGGTCTGATCACTGACCATGCCGGACAGAAATTTCGATGCGCCATAAGTGATGTAGAACAGGGTGCCAAGTACGCCAAAATCAGCAGTGCTTAGTACGAGATCCGACAGCATTGCAGGCATGGCAAAACTCAGACTTTTACGGGTGAAATAGAACACCCCGTAACCGATATACATCGCGGCCATCAAATGAAGACGCCAGTAGCGGTAGCTTTCGTTAATTTGGCTAGGGCTAGTTGCGACTGCGCACGTCATCACTTCTCCTTAAGTGCTGAAGTTGATGTTATTGATAATATGAATGAAAAGAATGAGACAGTTTCATAAATGACTAGGAAAATTTCCTAGTTAAGGTCAGGTGGTGTCGGATTTTGTGGGTAAGTTAACAGTTATACGACAGCCGAGTTTATTGCTACGAATCGTCATTTGACCACTTAGGGCGTGAACACGCTCTTCTATTCCCCGCAGTCCATGCCCACGGCTTCGCCAGTCATCCGGCAGGCCAACACCATTATCTCGAAGCTCAAGGCTAAATTGACTACCGGGCATCAAGGATAGTTGAACCTCTGACGCTTGCGCGTGCTTGCAGATATTGTTCAGTAATTCCTGAACGATTCGATACAGGGTTACAGCTGTGACTTCATCTAACCGATCAGCCAAAATGCCAAAATTAAGCTTGAAATCGACTTGTCGCTCTTTGAATCGCATTTCTGTCGCTAACTGGCGTATAGCTGCCTCAAGCCCCATTTCATCCAGTGCCTGTGGCCGTAGCTGCTTGAGTAACTGACGGGTGGAGGTATGGATCCGCATCGCCAGTTCATGGGTGGTATCGGCTATTGTTTCTGCTTGTTCACTATTTGCAAGCCTTTTTGCCAACATAGATTGAATTTGTATCGCTGTAATGTTTTGGCCTATCTCATCGTGAAGCTCTCGGGCGACAGACTTACGAATATCTTCCTCTACGTGAACAAGCTGTTTGGCCAACTGCTTCTTATTGTGCAGTTCGGCCTGGAGGTTTTCGTTGGCTTTTTTCAGCTGCTGGGACAGTAGATACTGGCGGCTGATTGCAATGCCTAAGCCCAATCCGATTAACGCCTGAGTCGCAATGAAGCTCTGAAGTTCGAGGTCCGTGTCGAATGAGCCTGAAATCTGCCGAGCCGTGGCGAGTAAGATACTGTTCATCACGCTAGCCAGTACCCCTCCTTGCCAGCCATAGCGGTAGGCCATAAAGATATTAGGCAAGAGAAAAAGCAGCAGCGAAAGGGATTTCATTTCTTCGAGAAAGGTGAGTTCTGCTGCGAGGCCGATACTGAAAAAGGCCAGGCACCATACCAGTGCCGAGCTACGTAGCGTAATTTCTTGGTGTACCAGAGTTGGGCTAAGAGGTTGCCATATTTGGCGGTGGAGGTAGTCATAAAGCAAAAAGAAAAATGGCATTAAGAGAATGCCGCCAGTCAATGCTGAGACCGCTCCTTCCAACGCGTAGTCGATGGTCATCCCCATGGGTTTGGAAACCATCAAAAGGGCAATACCACATAGATTGGCATAGGCAAAAGCAAAACAGCACAAAGCCAGTAATTGTTTCCAATATACATCTAGCCTTCGCCAGTAGGGTTGAAAGGCAATGGCTAAGCCATGGCTGAAGATGGAAAACAGCATGAGCAGGTAAAGTGTGCTGTCATCGCTGATCACCGGCAGCATGAGGGCAATCAGCCCTATCTCTCCAATGGTAAACAAAGGCCAAAGGCGGCGGGGGCTGAGCGCATAGATCGCCAGTTTCAGTCCAGTAGGGAGAAACAGGCCTGCTAAAAGCAGGTCTGATACCAGGTAGCGGCTGATATTCCATAAGCAGAACCAGCTTATGGTATACACAATCAAGCTGAAGGCGTAGGTAAAAGCGTGGGTTAGGATCAGCCTAGGCAGGTGTTGCCGTCGCGATATTTCACTCATACTGGCTCATCATGGAGCAACTTGTGGTGTAGGGCGAAACGAATTAAATCGACATTATTGGATAGCCCAAGCTTGCTGAGAATATTCGCCCGGTGAACGTGTATCGTTTTATGGCTGATAAAAAGCTCACTGCCTATTTCTTTAACGTCCTGACCCAGTATCAAATGGTCGAACACTTCACGCTCGCGCTTGGTGAGTTCATGCAGCACATCGGGCCCTGCAGACGCGTTGCTTAAATTAACCAGTGCATCGGCGCAGAGGTAACGGTCACCGCTTGCAACGGTACGTATCGCTGTGACCAGTTCACTCGGGCCACAGCGTTTAGACAGATAGCCGTAGGCGCCAGCATCAATGGCTTTGCCAACAAAAGAGGCTGAGTCGTAAATACTTAGGATAATCGCCTTGAAATCAGGTTTTTTTTTGCGAAGTTTCTCAAGCAGTACCAAGCCACTTTCATCAGGCATCGAGATATCAATGACAGCCACATCGACCACAGTCTCTGAAAGCCCGCGGAATGCATCCTTGGCATTGCTATATTCACTATGCACCTGAATATCAGGCTCAATGGAAAGTAATTGAGCAAACCCCGAGCGAACCACAATATGGTCATCAACCAAGGTAACAGAAATCATTTTCGTAACCTACTTCATTGCTAGCAAGTTAGAAAATATCAATGTCATGACGTTAATGCACATTGGAACCGCGAAGGTGTGATAATTGTCGCTAAAGCCCTGAGATCTGCCCGACACTGCACACATCCAACGACGATATTTGTGCAACTCATACGGGTCTTCCCACAGCAGAGGGCGAAAACCATCTATCCTTATAAATGCCTTTCACAGTTGTAGGTTTCGAACATGAAAAAACTCATTGGTTTGCTAGGTATCATGTTGTTTAGCGTTTCAGTACAAGCAGGCGGGTCTTCTGGCACAGGTGGCATTCCCAGTCCTCCTTGTGTGATTGATGGCAAGCTTATTCACAAACATGTATTGATAACTGAGTGCAACGTAATGAAGAAGGAAGCTGCCGACAACAAGGCGTCCTCTACATACTAAATTACTGGACCCAGGTTTCAGACACATAGCATCGCCTCAGTGGCTGGGGCGCTGGAATTCTGTATGGTATCAAGTGACGGGGTCACGTTGGGCTCTGTGTTGCTTATCACCTAACTTTTACTTGTAATGACAAGCCCTTCCGTTTGAAAGCAATAATTCACTGAAAAGCAGTTCGATTATTTGAACTGTAATGGAAACGTTTCCAGTGTGCGGGTTTGCTCACAGTATCGAGTGGATATTTCATTATGATCGGGTGAAATTTCATGCTTAATAGGAAACCATGACAATGGATAAGCAAATCATTCGCCTGAAAGGTCGACACTCTGAACTGATTGTTGAAGTTGGAGAGGTCGCTGAAGTGATCTACTGGGGGGAAGCACTTGCCGCGCTGCCCCAAGGAGCAGATGTTGCTCTGAAACGCCCAGTTCCTTATGGCCGATTAGATAATGATGTGCCTGTTTCATTGCATCCTGAACTTGCGAGGGGCCTCTTCGGCAGCCCTGCTCTTGAAGGCCACCGTAATGGGCAACACTGGTCGCCAGCTTTTACGATCAGCGCGGTTCATCATGAGGGCGGAAACCTGGTGGTGGAAAGCCGGGACTCCATTGCAGGGCTTGCACTGACGGTAAGCCTGGAGATTGATAGTAACGATGTTGTCCAACTCAAACAGACGTTGACCAATATCGGGGAAGGTGAGTATCAGGTAAATCGCCTGGCCAATACGCTACCTTTGCCAGAGCGGGCCAATGAGCTACTGACTTACTATGGTCGTTGGGTGAAAGAGTTCCAACAGGTACGCCAGCCTTTGTCGCAAGGGGGCTACCAGCAAGAGAACCGCCGTGGCCGTACATCACATGAACATTATCCGGCGTTGATTGCTGGTACCAAAGGTTTTGGCGAGTGTGACGGCGATGTCTGGGGCTTCCATTTGGCGTGGAGTGGCAACCACCGTATGCGCGTTGATGTCAAGGCCGATGGACGCCGTGTCGTCCAAGCGGAAGCACTGTATTTACCGGGCGAGATGACGCTGCAGCCGGGAGAAAGCTTGGCCACGCCTATCCTGTATGCTACGCACAGTGCGAATGGCTTGAACCGGATGAGCCAGCAGTTCCATGGTCATGTGCGCGCGTCAATTTTAGCTCCGCAAATCAGCGAGAAACCCCGCCCAATCCATCTTAATACCTGGGAGGGGATCTATTTCGAACATGATCCTGAGTACATCAAAGAGATGGCGACAGAGTCGGCCAAAATGGGGGTAGAGCGCTTTATTATCGATGATGGTTGGTTCAAAGGGCGTAATGGCGACAAAGCGGCATTGGGTGACTGGTACCTTGATGAAACCAAGTATCCTGAGGGCCTTGAGGGTATTGTTAACCATGTGAATGAGCTTGGCATGGAGTTCGGCCTTTGGTTCGAACCAGAGATGATCAACAAGGACTCGGATCTGTACCGCAATCATCCGGACTGGCTACTCGTTGTCGAGGGATATGACCAGCCAACGGGCCGCAATCAGTATGCGATAAACCTGCAAAATGACGATGCCTTTGACTACTTACTGGCAAGGCTGGATCACTTCCTGTCTACCCTTAATATCGCTTACATCAAGTGGGACATGAACCGTGAGATTGTCCAGCCGGGCCATCAGGGCCGTGCTGCGGGTAATAACCAGGTGACGCGTTACTATGAATTAGTCGAGAAGATCCGCGAGCGCCATCCTGAGGTAGAAATCGAGTCATGTGCTGCTGGTGGCGGCCGGATTGATTACGAGGTACTTAAACGTACCCACCGCTTCTGGACGTCAGACAATAACGATGCATTGGAACGACAGCAAATCCAGCGTGGCTTTAGTTATTTCTTCCCGCCAGAGGTGATGGGAAGCCATATCGGTGCGCGCCATTGTCACAGTACCCGCCGTACCCATGATATACGTTTTCGTGGCCTGACAGCCCTGTTTGGCCATATGGGTATCGAGCTAGACCCGGTGAAAGAGGGGACCGAGGAAAAGGCCGGATTCGAGCGCTATATCAAATTGCACAAGGAATACCGTAGTTTGCTTCATAGTGGCAAGTCTGTGCGTATCCCCGTTGATGATTGTGATAGCCAGTTAGCCAAGGCGGTGATCAGCCAGGATGGCAACGAGGCACTAGTAATGGTGGCCCAGTTGGCGATGCCAACCAATTCGCTCAGTGGTGCCTTGAGGATCCCCGAATTGGATGCCAGCAAGGTCTATCAGATATCCGTGCTGGATCATCCGGTTAATTTCCATCAAGGCTTGGTAAACCAGCAGCCTGCATGGACCAAACAGCCATTATCTCTTAGTGGGGAGTGGTGCCAAAAGGTCGGGCTTGCCATGCCTATCCTCGATGCCGAGAGTGCGATACTGATCAGGCTAGTTGCTGAGTAACTAGCCCGAGTATAAGCAATCCAAAATAATGGGACCTTGTAGGTCCCATTATTTTTATCTGTTAATAGTATGGCATATTGCACCTAAACATGGGCGCGATGCGATAAGTGATCAAAATCTCACTTTGCGTTTCTATTCATGGAATCTCTGGAAACGTTTCCATGGCTGAGGTTTAGATCACAGTTATCCTTCTGTAGATCCTTAATATACCCTTTGAGCCCAGAGCTTGACGGATACAAAAAATTAAATAAATGCTGTACGCACCCTTTTAGTTAGGGAAGGGGTGTGGAACAGACGGAAGGATAAAAAATGTCTGACAAAATTACACTACAAACCAAATTATCATATGGCCTCGGCGCACTCGGTAAAGATTTCGCATGTGCACCGATCTACATTTTCTTGATGTTCTACTTCACAGACGTAGCCGGCTTGTCTGCTGCTTTTGTAGGTACTATCTTCCTTGCTGCCCGAATTATCGATGCGGTCACCGACCCGATGATGGGGGTAATTGTTGATAACACCCGCTCTAAGTTCGGTAAATTCCGCCCATGGATTGTCATCGGTACATTGCTAAACGCGATTGTATTAGTCGGCTTGTTCAGTACCCATATGTTCGAAGGCCCGGCTCTGTACCTTTACGCTGCTGCTGCATACATTCTTTGGGGCCTGACTTACACCATTATGGATATTCCGTACTGGTCAATGATCCCTGCACTTTCAAGCGAGCGTCAAGAGCGTGAGAAATTGGTGGTTTGGCCGCGCCTGTTTGCAAGCTTGGCATGGTTTATCACTGGTACTTACGGCCTGCATATCGTTGGCGTGTTGGGCGATGGCAACCAAGGTGACGGTTTCTTCAATGTAGCCATGCTGATTGCTGTTCTGTTCGTGATGAGTGCATTCCTGATTGCCCGAAACGTTAAAGAAAAAGCCGCGCCTGCTAATGCGAAAGCGGCTGAGAAGTTTAGCTTCAAAGATGTACTGGTTATTATCGGTAAGAACGACCAACTTAAAGCGCTGATTGGCACCGTACTGTCATTCCAGATTGCTAATCTGCTCGTAGGCGGCTTTGCAATCTACTACTTCTCTTACGCACTGGGTAACCCTGAACTGTTCCCTGTTTACATGATGGTAGCCGGCGCGGCGGAAGTTGCGGGTGTGTTCCTGTTCCCTCGCATTGCGGCTAAACTGCCTCGTAAGCACCTATGGAAAATGGCGTGTGGCTTCCCAATTTTGTCTTGTGTTGTCCTACTTGTCATGGGCGTGATGTTCCCAGGCAATGCTTTCCTTATCGGTCTAGCGGGTGCGGCAATCAAGTTCGGTGTGGGTATTGCCAACGCCCTACAGACTGTGATGCTGGCTGATGTAGTCGACTACGGTGAGTACAAAACTGGCCGCCGTAGCGAGAGTGTGATCTTCTCGGTTCAGACTATGCTCGTGAAGTTTGCCGGTGCTGCGGGTGGTTTCATTGTTGGTGTGGGCTTGTCGGTAGTGGGTTATGTACCGAATGTCGAGCAGACTGCAGATACTATTATGGGTCTTCACTTTATGATGGTTGGTCTGCCGGCAATTCTAATGGCTGTGAGTGGCTTTGTTTACCAGCGTTACTACCGTCTACACGATGGCTTCAATAAGGATGAAGTGGAAACAGCAGCAGTGAATGCTAAACCTGTCGAAGCATAATCACTGCTCAGAAACGCTAGAGCCTTGAGTGGGTCCAAAAACAGCTACCTTCGGGTAGCTGTTTTCGTTTTGCATTTGTTTGGTTAGGGGGAGTGATCAAGCCTCTTTCAGGGTTTGATAGCCTGCCCAAATTCGTGTTGTGGTGGTGATCCAGCACAGTGTGCCGAATACCCAAGCAATGGGAGCAAAGTGAGCTGGAAACAAGCAGAACAGCACAAAACAGGCAATTGTTTCAGTGCCTTCGGTCAAGCCGCCGATGTAGTAGAGCGACTTTTGTTTATAGACCGGACTTTCGATATTGCGCTTACCGGCCATGATAGCAAAGCTGAGGAAGCTTGAGCCGGTACCGATAAAAGAGAAAATGAGAAAAGCCCCCGCCACTGCATTGGCGTCAGGGTTGGCCAAGACAAAACCAAACGGCACCATGGAATAGAAAAGAAAATCCAAAGTGATATCAAGGAAACCGCCACAGTCAGTGATCCCCTGTCGGCGGGCAACTGCCCCGTCGAG
This sequence comes from Photobacterium gaetbulicola, assembly GCF_003025515.1. Taxonomy (NCBI): domain Bacteria; kingdom Pseudomonadati; phylum Pseudomonadota; class Gammaproteobacteria; order Vibrionales; family Vibrionaceae; genus Photobacterium; species Photobacterium gaetbulicola. Next base: position 193,256 of record NZ_PYME01000005.1, on the reverse strand, counting down.
TCCGTCGAACAGGCGGTTGAGGATAATTAATCCTAATGCCCAGTTGTAAGCTTCCAGCGCCAAGGCGGGCAGGGCGAATAAACCTATGACAAAACCCGCTAATGTCACCTGATTGGCGGTAATGCCGAGCTTATCCGGTAGTGCCGAAAAGGTCGTGAGTGGCCAGCGGATCACCTTAATCGTGTATCTATCTAACATGCTTGTTGTTCCTGCAGTGCAGTTGTCCATGGCCAGTCCAATACCTGGCCTTGTGGTGGAATATCATCATGATCATGGGTGACCATAATCGCAGGGATCTGACGGTTTTGGATCTGATCAAATACCAACTGACGAAATTCATTGCGCAAGGCTTTATCCAGCTTGCTAAATGGCTCGTCAAGAAGTATGGCCTTGGGCTCAGAAAGCAGCATTCGCATCAAGCTGATCCTCGCACGCTGGCCACCAGATATCTCGTTCGGTTGTTTGCTGGCCAGCTGAGGCAAACCAATGATGGCTAATGTCGACTCTGCATGTTCAACTCGAGCTTTGCCACGGTAGTGGCGGGGAATGCCAAACATGAGGTTTTCCAGCACACTCAGGTGGGGGAATAGCAGGTCATCTTGAAACAGCAGGCCGATCTTGCGCTGATCCGGCGCAAGCGCCATCACACTTGTGCCGTTGAGGGTTACATCGCCGGAAAAAGAAAAGTCGGTAACGAGATGTCCCGCGATAGCACTGAGTAAGGTTGATTTCCCGCAACCGCTTGGGCCCATTAAGGTAAATACCTCGCCAGGGCTAACGTCAAAGCTAACGGGTGAAAATAGGGGCTTGCCACCATGCTGGATGGTTAGTTTTTTCACAGATAAAGTCATCCGTGAGTGTACTCCTTTGATTTATTGGATATATGAGTGTTTTGTAGCGAATACTGACGATAGTGTCGCCAGCGATAACTCAGGCGGTTTGCGACTATCGCCAGGGTAAAGAAAATGAATGGCAATATACCCTGCAGCAAGCCATAAATCGCCATGACCCTGCGGTCTTGGCCGCTGGCAAGGGCGACAGCCTCGGTAGTGAGTGTACTGATCCGTCCTGCACCCAGCATTTGAGTCGGTAAATATTGGGCAAGACTGACACTGATGCCAATAGCAAGCCCAAATATGATAGCTGGCTGAACCTGAGCTCGCTTCACCCGCCACCAAGTTTGCCAAGCGGTTAGGCCTAGGCTGCGACTGCATTGGTCAAGACGGACGTCATAGCTGCGCCAAGCACCATCCAAGGCGAGATACATATAAGGGAAGACAAAAATCAAGTGGCTCCAACTGACCCACAGCCAGTAGTGTTGGCCGGGAATGATGTACGTCACAATCTGGATCCCAAACAGCAGCGAAAGTTGTGGCGTAACCAGCGGAATCGCGATTAGCCAGGCGGGGAGTGCTCGTTGAAACTTCTGGCGATACTCAAGACAAGCAATCACTAAGATCAAAGCGAGTGCGCTGGATACAAACGCCAGTAACAGGCTAGTACTTATTAGGTCGGTCAAGGTTGGCAGCTCTTGCAGCCAAAAACGCTCACTGTAGCGACTTGGTAGCAAATCTGGAAAGCGCCATCGATGGGCAAAAGACCAGACGAACAACAGCGGCACGATCAGAACTGGAATAGCGATGAATGGGCTGTATAACGCTAGGTGACGTATAGGATTTCGCTTGGCGTTTTTGACTGCTTTTGCACCTTTGGTTATCCAACCGCGCTGGTGTTTGAAGCTAAGCCACTCGACCAGTCGGATCAAACCGAGGCTGGCTGCAGTAATGAAAAGTAGCAGGCTGGCGCCCGCAGCCGCACGGGGAAGCTGTTGAAGGTCGGGGTCGTTAAACCATTGCCATACCAACACCGACAAGGTTGCAGGGCGTGTTGGGCCCAGAATCAGAGCAATGTCGACGACCGATAAGCCATACGCGGCCACAGCAAACAGGGGGAGGCGCAATTTGGGAAGCCACTGCGGTATAATCACTTTTCGCCACGTTTCCAGATGACTGTAGCCTAAGCTGGCAGATACTTTACTGAGTTGTTCCACATTGAGCTGCTTGAGGATAGGAATACTCATGATAATCAAAAACGGCGTTTCTTTGATGGCAAGAGCCAACATCAGGCCAATCCCGTAGTTGTCCTGGATAAGATTGTTTTGGATAAGGTCTATCCCCGCTACATCCGAGATGCCCAGCGCACCGATGAGCCTGAAAACCCAACCGGTAGGAGAAAACAGCAAGGAAAAGCCGATGGCAAAAGCGACATGCGGCATGGCCAACATGGGGGAGAGGGTACGTTCGAGCTTCAGCCAACGTGATGTTCCCCAGTAACGCTTTAGAATGGTGTAGGTGAAAAAAAGCGCAAGTACGGTGCTGCCAAGCCCTGTGGACAAGCTTAAGGCAATTGATGCTGAGAGGTTAGGCCAAGTGGCCACATCATAAAATGCCGAGATGCTGACACTATCAAAGCCAAGCGTCGGGATCCATGATAGCGAAGGAAGCAGCAGTCCTACCATGCCTGGTAATAAGGGTAAAAAGCAGAGAAGAAGGGCAAAAATAAAAAATAGATGAATCATAAATTACTCATTGGGTGGGAGCGAACTCCCACCCGTAAGGCTTAGCCTTTTAATTTTAGCTGCCGTAGCGTTTTTGCCATTCCAATTCAATGGCGGTCAGCCAGCTTGGGTGTGGTTCAGGAATTGACTTGAACAATGAAAAACCTTGCGCACCGCTATTTGCAAGAGATTCAGGCTTCAAAACAGATGGGTCCCCCCATATTTTGGCATCAGCCTTGCGCGCCTGTGCTTCCGGGCTCATCAGGAAATTGATTGTCACCAGAGCGCCCTCTTTTGCCTGGGCATTCCAGGGGATCGCCAAGAAGTGGATATTGGACAATGCACCTTGCTCAAAGGCGTAGGTTTGAGCTGTGTCTACCAGGTTACCATTTTCTATCGCAGCATTGGCAGCATTGGGATTGAACGTAATGGCCAACAGCAGCTGCTGATCATCGAGTAGCTGGATAGTCTCACTGGTCCCCGACGGAAAGCGTTTACCCTGTTGCCAGGCAACGGGATGGAGCTGATCCAGGTAATGCCACAACGGTGCCGTCACTTGCTCAAAACGCTGGCGCTGCGTTTGGCTATCGATTGCGGTGTAGAGTGAATCCGGCTCATCGGTCAGCTCAAGCAGCGCGGCTTTTAGGAAGCTGCTGCCATGAAACTCTGGCGGCTGCGGGTAGCTCACCTTGCCCGGGAAGGCTCTGGCCAAGCTCAGCAGCTCAGCAAAATTCTTCGGTGGGTTGTTCAGTGTTTCTTTATCATGAATAAAGACCAATTGGCCGACACCCCACGGTGCTTCCAAACCAGCCGTTGGCTCGGTGAAGTCTTCATCAATCGGCAGCCGGGTATCGACATATTGCCAGTTCGGCAGTTGTTGGGTAAATGGGCCATAAAGTAGGTTGCTGTGTTTCATCGAACGGAAGTTTTCACCGTTGATCCAAACCAGATCAACACTCCCCCCTTGGTGTTTGCCTGCGGCTTTTTCTGCCAGTAGGCGCTGGGTGGTCTCGGCAATGTCGGCAACTTTAACGTGTTTGAGGCTGATCCCGTACTGTGACTGAAGCTGACGGCCGGCCCAGCGTACATAGTCATTGATTTCTTGGCTGCCTCCCCAAGCATTGAAATAGACGGTTTGCCCATTGGCTTGTTTGACAATCTCATCCCAATTTTGCTCGGGTTCATTGGATACTGCTGCCGTGCTGAGGCCAGAGGCCAATGCAAGTGCTAGCCCAAGGAATGTTTTTTTCATGATCTGTTCTATCCCTATTTTTCGCTCAGCGCGCTTTCGTTGCTGCGCTTGGGTGGTGCTTCAACCGTTTTAAGTGGAAGCTTGGCCTTGGTCATTTCTACCTGCCCGCCGGCTTGAGCCTTATTGTCTTTACGCATCCAGCGCTGGTATTTTTCCACCAGCGTCAGCAGTCCTTGCGGTGCGTTCGCCTGTTTCCAAGCCCCTGCGGTATATTTTGCCGCCTCGCTCATGGTGGGGTAAGGGTGTACGGTACCTAGGATTTTGTTCAAACCAAGGCCGTGGCGCATGGCAAGGGTAAATTCCGCAAGCAATTCACCAGCATTATGACCAACAATCGTTGCCCCTAGGATTTTGTCCTTGCCCTTTGGTGTGATCACCTTGATGAAACCATGATCTTCACCATCGGTAATTGCACGGTCTAGGTCATCAATTCCGTAGTTAACAATATCAAAATCAATACCTTGTTGCTTGGCTTCTTTTTCATTGAGACCCACCCGAGCGATTTCAGGTGAAGTATAAGTCACGGCAGGCAGTACTGAGTAATCGGCCTTGAATTTCTTGAACTGACCGAATAACCCATTCACTGCGGCATACCATGCTTGGTGAGCGGCAGCATGCGTTAATTGAAATGGACCTGCGACATCCCCAACGGCAAAGATATTCGGGTATTTGGTTTGCAGGTACTCATTAACCTCGACAGTGCCACGCTCAGAGGTGGTTATGCCTAACTTCTCAAGGCCGAAGCCTTGCACATTGGCAACACGACCTAGTGCCAACATCACGGTATCAAACTCAACAGTTAGTGACTCACCGTTGGCGGTTTCGAGCAGTACACGTTGTTGCTCTTTTCCATGTTCATCGCTAACACGCTCGAATTTAACGGCTTTATGTGCGGTTCTAATGTCTACACCATCTTGTTCTAAGCTGGACTTAACCAAGGCGGCGGCATCACTATCCTCACGAATGAGCAGCTGATCGGCCATTTCCACCAAGGTGACATCGCTGCCAAGTCGCTGAAAGCTTTGTGCCAGCTCACAGCCAATTGGCCCCCCCCCCAGTACTAATAGGCGCTGAGGTTGTTCGGTCAGTGACCAGATTGAGTCGGACGTGAGGTAGTTGATCTTATCCAAGCCAGGAATATTCGGTACCAGCGGACGGGCTCCGGTGGCAATGATAATATTACGGGTGGTTATGCGCTCGCCATTTACCTCTACCTCCCAAGGCGACAGGATAGTGGCTTCACCGGCTACACAGTTTACGCCCAGTTTACTGTAGCGCTCGACGCTGTCATGGGGCTCTATTTTGCCGATAACTTCATGAACCCGATTCATTACCTTGGCAAAATCGACCTTGGCCTCACCGGTTTGGATGCCGAATTCGTTGGCACGGCTGATTTCAGCCATAGTGTGTGCTGCTCGGATGATGGCTTTGGATGGTACGCAACCGGTGTTTAGGCAGTCGCCCCCCATTTTATGGCGCTCAATCAAAGTCACTTTGGCTTTCACGGCTGCTGCAATGTAAGCACTGACCAAACCACCGGCGCCCGCACCGATCACCACCATATTTTGCTCAAAGCAGGCAGGCTTATTCCATTGGGCATAAACACGGCGCTGGTTGATCGCTTGCATGAAGGTTTTGGCAATAAGCGGGAAGATACCCAATAGGGCAAAAGATACCAGTACTGGCGCTGAGACAATACCGCTCAGACTGTCAATCTGACCCAGTTGGGTACCGGCATTAATGTAGACAGCGGTCCCGGCGAGCATACCCAGCTGGCTGACAAAGTAATACATCCGGGTGGTGATAGGTGTCAGACCCATCAGCAGGTTGACGATGAAAAACGGAAACACCGGGATCAGGCGCAAGGTAAAAAGGTAAAAAGCACCGTCTTTTTCGATGCCACGGTTTATCGCTGACAAGCGGTGGCCGAAGTTAGCCTGAACCCAATCGCGCAAGATATAGCGACTGAACAAGAAAGCCAGGGTCGCGCCGATACTGCTGGCAAACGAGACCAGCAGCAGGCTCCACCAGAATCCAAACAGAGCCGCGCCGAGCAGGGTCATGATAACAGCCCCAGGCAATGAAAGTGCAGTGACTACGATATACAAGACAAAGTAAGCCAGGCTAGATAAAAACGGTTTGGCATGGATGGTATCAGTCAGCGCCAGCTGCTGTGCCTTGGCTTGTTCCAGCGTGAAATATTGGCCAAGATCAAAGAGAAACCAAGCAGCGATCAGGGAAACGACAACGCTGATCACCAGCAGTTTTTTTCTGTCCATAGCTTGCTCCTGTTATTTGTCCGTATGCGTAGGGGCCTCAGAGGGCTGTATATCACTCGGTTGAATGGGTAGTGAGCAGAAATCTTGCTTTGGTACGTCGAGCGCGGTGTTAAATTTCGCCGATAAGTTTTGGAATGCCACCAAGGCCGTTAAGTCAACAATAGCATCATCATCGAACCATTGTTTTAGGGTTGCCAGCATCTCATCCGTAACACGTTGCCCGGTAATCGTCATGGCTTCTACATAATTCAGTACCGCACGTTCTTGCTGATCAAAAAGATCACTGTGCTGCCAGTGAGCCAATGCTTTGATTTTCTCGACAGAGTCGCAGCGCTCGGCAAGCTTCATGCCGTTGGCATCAACACAAAACTCACAATCATTCAATTGCGATACCCGTACACAAATCAGTGAGCGAAGGGTCGGACTCAACGGGGAAGAGCGGCGATCTAGGTAGCCGAAGAAGCCGGCAACCAGCCAGAATAGGGTAGGCCGCCGCCCCCAAAGCTTAGCTGGGTTAAGGACTTTGCCGTAATGGCGTTTTTGCAGCCATAACAGCGGCTTGATAAATAACGAATAGTTTTCTTTGGCGGAGATGCGCACGGTAGCCTCTTGTCTCTTAGTTATGCCACTAGAGCTTATAGAATCAGTGGCAGTAATTATTACTGAAATTATCAGGTAGTTATGAGACAAAGACCTAATGAAGTGGCAAATTATTTCACGCAATCACCAAAAAAGAGGTTTAGTTGACCGATATTTGTACAACCTGGGGCTTAGGTTGGTTGATGACCTTGTCTGAAGCAAGTTCCGTGAGCACTATATAGCCGCTTGCCATCAAAGGGATAAAGGCAAGTAGCATAGTTTTACCTATGTGATAATTCCGGTACCAATACTTGCGAGCTCTGATCTTGAGTAGCAACCCCCAAAATAATAGCAGGGCATTTAAGCTGGCTATAGGTATCAATAGTGGCTGAAGCGATTGATAGCTAGTGATGCTATTTTGTACAAGGATGAACGCTAGCAAAGGAGGAAGTAGGCTGAACAAAACAAGCAGGCGCATAATTCGCGGCCACTTGCCAAACTTATCCTTGAACATTTGATCACTTTGTCCTGGAAAAGGTTTGGAACAGTTCATAGTTACCCTCCGTTGTTATTTCGAAACATATTTTACAAGTGTCAGTTTGCAATTAAAGGGTGTTGAGCAATTTATAAACAGTGTTGTGAGTTAATTCAATTTTTAGTGAAAATTGACAAAAAAATGGCGAAGGAATGCTTGATTGTTGACACTTGTCATTGACGTAAAAAATAAAAAAAAAGAGACCTTCACGATCTCTTTTTATATATGAAACTCGTCGTGCTAGCTTAATTTCGCTAGCAACTCAGAGCGACGATCTTTAGGAATTACAGACCAATGTTGGCCGCTTATCGCTCCCTCTAGCGCCCAAAGCAAGTCGATACTGACCGTGCCTTGGTGGCTGTCCTGCAATGCTTTAAAGGCATTGATTGAGCCTGCTTCCATTAAATCATCGACTGTACAAATACCAGCCTTTTTAAGCATTCTCTCATTTGCAAGGCGAAGGTTTGGTAGATCTTTTATTCGATCTGGTGATGATTTTTCTTTTGTTTCTTTATCAACTTTAGCTGCATCAAGAGAACGGGTTGCTTGCTCAATGATCTTTCCAGTGTTATTCCACCATTCATCTGGGATGGCGTAATGTTTTGTTACGACTGGAAAGCCGCGTTTTTTATAAATATAAGGCTTTAGCCCTGCCTTTTTATATTCTTGTTCGTTTTTTGCGTTGGCGCGAAGATGAAGTTTGTCATTTACAACGAGTGCAAACATTGTTTCACCCGCGAAAATCCCAAAACCACCAAACATTGAACGAGATTTAACGTTATCGAAACAACTAAAAAGGCGTAAAGATTCTTTTAAAATTGGTTTGTCCATGCTTCTTCTCGGTGAAAGTTTCTCGGGTCACCTAACAACAGAGCGAGGATTCAAGAATAGCAAATATCATTACATTACACTGTCAGGAAAAAGTAAGATTTTCCTGATGTTAGCTGCTATATCCATCGGCAACCCCGCTACCATAAGTTGACTGAGTTCATAAAAACTCCGACGACTCTTAGGCCGGAAGCTTTGCGTCCCTACCTTTCGGTAGGTTTGCCTTGTTCGTGACATTTTAAGAATATCTCATATGATATTTTTGAACTTGATCGCAACTTTCGAAATGTGATGTTGATTCCAGAAATTAACAGCTAATTTTGTTTATGAATGAATATTTTTGTCCCAAAAGCCAATATTTAACACAGTGCAATTGGATAAAAAAACGGAGGCCAATGCCTCCGTTCTAATTCCAAAAAAGTAAACGATACCGGATACTTAGTTAAGTTTCTTCACCGATTTGCGGATCACCAGTTCAGGTATCATTTCAAACACTTGGGGTGCGTGCTCTTTGTCTTTTACGCGTTGCATCAGAATTTCAACAGCACTCTTGCCCAGACGACGTTTCGGTTGGTGGATAGTCGTCAGTGGCGGCGAGAAATACGGGGCCAAATCGATATTGTCGTAGCCGACGATAGAGATGTCTTCCGGTACGTTAATTCCCGCCTGCTGGAAGGTACTGATCATTGCCATAGCCATGATATCGTTGAAGCAGAAGATAGCCGTAGGGCGTTCTTCCATGGCAATGAACTGTTTGGCTGCAGCCACGGCAGATTCACATTCGAAGTCGCCTTCGAGGATCCACTCTTCCTTAACTTCAAGGCCGGCTTCAGCCATAGCTTTTCGGTAGCCTTTCAGGCGTTCGCGGCAAGCTGTCTTTTCGCTGTGGCCCGTTAAGCAACCAATCGTTTTGTGGCCATGCTCAATAAAGAACTTGGTCGCCACATACCCGCCAAGCTCGGCGTTATCCTGAATTTTATCTGTATGCGGACTTTCTGGGCCCCAGTCCATGATCACCATAGGGGTCTCTTTCTGACGCTCGAGCAACTCCAGTAGCTGTTCATCCAGATCCGAGCACATCACCAGCAAGCCATCAACACGCTTTTCGGCCAACATGCGCAGGTAATCACGCTGTTTCGATAGGTTGCCTTCGGTATTGCACAAAATCAGAGTGTAACCGGCGCCATAGCAGAACTCTTCAACCCCGTGAACGACTTCGGCAAAGAAAGGGTTGGTCGATTTGGTTACCAGCATACCGATGGTTCTTGTTGTGTTGCATTTCAGGCTTCGCGCAACCGCACTTGGTGCGTAATTCAACTCTTCAACCGCAGCCAATACCTTCTTTTGCGTTGCTTCTGCGACAAAGCGCGTTTTGTTAATCACGTGAGAGACTGTGGTTGTCGATACACCAGCCATACGTGCAACATCTTTAATCGTTGCCATAGTTATTCTTCTAATAATAAAGGTCAGAGAACCTTATAAATTAATACCTTACTCAACAGAAAAATGAACTAGATCACCATTTTCTATCCGAGTAGTTCATTGTTCTGTTGGGTACGAACCGCAGAAACGGCAAAAGGCCGCATCACGAATGGGCGGCTTCGTTTCTTATTCCTGCTGTATGCTTAACATGCCATATCGCATGTGTTGCATTGTTTAATCGCTTGCGTTCACATTTTACTTAGTGTGGCCTAGAGTGCAATGATTGTTATCTCAAATTGCATATTTCGTGGCTAATGATCGGTTTTTTGCTTGCATGGTATACAACAGGGCCAAGATGCGGCCCCGTTTTAGGTGATTTGCTTAGTTATGCAGTTTGGCAGTTGCGGACAATCTTGGGTGGACTCCGGGCTAAGCCGTTGCAGGCAGCACCACCGGGTAACCCTCTATCGGGTGGTGAGTGATGCATACCGGCCAGCCGTACACAGATTGGATTGTATCTGCTGTCAGTGCTTGCTCTGGTGTACCATCGGCCTGAATTTTGCCATGGTTGATGATGACCAAGCGATCGGCGTATTGCGCCGCGAGATTGAGGTCATGGATCACGATGATCACAGCGGCACCAGCTGCTGCCATTTGCTTGGCTACAATCAATGCGTTGTGCTGGTGGGCCAAATCGAGTGCCGAGGTGGGCTCATCCAGCATTAATATACACTGCTCTCCGGCATGGCTGAGCTGGGTCAGCACCCTGGCGAAGTGGACGCGCTGCTTTTCACCGCCTGACATTGATGGATACAGACGTGGTGCGAGCTCGGTCACCCCGAGCATCGCCATTTTTTCCTGAGCGATTTTTTGTGTCTGCGCATTGGGAAGCTGGAGCGGGAGTGCCCCCAGCTCCACGACTTCCTGTGCCGTGAAAGCAAACGAGAGGGAGCTGTGTTGCGGGAGAACGCCAAGTCGTTTTGCGAGTTCCGAGGTAGGCCAGTTTTGCCGAGGAGTGGCAAAGACATTTACCTCGCCCTCGGCCTCCACTTCACCGCATAGCACTTTGAGCAGAGTACTTTTCCCCGCGCCGTTGGGCCCTAAAAGCGCGGTTAGCTGACCGCTTTTGATCTGCAGTGAAAATTCGTCGAGCAGTTTTTTTCCGCCCAGGGTCAGTGAAAGATTAACCGCTTCAATGGCGATGCCACTGTCTGTCAATGCTTGCGGGTTTGAAGTCGCCAGGTGATTCATGACAGTTTGCCTTTTTGCTTGATCAATAGATAAATGAAGAACGGGGCACCGAGCAATGCGGTGATAATACCCACAGGCAATTCCGCAGGTGCTGCAACAACACGAGCAAGCATGTCAGCAATGAGCAGGATCAATGCGCCGAGCAAAGCCGAAAGCGGGAGTAGGGACTTATGGTTTGGTCCTGAGAGCATTCGGCTGATGTGGGGGACGATTAGGCCGACAAAACCAATTACACCAGTGAGGGAGACCGCAATGCCAACCCCCGCGGCGCATAACAAAATCAGCACACGCTTCAGGCGCTGGACGTTGACGCCGAGATGTTTGGCCTCGGCTTCACCCAACAAGAAGGCGTTGAGGGCATTGGCATTGCGATCAAAGGCAAATAGCAGTCCTAATAAAGTGATATAAGCCAGGCCGATACCCGGCCAGGTTGCTCCTGCTAACGAGCCCATAGTCCACAGCGACAAATCGCGCAGTGCTTGATCGTCGGCGTAGTAATTCATCAGGCCCAGAGCCGCACCTGAGAGGGCACCTATCGCCACACCGGCTAGCAGCATGATGGTCACTGATGTACCGTTTTTGTCTGTGCCGAGCTGGTACACCAGAAAGGTGCTGATAGCACCACCAAAAAAGGCAAAAACAGGTACGGTACCCAATGTTAGCAGCAGTGGAAAGCTTGCGGCTAGTGGCGCAAAGATCACGATGGAAAGCGCCGCGCCGAGGCTTGCACCGCCGGAAACGCCAATGATGCCAGGATCCGCCAGAGGGTTTCTGAATAGCCCCTGCATGACGGCACCACACAGGGCTAAAATCGCACCGATAGCCATACCAAGCAAGGTTCTAGGTAGGCGGATCTGGTGGATAACAATATCGATATGCGGCGGTAAATCAAAGTTAAAAGGTAACAGTGCCTTGAAACTGTCGGCAAAGCTGATATCCATCGGTCCAACAGCGATCGACGAAGTGACGGCTATTACCAGTAAGGTCAGACCGACAGGAAAAATCAGGCTGGTTGGGATTCGTTGTAGCTGCATGATTAATATTCTGCTTAGATCAACGGTAATGGGTTATTGATGGTAAAACACTTGGTTCAGGCGTTCGGCTTCACTGAGGCTTTTGAGGCCAAGTCCACCAATCAGCGCGGTACCGTCAATGGTCACTACCGCTTTGTTCTGCCCGGCAGGGGTTGCAGAGAGCAGGGGCATTTTTTGCAGGAGTTCATCGGCTGAGCCGATCTGGCTGAGGGTGCGCGAGCTCAGCAAGATAATATCGGGCTGCATGTCAACCATAGCCTCGAGCGAAATAGGCTTGTAGGACTCTACCGCATCCGCTGCAGGGTTGGTGGCACCGGCAAGGCGGATCACACTGTCTGCGGTGGTGTTGCGGCCGGCGACATTCGCCGGGCGACCTTCGTGGATCATCAGAAAAAGCACTTTTTTCTGCTTGGTATGCTGTTTGAGGTTGTGGTGAATGGAATCGACTTTGGCCCGTACCTTGGCTTGAAGAGCAAGGGCGGCTTGTTCTGTATGGGCCAGCTTACCGACCTGTTGAATACGGGTCAGAAGATCATCCACGGTTTCGCCAGAGTTGACTACATTCACTTCAATACCGGCTTGCTGAATCAGATCCAATGTCGCTTTCGGCCCCATTTCATTCGAACCCAGTAAACGGGTAGGGGTCAGTGAAATAAGACTCTCGGCCGAGAGTTGGCGGTGGTAACCCAGTACTGGCATGCCTTCATCGACTAGCGACTTACTGGTGACATCAACAGCCACTAGCTGATCTTGTGCCCCCATGGCATTGATAATTTCCGTAATTGCTGCCCCTGCACTGATAATGCGCTCACTGGCGTACGATGCAGTGGCAGTAAGGAGTAATGCGGTAGCCAGAGCCAAACGCTTCATTATTTGTCCTCTTCCATTAATAATTGTGTCGCTTTAATTTTGTTCTGCTGTAGAAAAGCGAGGAGTTTAAGCATGTTTTCAACTGAGCCTGCCCTGTCAGCACCAATCACCACGGGCTTGTGTGGGCTGGCTTTGACTTCTTTGAGAAGTGCGGCCTTGAAGGCATCCCAGCTGTCGATTTGTATCCCTTGCAGTGCCCAGTATGGCTCTGTAGCCGTGATATTAACGGTGATTGGATCTGCTTGAGTTTCTTGTAGCGCCTGGGTATCTGTCTGTGGTAGTTCGACATCCAGTGACTGGAGCTTTACGCTGGCAGTTAGTAGAAGAAAGACCATGACGATAAAGATGATATCGAGCAACGGGGTCAGGTCGGGTTTTAGATCATCATCACCGGTGACGCCTTGATGGGTACGAATCATGACGCCGCCTCAGCTTCAGCCTTTTTGGCATTGTCTACTTTCGGCAGGCAATTAGGATCCAGGGTCAAGCCTTCTAGCCATAGGTTACAGTGGTTGAGGCTATGCTCGAGTTTTGCTGTCACCTTATCAGCCCAAAGGCCAAGCAGTTGTGACCCCGTGATTGCAGGCAAGGCAATGATCAAGCCTGCCGCTGTCGTGCGCATGGCCAGACCAAGGCCATCAGCAAGATCGTTAGGGGTGACGGCACCCGAGCTAATGGCAATACCCTTGAACATTTCAATCAAGCCGAGCACGGTACCCAAAAGGCCAAGAAGCGGGCTGATCACGCCAATCAGGCTAAGCAGACGCAACCCCGAGCGTAGCTGAGAGCGCTTTTGCTGAAGCCAGATCCCTGCGGCATCTTCCCGTAAAGCTTTGGAAAAATGGCGGTGAGAAATAAGCATGGAGACACCTTTGAAAAGCAAAGGGCGCTTTTCTTTGAGAGAGTTTGCAAGCTGGTCCAGGCCTGCTTCGTCAGTACGGCTTTGCGTTGCCAGTAGCGCATCAATCTTACTTCTGCCTACACCAGTGCATAGCAAAACCTGAATACAACGCTCGATAAGGATCATCAATGTCAGTGCTGAGCAGAGCAGTAGAGGAGCTGTCATCAGGCCAAATTGATTTTGTAGGGAGTGAAACATTTCCATGAGTGAATCCAATAAAATACTAGTCCAGCTTAAAGCGGACAGGAACTTGTACGCGATGGGCAATAGCCTGACCATCAACAATATGGGAAGAAAAACGCCAGCGCTTGATGGCTTCTAGGGCTGCCTCATCAAGGATTTCTGCACCGGATGATCTCAATAAATTCTGTTTGACCTGCTTTCCAGACTCATCAATCCAAATCTCAACCAACACCTGTCCTTCAATCCCGCGACGCTTGGCAATTCGCGGGTAGGTCACTGGGCTAGGACGTGTTGCGAAGGTTGGTTTAGTGATGAGCTGGGGTTCACTGTTTACCCCTGACGCTGCTTGATCTGCAGCCGGTGGAGTAGGAGCCGGTGTTTTAACCTTATCCTCAACCGGTTTAGGCCGGTTTACTTCAACGGGCTTCTGAACCGGTGTTGGCTTTTTAGCGATCTTCTGCTCGACGTTTTTCTCAACAGGCTTTTCCGGTACCGGCTGATTGATTTCCTCCGGTTGAGCTTTAGGCTCCGGCTGTTTTTTCTTTACTAGCTTTTTCACCGCCGTTTTTTCTTTCACGACTTTTTGAGGCGCTTCGACGGAAGCTGGTGATAGCGGCTCGGAAGTAACAGGTTCAGCCTGCTGAGGCGTGGGTGCGGCAATGAGGTTTAGCGAGACCTTGGTTGAGTCTGTGCCAACCGGCATCGCCATCACCATTTTGTTAGGTACAGCAGAAAGCAATAGGCTGTGGGCAAGTACTGAAACAACACCTGCTATGGCATATCTTTTCGCGTTCACTGTTCTACTCCAACCATGCAAAATAATGCTATATGTGTTTGTTAGTTTTGAATAATTTCTTAAAGAGCAATCTATTACTTCGCTCTTTCAATCAAGAATGACTCTCATTATCCATGTAATCGAAATAATATCAATTATCATTTGCAATATTATTTAGGGGTGCTTATGATTGCCGCAAATAAGAGTAATTATCATTCTCTGATGGTTTAGGAGGGGCTAGGTATCTAGCTCGACGAAGAAGTAGATGATTGAAGAACAAGCATTACAATCTGCTGGGCTGGCGCCAGAGCTACTGACCGAAGCAGTAGTGGGAAAGCACACGCCCGATCCGCTTCGGTATGCATTTGCCAATAAGCGCTCTGCACATGCTGGTGGTATGTCGGCGATGGTTGCTGAGGAGGAGAGGCAAGGGCTAGCGGTTAAAGCGTTATCAACGGTACCGAAAAGCCCCAATAGCCGTTGTCTTTATATTCATATTCCATTTTGCCGTGTCCGCTGTACTTACTGCAATTTCTTTCAGTATGCGTCAAGCCAGTCATTAATTGACGATTACTTTGATGCGCTGATGGTCGAATTGAAAGCCAAAGCGTCAATGCCATGGACGCAAGCTGCACCGTTCCGTGCTGTTTATGTGGGAGGGGGAACGCCTACTGATCTCACCGCCGAACAAGTCACCCGATTAGGCAAAATGGTGAAAGCGTATTTCCCTTTAACTACAGATTGCGAAATTACCCTTGAAGGCCGTATTAATCGCTTCGATGACCGAATGTTCGAAGGGGCACTGGAAGGAGGCTTCAACCGTTTTTCCTTCGGTGTACAAAGCTTCGATACTACAGTTCGCCGCAAGGCCAAACGGCTAGATGATCGCGAGCCTGTTATGGAGCGCATCCAGTCTCTGAGTGCGACCAATGCAGCACCAATCGTTATCGACCTGTTGTTTGGTCTTCCCTATCAAGATATGCAAGTCTGGCAGCAAGACTTAACTGACTTTTTAGAGAGTGGAGCACACGGTGTTGACCTTTATCAATTGATTGAAATGGGCGGTACACCAATGAAAGGCATGATAGAGAAAGGCCGCCTGCCAGAGCCTGCCGATACGCCGACCAAGGCATCGATGTTTGAATATGGCGTAAACTTTATGGCACAGCACCACCTGCGCCGTTTGAGTGGAAACCATTGGGCACGGGATAACCGTGAACGCAGTATTTACAATAGTCTGGCTAAGACTTCCGCCGAGGTATTGCCTTTAGGTGCGGGAGCTGGTGGTAATGTTGGTGGTTTCGGCTTCATGCAGCACAGAACCCTGGACGCATATATCGACGCGATAAAGGCAGAACAATTGCCATTGGCTATGATGACCAAGTCTAGCCCCCATGCGGCATTGCATGCAGAGATCAAAGCCAGTTTTGACCGTGGTTTCCTGTCTGCGAGAGATTTTAGGCAGAAGTTCTCCCAAGATATCTTTGCCCTTTGCCTGCCGCTGTTTGAAGCATGGCAAAAAAATGGCTTGGTGAAGCTTGAAGGTCAGTACCTGTCGTTGACCCTGGCTGGGACGTTTTGGTCTGTGACCTTGGCCCAGTCAATGATTCAAGTTCTGCAGCAGAACGCGATGAAGCAAGTTGCAGCGTAAACGAATTAACTATTACCCATTAGAACTCGTAGATGGAAGTACCTGGAGATAAAACGTGTTTGAGAAAATTACATTTGAATCGCTAAAAACACAAGTTGCAGAGCAGCTTGCCGCAGATCCTAAATTGCACGCCATGGCAATTGCCGACACGTTGGGAGTTACCGAAGGGGAAGTCGTGATGGCTTTTCCCGAAGAGCTGGTAGTAGCGCTACCGGGCGAGCATGCAAAAGCGATTCTGGAAGACCTACCGACTTGGGGGCCGGTTACAACCATCGTTCACTCCATGGCGTCAATTTTTGAAGTAAAAGCGCCTTTTCCTAAAGGTAAAGAGGCTCGTGGTTACTACAATCTAATGGGTAAAGAAGGCGAACTGCATGGCCACCTACGTCTAGATCTCGTGACGGACATTGCTCTGGTCAGCAAGCCATTCATGGGGCAGGAAAGTTACTTCATTGGCTTCTTTGCGTCACGTGGAGAGTGTGTATTCAAAGTGTATTTGGGGCGTGACAAGAAGCGCCAGTTGTTCCCAGAGCAGGTTGATAAATTCCAGCAGCTTAAAACAAGATTTAAATAACATAATAATTAAGCCCGATTAGTTCATTGCATTAATCGGGCTAGACTCGGAGAAAGTTAAAATGAATGCTGTTAAGCAAGAGCGCCTGCAAAACCGCCTTGGCCCCGAAATTAAGGATTTTCGTCAGTCGTGTCAGACCATCCAGTTGGCGACGGTAGATGCCGACGGTAAACCCAATGTCAGTTACGCACCATTTGCGCTACTGGATGATGGTTACTACGTACTCATAAGCCAGATAGCTAAGCATGCTCGTAATCTGCTGGAAAACCCTCGGGTTTCTCTGATGATGATTGAAGACGAAGCGGCGTCTAAAACCATTTATGCTCGCAAGCGGTTGACGTTCGAAGCCAATGTTGTAGTGGTTGAGCGCGAGACAAAAAAGTGGCAGGTTGCGGTAGAGCAACTGAAACAGCGCTTCGGTGATATCGTTGATGGGCTAAGCGGCTTGGAAGATTTCAAAATGTTCCGTTTCGAGCCGACTCAGGGGTTATTTGTAAAAGGCTTTGGCCAAGCATTCCAGGTGGGGGGGGATGATTTGGTTGACTTTGTACATCTGCAAGAGGGCCATCGCCGCATTAATGACGGGAGTGAGGTCACTCAACCAAACGAAGAGTGATAACCTCATTGTTGCTAACAGCCTGGGATGCTCACCTAGGCTGTTATTCTAGGTCACTATAACAGACTATCGCGGATAGGCTTGATCGTGATCAGCGTCTGCATTATTGAAACTTGATAGCGCAAAAATACATGTGATAATTAGTCTAAACATAATTATCAATGGATAAAGTCATGTCTACTGATCCACGCCGTGAAGTGCGATTTGCCTATATTGCCAGCTTCCTTACCCCTTTGACACTGATGATCTCTGGTATCATTGCGGTGATTTACTCGGCTTACAAGCTGAACAAGGGGACTGATGAGCTGAGTTATACCCATTACTACACCATTATCCGAACCTTCTTCTATTTTTTTACTTTCTTTGTGGTACTCGGTGTGACGGCTGCGACCACCACCGGCATTGTTGCCGGCGCGGAGTATTGGGTATACAGCCCATTCTTGCACAAAGTGCTGCAAGTGATTCCGGTTGTTGGCCTTATTATTGCCCTATTGGCGATAGTGAAGTGGTTTATCCAGCATATCCAAGGTATGAAGCTGCTTAAAGCTAACCAGCCCATGGTGCTGTAGCGCTTTAAAACTATACCCGAGATACTGGTACAGAGAGAGTGAGCTGACAACCCTCAGAATCCTGTATCTTGAGGTAAACTTGGGAATATAAATAAGTAAATATTTGAAAGCCGGTGTTTATGCATCGGCTTTTTTATTTGACTAAAAAAAATATAAAATGTTTTTGAATTAATTTTTATAAATAAAATAAAACCACAAAATTATCATTTTGATACTTATATCTAAATTGAAACATTATTACCTGTTAATTAATAGTTGATGTTGGTGTTAATGTTTTGTTGTTGATATTTGTTGCGGTTGTTTTTTTACGGCTTCATTAAATATAAAACCATTATATTTGGTGACTGCGATCATGTTTTATTTACTACTTTAATAATTAATAAAAGCAAAAAAAAGTTATGTGATCGATGTTTCATAAAAACTCCATGCGTAGGTGTAGATTGGATTAGTGTTTTTATACTAAGTATCCACTAATGTTAGATCTATCTTCGGGTAAAGAGCGGATAATTCAGGAGTTTGTTCCGGGCAAGCAGGTGACACTCGCCCATCTTGTAGCGAATCCTACTGAGGAGTTGTGCGAGCGAGTTGGGGTGGAGAGTAAAGGTGCGATTGGGATTTTGACCCTGACGCCAGGCGAAACTTCAATTATTGCCGGTGATATTGCAACGAAATCTGCAAATGTAAATATTGGCTTTTTAGATCGTTTCTCTGGGGCTTTGGTTATCACTGGTAGTGTTGCATCCGTCGATGAAGCGCTTAAGACCGTTATTTCTGTACTCAATACCACTTTATCTTATAACACCTGTGAAATAACACGGACATGATATGAATAACCAACAAATATCAAATATCGCCTTTATTGGTGAGGTGGACGCAGGTAAGTCGGCACTGATCAATAAGCTCTTAAATACAGATACAAATACCGGAAAAACACAGGCCGCTATTTTTTACCAAGGCAGCGTTATCGATACACCCGGAGAGTTCGTCGATAACCGTTCGTGGAGTGGTGCATTGCTTTCGACTATTTCGACGGTAAAAACCATTGTGATTCTTCAGCCGGCGGATGCTAAACGTGTCAGTGCGCCGAGCGGTTTGTTAAGGGTATACCCGAACAAGAATATTGTAGCGGTGATCAGTAAGTCTGATGTTGAAGGTGCTGACTGTGGTAGGGCCGAACATTTGTTGAGGGCTGAGGGGGTAGCGGGGCCCTATTTTCGAACCTCAATTTACGACGGGTCTTCAATTGAGCAACTTCATGAGCATTTACTTTCTCTTCAGCCAGTAAGCGCTGAATGAGTCCATTCAATTTGCAAGGGAAGCGGTAATGAAACAGTTAATTTCTGCTGCAGATATACGTAAAGCAAAAGCGGATAAGAAGGGTTACCTGATCGTACCGTTGGCGCAGTACATTATCACGCCAGAAGCCCGTGATGTCGCTAATGTCGAGGGCATAGAGTTACTGGATAAAGAGCCAAGCCAACAATCAGTCATCTCCCAACCGGAAGTGCAAGCAGGTAGCGATACCGTGCAGAACGCACAGACAGGTGAGGTGGAATGCCAGCAGCGACTGGCTGCCAAGATCCAGTCGGAAATTGAGTCGAAGCTATCTGGTGTCGACAGTGATCAAAGCGCGCTAATCAAAGAGTTGATCAATAAAGCATTGCAAGATTTTGGGGTGCAAGCGCCGCCATCAGCCCGCCAAATCAATGATGATGGCATTGTGCTGGTCAGGGGGAGTGCGGTTCAGCTTGGCGAATTCGATGGGGCGCCTGGCAAGAATATCGGGCTTACTGATGTTATCGGAGCCCAGGACAACAGCAATATGGGTGTGGGATATATGGGGTGGGAGAACGCCTTCTTCCCATGGACCTTGTGTTACGACGAAGTCAATGTGGTACTGGAAGGTGAGTTCCACGTCAAAACAGCCTCAGGCACCACCATTGGCCAGCCTGGCGATGTCATATTTATTCCCAAGGGAAGCACAGTGGAGTTTGGCACGCCTACCCATGTTCGTTATGTCTATATCACTTACCCGGCTGAGTGGGCATAGCCATGGACAGTCAAATCACGCCTGCATTTATTACAGAGGACTACCTTCGCCAGCATGTGGGATTGCGTGCTGGCGGTGAGATTTTTTTGCCAGCAGGTACCCGTTTCACGCCCTCGGCTCAGCAGATGATCACCGAACGACAGATAACAGTGAAATGGCGTGATGACAGCGGGCGGGTCTTTATCGATGAGCAAGATGAGGCGAAAACCTCAACCAAACAAGTTCACCCATTAAAAACCAATAACGCACGGCCAGAAAATGCGTGTGTGATGTGCGGGTCGAATATTGCCGATAAGCCTGCACTGATGACACACCTGAATGACCAGGTCTTGGTACCGAAAACCCATCCAAGAATTGCTCTGCGGGGCAAGCTTGATAGCTGTATTTGTTTTTGTGTCATGGTTCAGTGCGCGATGGAGAACCAACCGGAGATCCTCAAGGGGTTTATGGCGGACATCCGTTCCTATTTGGGCCAGTTACTGCAAGCCGAAGTAACCGAACAACCGCTACCGTTGCCAAGCTTGGGTGAGTTTGACGCCGATGAAGTGCATCGCTGGTCGCATAAGCCATTGGCCTATCTTGGCCATGATCACCTCCTGCCGGAAGTGAGCTACGGCCAACAGGTTGCGCAATTGAATTACTTGCGCGCCCTAGTGCGTGAACTTGAGCTGCTCGCTAGCGAGGTGTATCTCGATGACTGCATGCAGCTGAGTCGTAACGATATCGTAGCGGGATTGAATCGACTTTCAAGTGCGGTGTATGTGGTGATGATTTTGGTGCTGCAGTGTGAGAAAGGCCATCGGGACATCCTCAAGGGGTTAGGCAATGAAGTTGCTTGAAATGTGCCGTGAAGCTTGCCGCCAAGCACCTAAACGTATTGTCTTTCCCGATGCCGAGGATGTTCGCCTACTGCATGCCGCCAACGAGATGAAACTGGCGGGACTGGTGGAGCCTATTTTGGTGGGCAATCCGTTCAAGTTGCGCGATTTGGCTCACCGTAGCGGCATTGCCGTTCCATGCCTTACCTTACTCTCGCCGGAGTCTGCAGGCTGCTTCGATGAAATGGTCGCTAGTTATGTGACAAGGCAGCGAAAGCCAATTACCGCTGAAGATGCGGCTGCCAGGCTCAAACAGCCATTGGATTTCGCCATGATGATGGTGGCCCATGGCTATGCCGATGTGTGTATCGGCGGCAATATCTCGACCACGGGGGATGTCATTAGAGCAGCGATACGCGGAGTAGGCGTAGCCCCGGGCTCCAAAACGGTATCAAGCTTCTTTTTGATGTTGTCGCCAGACGGCGAGTCTGTGCACGCTTTTTCCGATGCCGGTGTGATCCCACTGCCGACTGCAGAGCAATTGGCAGATATTGCGATCGATACCGCAGCTAACTTTGCAAAGCTCACCGGGCAAACGCCGCGAGTTGCGATGCTGTCATTTTCGACCAAAGGAAGTGCTGAACATCCAACGGTGAGCAAGGTGACCGAAGCAACAGAAATGGTTCGCCGGCGGTGCCCTGACCTCATCATCGATGGTGAGGTGCAATTTGACGCGGCAATAGTCCCTGCGGTTGCCGCCCAAAAAATGCCCAACAGCCCTCTGGAAGGGCAGGCGAATGTATTTATTTTCCCTTCGCTTAACGCCGGCAACATTGCCTACAAAGTTGCCCAGCGGCTAGGCGGATATATAGCGTTGGGGCCAATGCTGCAAGGCTTGGCTTCTCCGGTACATGATTTATCTCGCGGCTGCAGTGCGAACGATATCGTTGATATTTCGGTATTGGCTTCATGTCTGTGTCGATAACTGTAAACAAAAATGTTGAGGAATAGTTAATGGAAGCGTTAGGCATTATTGAAACCAAAGGGCTAACTGCATTGATTGAAGCGTCGGATGCCATGGTAAAGGCGGCTCGCGTGCAGCTGGTGGGGTATAAGCAAATTGGCTCGGGCATCGTTTCTGCAATGGTGCGCGGTGATGTGGCTGCATGCAAGGCGGCGACTGATGCAGGTGCGGCAGCTGCGCAGCGATTAGGTGAGGTGGTAGCCGTGCATGTTATTCCTCGCCCTCATGGCGATCTGGAAGCGATTTTCCCTATCACCACAGAAGTAGAAGCAGAAAAACCTGCGGCATCCAAGGCCCGCACAACAAAATAATCCAAGGAGAAGCAAATGGACGCATTAGGAATTCTTGAAACCAAAGGGTTGACGGCGCTAATTGAAGCATCGGATGCCATGGTTAAGGCTGCTCGGGTTGAGCTGGTTGGCTATCAGCAAATCGGTTCTGGTTATGTGACAGCGCTGATCCGTGGTGACGTTGCGTCATGTAAAGCGGCAACAGATGCTGGCTCTGTCGTGGCTCAGCGCCTGGGAGAATTGGTTGCGGTGCATGTGATCCCCCGTCCTCATCAGGATCTTGAGAAAGTTTTCCCTATCAAAGTGAAGTAAACGCTCTCCCTTAGTGTGGGCTGAGGGAGTTATTGCATGAGGAGTGCGTATGCGCATCGCAAAGGTCATAGGCCATGTTATCGCTACCGTTCGCAGTCAACATATGCGGATGGATAAACTTTGCTTGGTGGAATTTATCGACAAGCAAGGCAATGGCATGGGGGAGATCCATATCGCGATGGATCAGCTCGGGGCCGGAGAGGACGAATGGGTCATGGTGGTGTCGGGCAGTCCAGCCCGAGCAGCTTACGGCGATTTGCAAACCGGTTCACCGGTTGATCTTTGCGTGGTGGGGATCATCGATGAAGTCACTGCGTCACGTGAACAGCTTTATCGAAAAATTTAACCTGTTGCATGGAGTAGATTCATTATGGATCAGCAGCAAATTGAAGAAATTGTTAGACGTGTTGTCATGCAACTTGATGTGGCCCATGGCAAGACTTCTTCAGGCAACGAAGCCGGTGATTATGGTATTTATCCAACGTTGGATGGGGCGGTTGCCGCGGCGAAGCTGGCACAAAAGCAAATCCGCTCGCTGGCTTTACGCGACGAGATGATTTTAGCCATTCGCCGTATGGCTAAAAAGCATGCCGAAGCGCTTTCTACCATGGCGGTAGAGGAAACGGGGTTCGGGCGTGTTGAAGACAAGATTGCCAAGCACTTGCTGGTTGCACAACGTACACCGGGCACCGAAATCCTCGCTCCCCAGGCAGTTTCTGGCGATGCGGGCATGAGCCTGATGGAAAATGCCCCCTGGGGAGTCATTGCGTCGGTAACACCGAGCACTAACCCGTCTTGCACCGTCATCAACAATGCGATCAGCATGATTGCCGCAGGGAATGCCGTGGTGTTTGCACCGCACCCTGCTGCCAAGAAAGTTTCCCAACATGCCATCCAGCTAGTTAACAAGGCCAGCGAAAGTGTTGGTGGCCCAGCCAATATCTGCACCACAGTTGCAAATCCATCGTTGGAAAATGCGCAAGCTTTGTTTTGCTATCCGGGGATTGGTCTGTTGGTGGTGACAGGCGGTGACGCCGTGGTGGAAGCCGCGCGTAAAGTGACCGACAAGCGCTTGATTGCCGCTGGGCCGGGGAACCCGCCTGTCGTGGTAGATGAAACGGCTGATCTGGAACGTGCTGCGATCTCTATCGTGCAGGGGGCATCATTTGATAACAATATTGTGTGCGCCACGGAGAAAGAAATCATTGCGGTCGAATCGATAGCTGATGAGCTCAAAACCTGTATGTGCCAACACGGTGCCTATGAGTTAACACCCGCTCAGGCTGAGTCCGTTGCAAGAGTGGTACTTAAAGGTTATCCGGGCGAGAGCCCATCGGCTGATCCCAAGTGGGTTGGCCGTGATGCAGCCAAAATTGCCGCAGCCGCGGATATCCAAGTTCCAGCCGATACCCGACTGTTGATCTTCGATGCAGGGAAAGATCATGTCTTTGCAACTACCGAGCAAATGATGCCGATCCTGCCGCTGATCAGGGCCAAGCATGTTGATCAAGCCATTGATTGGGCGGTGGAGCTGGAAAATGGCAATCGTCATACGGCTGCTATCCACTCGAAGAACATCGATGTCCTGACCCGCATGGCATTTGAAATGGACTGCAGTTTGCTCGCCAAAAACGGGCCTGCAATCGCTGCCATTGGTGCCGGTGGCGAGGGATGGACCACCATGACCATATCGACACCAACCGGGGAAGGGGTGACCAACGCATTGACCTTTACCCGTAAGCGCCGGTGTACCGCAGTCGATGCCTTCAGGATTGTCTAGCTATGACTAGTTTGCTCGAACAAGTTAACCAGCACCTTTTGCTTATCGATGAATTGGTGAACGATGAGTCACCGATTGCGGCACCAGAACAATGGTATGTCGGGATTGATTTGGGGACTGCTGATATCCAGACCGTTGTGGTGGATGGTTGCGGGATACCCATTGCGGCCTTCCTTGATTGGGCGGATGTTGTGCGCGATGGGGTGGTGGTCGATTATGTCGGTGCCTGCCGTATTGCACGTGAGCAGTTGCGCAAAGTGGAACAAAAACTTGGCGTTAGCGTTGAGCATGCCATTACTTCCTATCCGCCGGGTACTGACCCGCGTATTTCCATCAATGTGGTGGAATCTGCAGGGGTGTTGGTTAGCCATGTGATTGACGAACCCAGCAGTGTTGCCGAGCTACTTCAGATCCGACAAGGCGCGGTGATTGATGTGGGGGGCGGGACCACAGGGACTGCCATTATTGCCGGTGGTGAATTAGTGACCTCTTTGGACGAGCCATCGGGCGGCCGCCATGTCAGTTTGACCATAGCTGGCGGGCTTGGGGTCGATATGGATGAGGCCGAGCAACAAAAGCGCCGCAGCCATGAAGATCCCTTGATTGCTGCGATGGCCAAGCCGGTGATCGAAAAAATGGCCGACATTGTTGCAGGCCACATAGCTGGGTATCAGCCCAATGCTATGTACCTGACGGGCGGTGGTACCCTGATTGCGGGATTCAGTGACATTTTCCGCAAGTCATTTCCTGCTACCAAGGTGGTTGAATTCTCACGAGCCCTTTATCTAACACCATTGGCAATCGCGAGCTATGGCTTGAGGTTGGCAGGCAAGGAGTAAGCGATGAATGTGTCACAGGCTGATATTGCGTCGATAGTCCAGCAAACGCTAACTCAATTTAGGCCGCACCGCGGTTTCACTTTTCGCTCTCCGGCTGTCACTGTCACGGGTGGCCATTGCGTCAACCAGCTGGGGGAGGTGTTGAAGGAGTTGGGCGCGACCAAAGTACTTTTGGTTGCCGACAAGCAGGTTCACCAACTTGGCCTGACTGCGAGTTGTGAAGCGGCAATAGCGTTATCAGGGCTAGAGCTTACGCTATTTACCGATATTGCCGGTGAGCCGGACTCAGATTGTATTAAGGCTGGTAGCGAAACGCTTAGTCGCTGCGGTGCCGACTTTGTCCTCGGAGTGGGCGGTGGCTCGGCGCTGGATGCCGCGAAAGCCATTGCTGTGCTGGGGGACTATGCCGGAAAACTGACTGATTTTCGAGCCGGCGGTATCGCCTCACGGCGTGTCGGGCTAGGAGCGATTCCTACCACTGCAGGAACCGGTTCCGAGGTTACTGATATTACCGTGATCAAGGATTTGGCGCAGGGCATCAAAGTGCCTGTGAAGGGGCCGGCATTAGTGCCTGATATGGCGCTTATCGATCCGGCCTTGATGCTTGGCGTGCCCGCTGGGATCACTGCCGCTACGGGGATTGATGCTCTTACCCATGCTATCGAAGCGTACATCTCGCGCCACTCTAACCCGTTATCGAAAGCCTATGCCTACCACGCAATTGAGGCGATTGGTAAAGCCCTGCCGATTGCCGTGGGGTATGGCCAGGATATTGATAAACGTTATGACATGGCGGTAGCCGCGTACAAGGCTGGCCTGGCATTCAGCAATGCTGGGTTAGGGCTAACCCATGCTATCTCGCATCAGATTGGGGCACGTTATCACCTGGCCCACGGCGTGGCCAACGCTATCTTGCTGCCTTATGTCATGGCATTCAACGCGCTTAGTTGCGAAGCCGAGCTGGCTGAAGTGGCGAACGCGCTGGGGGTGGGGCGAGAATCAATGACATCGCGAGAGCGTTGCCGGGCAGCCGTGCATGCCGTACGTCAATTGGTCATGGATTTAGGCTTACCGACCTCGCTGGCCGACGTTGATATTGCCAAGCGAGATATTCCTTTGCTGGCTGAGCAGGCGATGAAGGATATCTGCCTGCAGGGAAATCCTCGCGATGTTAGCCCGGGCCAAGTAGCCAGTCTTTTACAGCAGATGCTAGCTGGCACTCTGCCGGAAGGGTATTGCTGATGGACAGGAAAGTCATTCATAGCGTCGGTATCGATATTGGTACGACGACGACGCAGGTTATTTTTTCCAACCTGACGGTGGTTAACCGAGCTCCGGCGTCGCAAGTACCCGTGTATGAGTTCATCGAACGTGAAATTGTTTATCAGAGCCCGGTGTCTTTTACGCCAATTAACCGTGAAGGCACCATTGATTCAGCTCGGCTGCAGCAGTTTATAGAGCAGCAAATCGAGTTGGCCGGCTTGGCCGAGAAGGTTGAGACCGGGGCAATCATTATTACCGGTGAAACGGCGAAGGCTCACAACGCCCGTGATGCCATTATGGCGTTGTCACAAAGGCTGGGGGACTTCGTGGTTGCGACGGCAGGGCCGAATCTTGAATCTGTTATTGCAGGGCGAGGTAGCGGCGCACAGGAGCTGGCGCAAAATAATCACCTGAAAGTGATGAATATCGACATTGGTGGCGGTACCTCCAATTATGTCGTGTTCGACTGTGGCCGGGTGTTGGAAACTGCCTGCCTCAATATTGGCGGCCGTCTGGTGGAGCTAAACGACAACGGGGATGTGGTATATGTCCACAAGCCAGCCATTGCCGTAATGCAGGATCTCTTTGGTGAGGCGTTGCATCCCCGCCAGATCACCGCCGATCATCTCAAGCGTATGGTTGAACGCATGGCCGACTTGATTGTTGAGGTAATGGAAGGGCAGCTTTCCCCCTTGGCTGTACAGTTATTGCAAACCTCGGCGCTTAGTGAACATCAGGATTTAGATGCTGTTTTCCTGAGTGGCGGTGTCGGGGAGTGTTACTACCAGTCAGATAGCCAGGGACTGGCGGCAGGTTTTGGCGACGTCGGGCCAAGCTTGGCACTCTCGCTGCTCCGTCATGGCCGGCTGGCAAATTATCCAGTGCGCCGGCCCAATCAGACACTGCGAGCCACGGTGATTGGCGCTGGTGCTTATTCGTTGACTTTATCGGGTTCGACAATCTGGCTGAACTCGGACGAGCTGCCTCTAAAGAATATCCCGGTTGTTCATCCCGCCGTGGATTGGATGCAGCCGCGGCCGTCGATATGCGATGAGATTGTCATTGCTGCCGAGAGGATGGATCTTGCCCTCGGTTGCGACCGCTACGCGATAGCCCTCGATCGCGGTATGCCAGTGCGCTACCAAGCCGTGCAGCACGTGGCAGAGGAATTGGCCCGTTTCTACCAGCAGCATGGTAATCACCAAGATCCAGCGTTGGTCATTGTCCACAACGATATCGGAAAGGCTGTAGGAATGGAGCTACAGCCCAAACTGCAACCGCAGCCCGTCAGTGTCATTGACGAAGTGATCACCCATGAAGGTGACTATATCGATATCGGCAACAGTTACTTCGGCGGGGAGATTGTGCCCTTAACTGTGAAATCTCTCGCCTTCCCGTCTTAAAAGGAGTTGTTACATGAAGTTAAAAACCCACCTGTTTGGCCAAACATACCAATTCAGGGATGTAAAAGATGTACTTGCTAAAGCTTCGGACCTTCGCTCCGGCGATATTCTGGCGGGAGTAGCGGCACAAACTGCGCAGGAGCGAGTTGCTGCTAAGCATGTATTGTCGGAAATGACGCTGAAAGATCTGCGCGAGAATCCGGTGGTCAGCTATGAGAGTGACATGATCACCCGCATCAACCAAGACAGCCTGAATCGTACCATGTTCGAGAAAATTCAGAACTGGTCGGTGAGCGAGCTGCGCGAGTATGTGTTGAGCGACGATATCAGTAATGAAGATATGCAGCGCCTTCGCAAGGGTCTTACGGCAGAAATGGTGTCGGCGGTGGGCAAGCTTTGCTCGAACGGCGACTTGATGTACGGCGCCAGCAAGATGCCAGTCATCACTAAGGCCAACGCCACTGTAGGTTTGCCGGGACACTTTAGCTGCCGTTTGCAGCCTAATGATACCCGAGACAATGTTAACTCTATCTTGGCCCAGACCTATGAAGGCTTAACCTTCGGCTGTGGTGATGCGGTGATCGGTATTAACCCTGTCACTGACAGCATTGAGAATACCACCCAGATGCTCAATGCCATTCAGGATGTGATCACCAAGTGGGATATTCCTACTCAGCCATGTGTGCTCGCCCATATCAGTACTCAAATGGAAGCCGTACGTCGTGGTGCACCGGGTGGGTTGTTGTTCCAGAGTATCGCGGGGTCGGAAAAAGGCCTGGCAGAGTTCGGCGTCAGCGTTGAGATGCTTGATGAAGCCTATGAGATCGGTAAGCAGTATTGCAATCTGGCTGGCGAGAACATGATGTACTTTGAAACCGGTCAGGGTTCGGAGCTGTCTGCAGACGCGCACCATGGTGCCGATCAGATGACGATGGAAGCGCGTTGTTATGCGCTAGCTCAGCGTTACAAGCCACACCTGGTTAATACCGTGGTTGGGTTCATCGGCCCTGAGTACCTTTATAACCACCAACAAATTATTCGTGCCGGCTTGGAAGACCATTTTATGGGCAAGCTGTCGGGTATACCTATGGGGTGTGATGCTTGTTACACCAACCATGCTGATACTGATCAGAACTCCAATGAAAACCTTGTCACCTTGCTGGCTGCCGCCGGGGTTAACTTTGTGATTGGTATGCCGCTTGGCGACGACATCATGCTGAATTATCAAACCACTTCATTCCATGATACCGCTACCGTGCGGCAGTTGCTGAAGTTGCGTCCGGCACCGGAGTTTGAAGCCTGGATGGAAACCATGGGGCTCATGGAAAATGGCCGCTTAACCCGCAAGGCGGGCGACCCATCAATCTTCTTCAAATAAGGAGTAGCAAGGAATGAACGAACAAAAGATTCAGGATATCGTCGCCACCGTGCTCGCTCAGTTAGGTGAAACAAATGTGACACCGGCAGCGGTGACTAAGGTGGTTGATGCGAAGATCTCACAACTGGGCGATAACCACGAGTCATTGCCTGATCTTGGCGAGAAGTGCTTTAAGAAGTGGAACGGTATTTCCGATGCCGCCGATAGCAAAGTGATTGATGACTTGATGTCCCAGACCGATGCCAGGGTAGGGACGGGGCGTACAGGCCCACGGCCAAGAACAACAGCATTGCTACGCTTCTTGGCTGACCATTCTCGCTCCAAGGATACGGTGATCAAAAATGTTGAGTCTTCATGGCTGCAAGAGCGCAATCTGTTGGAAGTACAGTCCTGCGCGGTGGATAAGGACCAATACCTGACTCGCCCCGATTTAGGGCGCAAACTCAACGATGATGGCAAGATGCTGATTCGAGACAACTGCAAGAAATCACCGCAGGTACAGGTTGTCCTTTCTGATGGCCTGAGTTTGGATGCGGTAACCGTGAACCATGATGAAATCCTGCCGCCATTGCTCAACGGGCTGAAGAATGCAGGCCTGGATGTTGGTACGCCTTTCTTCCTGCGATATGGCCGCGTAAAGGCACAAGATGAGATCGGCATGTTGCTGGGTGCCGAGGTTAACTTGTTGCTAATTGGTGAGCGTCCGGGGCTTGGACAATCAGAATCATTGAGCTGCTACGCCATCTATAAACCAACAGAAAACACCGTAGAGTCGGACAGAACCGTGATTTCGAACATTCACGCAGGTGGCACACCGCCGGTTGAAGCGGCGGCGGTCATCGTCGACTTGGTGAAAACCATGCTGGCGCAAAAAGCCAGTGGTATTAACTTGAAGCGCTAAGAAGGAACAAAGCATGGCAATATTAGACAAGATCCAACCTGCTGTTTTGGCAACCCGCGTGATTGCATCGGTCGATCCTGTGTATAAGGAAAAAATGGGGCTGGAACCCCACCATAACAGTATTGGGTTGAT
Source organism: Photobacterium gaetbulicola (assembly GCF_003025515.1). Classification (NCBI taxonomy): domain Bacteria; kingdom Pseudomonadati; phylum Pseudomonadota; class Gammaproteobacteria; order Vibrionales; family Vibrionaceae; genus Photobacterium; species Photobacterium gaetbulicola. The sequence goes on along the minus strand of NZ_PYME01000005.1, from coordinate 163,190 downwards.
CACGGCCGATTGCGATGACGTGACCTATTGCGCGCTGGATGAAGCGACTAAGGCCGCCAATGTAGATGTCGTTTATGCCCGCTCGTTCTATGCCGGGGCTGCTCACTCATCTGGCCCAACGTCAGGTGAGGTGATTGGAATTTTGGCCGGCGCTTGTCCGGCAGACGTCATTGCTGGCCTTGAGCGTGCCAAAGCTTTTATTGAAGATGAAGCGGCATTCCAATGCGCTGACGACAATGGCGACATTGCCTTTTTCGCCCACTTGGTTTCTTCGACAGGGAGCTACTTATCAGCAGAAGCGGGGGTGGAGCAAGGAGAGGCCTTAGCTTATCTGATTGCCCCGCCGTTAGAGGCGATGTTTGCCCTTGATGCCGCATTGAAATCGGCGGATGTGCGCTTGGTCAACCTGTTTGCTCCACCGTCTGAAACCAACTTTGGTGGCGGTCATTTGGCGGGCTCGCAAGCGGCTTGCCGGGCGGCGTGCGAGGCATTTCAAGCGGCTGTGCTTGAAGTTGCCCGTAACCCAATAGCGAACTAGACGAGGTGGATGTGGAACCGTTATTGAAACTGGTTCAGCAAGCTGGGGTAGTCGGGGCCGGTGGCGCTGGCTTCCCAACTTACGTCAAGCTTGATTGCCAGGTTGACCTGGTGCTGGCCAATGGTGCCGAGTGCGAACCGCTGCTCTATAAGGATCAGGTCTTGATGCAACAGTGGGGCCATGAGCTTTGCGGCGGTATGTTGTTGGCCATGAAGCAAGTTAGGGCATCTCGTGGGGTCATCGGTATTAAGAAAAAGAATACCGACACCATTGCGGTATTAGAGTCTCTGCTGCCTGAAAATATCGAACTGCTCCTAATGGATGATGTTTATCCGGCAGGCGATGAGGTGGAGTTAGTTTACCATGCCACGGGCCTGCGGATCCCCGCGGGTGGGTTGCCAAAAGATATCGGGGTGCTGGTCAACAACATCGAATCTTTCATTAATGTTTTCCGGGCTGCTAACGGACAACCGGTGACAGAGACGATGATCTCGGTTCACGGTGAGGTCGTGGCACCGTATTCGGCATGGCTCCCTCTTGGTATGAGCTATCGAGAGGCTATTGAGCTGGCGGGTGGCATGACAGCGAAGGACTGTATTGTCGTTGAAGGTGGTCCGATGATGGGGGCGGTAACTGCAGATCTCGACAAGCCTATCACCAAGGTGTCGAGTGGTTTGCTGGTACTACCGCGAACGTCGCGTGTTGCCCGCATCAAGCTGCGAAGTGAGGCGGATCTTAGCCGTATAGGCAAAGCCGCGTGTGATCAGTGCAGCCTGTGTACCTCGATGTGTCCACGCAATTTGCTGGGATATCCGATCAAACCGCATCTTGCCATGCGCTCGCTACAAGTTTCCGCTAGCAATAATTTGAGTTATTCACTGGCTGCGCAAGCGTGTTGCGAGTGCAACCTCTGCACTATGTGGTCTTGCCCTGAGGGACTGGATCCAAGCCGGGTTTGTGCCACGACGAAAAAAGCGTTACGCGATCAGCAGCAATGGCAATCGCCAGCAGAACTTCAGGCGCAAACCACCGAGGTTCACCCATTGCGCGAATACCGTGGTGTGCCCACCAAGCGGCTGGCCAGACGGCTTGAACTCAGTGATTACATGACAAAAAAAGCTATTTTCCATGACTTTGGCATTAGGCCTGAGAAGGTGGCAATTCCATTGGCCCAGCATATCGGCCTGCCAGCCCAAGCCATTGTCAAAGAGGGCGAAATCGTAACGAAAGGGCAGATGATTGGCCAACCGGTTGAGGGTGGGTTGAGTACTGCCGTCCATGCCAGTATCTCGGGGATTGTCACTGCCGTGGGTGATTCAGTCGTAATCCAGCATCAAGCAACTGCCGAGTCGGCGGCTTTGTGCAACTAGACATAGATTGGAATAGTAAATGGTAAATGCAATTGGCTGTATTGAACTGAACTCGATAGCGCGTGGTTACTTAGTTGCTGATGCCATGCTCAAGTCGGCGAATGTTGAGATCCTGTTTAACCGGACGATTTGCCCTGGCAAATTCATGGTGATGGTCAGCGGCGATGTGGCTGCAATTAACGCCGCGGTGGATACCGGGCTGCGGGTGGGGGGCGGAGAAGTGGTTGATGATTTGATTATCGCCAATGTTCACCCTGATGTATTTCCTGCCATTGCAGGCACGCGTGTGGTTGAACACACCGCAGCATTGGGGATCGTCGAGACATTTTCGGTTGCTGCTATTGTGGAAGCTGCAGACGCTGCCGTGAAAGCTGCAAACATTGAGTTGCTGGAAGTCCATATGGCAATGGCGATTGGCGGGAAAGGTTTTGTCACTCTGACCGGTGATGTCGCAGCGGTGCAAGCTGCTGTCGAAGCGGCCGCCGATCGAATCAGAGACAAAGGGGTATTGGTTGACAAGGTCGTCATTGCACAACCCCGCAAAGAAATCTTAGAAGGAAAAGTATAAATCATCGATATACCAAGCAGTGGCATCTCTTAGTGCGGTAGTCCAAATATCACGAAAGTTGGTTGCTGTTGAAAACAGTTGTTACTGAACCGCTCGCTTTATTGTCTTTTGAGTAAATAAGGCGGGTAAGGCAAATTTACGTTCCACGTTTTAGCCGTATGCAGCTGCACAGGGCGGGCTTCTTACACCTTGAAAAAAGTAGCCATCACTTGCAACTGATGTAAATCATTATTTGGGATAAGGAAGGTACATCATGAATGACATCATTCTATACATTATGGTGGGCTTTATGGTGCTGGGGGCGATAGATAAAGTACTCGGCAACCGTTGGGGCTACGGAGAGCAATTTGATGAAGGCTTCATGGCGATGGGGGCACTCGCCTTGGCCATGGTTGGTGTGGTCAGTCTGGCACCGGTTTTGGCTAATTTGCTTAGCCCTGTAGTGGTGCCGCTCTATACCGCACTTGGCGCGGACCCGGCGATGTTTGCCGGCACGCTACTGGCTAATGATATGGGAGGGTATCCACTGGCTCAAAGCATGGCGGAAACCGAAGCGGCAGGCTTGTTTTCTGGCCTGATCCTCGGGGCGATGATGGGGCCAACATTGGTATTCACCATCCCTGTTGCGTTGGGGATCATCCAAAAGGAAGACACTCAATATCTAGCACGAGGTGTACTGATTGGGATGATCACCATTCCCGTCGGCTGTTTTGTTGGTGGTTTGGTCGCCGGTTTTGAGATGGCAATGATTTTGGGCAATTTGGTGCCTATTGTGATTGTGGCCGGACTGATTGCTGTTGGTCTGTGGCTAAAACCAGATTCGATGATCCGAGGCTTTGAAGTGTTTGGTAAAGGTGTTATTGCCGTGATTACTATCGCCTTGGCTGCGATTGTCGTCGAAACTTTGACCGGCGTGGTGTTGATCCCCGGTATGGCACCGATTTCTGACGGTATCGAAATTGTCGGAGCGATTGCCATCGTGTTAGCCGGTGCATTCCCGATGGTTCACTTTATTACCAAGCACTTGAACAAACCGCTGATCAAGCTGGGTAGTTCGATGGGCATGGGAGAAACTGCAGCGGCAGGCCTTGTTGCCACGATGGCAAACAATATTGCAATGTTCAATATCTTTAAAGATATGGATAACCGCGGGAAAGTGATTAACGTCGCCTTTGCGGTGTGTGGCTCTTTTGTATTTGGTGATCATCTTGGTTTCACCGCTGCTGTGAATAGCGACATGATTTCGGCGGTTGTAGCCGGTAAGTTGGTGGGGGGCTTTAGTGCACTGCTGCTAGCGGTTTACGTGACCCGAAACATGACAGATGAACCTGACATGATTCCTGCCAATCAGCCTTGATATATTGAGTAACGAAGTGAAAAGGGCGGCAGTAATGCCGCCCTTTTTCTATTTGCCTATTACGTATTGATAAGGTGTCTTGTCGTTACGAATAAGTGCGCTGTCTTCCCTATACTTTGGGTATCAGCCTTAGGCAATGACACTCAGAAACGGAGGTGTTATGACTGGAGCGAATAAACAGTTAGGCAGCCCAGAAAGCCACGGCGGCATTCAACCAGACAAAATGAGTATGCATGAAGGGGTAGCGGACTGGTGTGACTGCTGTGTGTGCGAGGCCGAACCCTATTGGTTGGAAGTCGCTGAGGAGATGGGAATTGATATGAGTAATTATTCTGACGGTCGATAAAACACTACCGCAGCGCGGGGCTGCGGTAGGCTGGAGAAGGTGATTAAAGTGACTCAAGCAGAGTGTTGAGCTCATCAACTAAACGTTCAGTTTTTGGGTCAAAGGCCTTCATCGCGGCATAGGTATCTGACTGAAGTTTCTCCTGCATCGCCATTAATGACTCATCGGCAAGAAGACTTTCACGTTGCTCTGCCAACTGGCGTTTGGCGGCGGCAAACTCTTTGATCAAGGCCTCGCGCTCTTCTTCGCTGGTTTCGGCGTTGCGAACTTTATCCTGGATTTCTTGGGCCTGGTTGATGAACTCATCTGGGTTGTAACCAATTTCTTTGGCTTTAGCCTGATAGGCTGTCTCGAACGCCTTGGCTTGTTCGATTAGCTCAGGGTTTGCCTGAAGAGTTTGCTGGCGAATACTGGCCAGATCACGCTGAATGGCATTAATGCGGTGCGTGACTTCTTTTTGGTTGGCAACCGTGTCGGTTGCTGCATCGCTTGCCTTTGATGCTGGGCTGAAGGCGAACAAAGTCACGAGCATCAAAGGGAGGGCATATTTCATTAGATTCAATACCGTATTGGCTTGTTGCTGGGTACGCGTTTTGCTGTTGTGCATAAATTAACCTTTATTGGTGGTTATCATTGCTATGGCTGCAATGTATAAAAGCTCCCTGAGCCGAATGTCAGTATTGTGTCATGTATGCTGGATAAGAACTGAACAAGCAGGGTGATGCATCTATTTTTGGACTATTTCATAATCAATGGCATAAAAAAGCCGGCAATCCATGTGCCGGCAAAATATGAGATAGTGTTTTTGATGGGCTGGCTAACGCCAGTCAGGTTTATTGTTCTTCGCCTTTTAGGAACGTAACGTCCAAGTGACAAAAAGCGGTGAGTACTTCAGCGGCGGCGGCGTAAAAGCCGAACGGGTCGCGTTGTTTTACTTCTGCGGCAAAGGCTGGCAGCCAATTAAGCAGCATGGTGTTGATGAAGTCTAACTGCGCCTGCATCATCGGCTCGGCCTGCTCTTCGGAGTCTTGCTGGTTGGCCATGATGATCAGGTTACCCATGAAATCCAACTCGACGGCAAGGTGGTCGGCCGGCTCGTTGAACTCTTTGCGCTGGGCAATGCCGTATTCTTCCATTAGCTTGTTCATGTCTTGCGCAGGCTTGTCATTCATCAGTCCGCTCTCGCCGACATACATCGAGGCATAGGGTAGGGCACCAGATTTGGGAGTGCTGAGAAACAGACCACAGAAATCAGCCGCCAGCTCTAACTGGGCATCTTCACGGCTTTCCAAACGGTTCAGAGCAGCACGGAATGCTTCTACGGGTTGTTTCAGTTCAGGTGTCATTGCCAGACCTGACAGGAAAGTGACCATTTCGCCACCACGGTACTGTTCGATGTCCTGCTCGGTAAGTTCACGAGCGAAGAGGGATGACATCCACCAATAAATTTCTGCGCGTTGTTCGTTGAAAGCAATAAATTCTTTCATGATCACTCCAAATCAAGGCATACGGCTAGCAAATTTAGACGTATGGAAAACATATTCAGATAGAATAAATGATGCATTTATTATACGTGAATAGGTTTTTTAAACACACTGTAATAAAAGCAAAAAACTATTCAGAGGCCGAAGCCCCTGAATAGATGTTGGCGACTATTAACTTATTCTAGATCCATTGCTGGGAACAGAGGGTTAATGTCTGTCACCGCCGTCGGGCCGTGGAAGCCGGTCACTGCTGGAACTTTACCTGTGTACTTCTCGATTTCTACCTGCGCTGAGGCTGCGATGGTTGCCTGAGCCAGTTTCGAAGAACCGATATCCTGAGTCAGTACGTTCGGATCACCGTAAGTACAGATGGTACCCGGCTTTCCGCCTTCAAGCGGGCTGTACCATGCACCTTCGTGGATACGACAAACACCGGACATGTAGTCATCGGAAACCACAGCACCCGCCAAAACTTCGCCACGGTCGTTGAATACGCGTACGATGTCACCAGACTTGATGCCACGGGCTTTAGCGTCTTCGGTACTGATGTAAACAGGTTCACGATCAGCCACCGCGTAAGTCGCGCGGTGCTCAGTCGAAGAACACAGCTGCGAGTGAAGGCGGTGTTTCGGGTGAGTACTCTGCATATTCAGAGGGAATTTCTCTGAACGAGGACCACCGTGGCTGCGCTCGGTTTTCTCAAACCACATTGGGTGGCCTTGACAGTCATCGTAGCCCATGTCGGCAATCGTCTTACAGTAGATTTCAATAAGGCCGGTTGCCGTACCTAGTGGTTCAAGATCCGGTTCTTTACGGAATGACTCGTGGCGTACCCACTCGGTACCCGCAGGGAACTCAAGGAAGCCTTCTTCTTCCCAGAACTTTTTGAAGTTCGGCATACGTACACCGATACCACGTCCTTGTAGGCGGGCACCGTTGTAGAACTGCTCAATCCACTCCATCTGTGACTTGCCTTCGGTAAAGGCTTCTTCGCGATCATAGCGACGGCATAGTTCACGGAAGATATCGAAGTCATCTTTCGCTTCATACATTGGCTCTACAACTTTAGGTAGGGCAATAATACCGGCGTTAGAGTGGTTACCGTACTGTTCGATGTCGTTACGCTCGTGCGTTGTCGTCGCTGGCAGAACGATATCGGCAAAACGACAGGTCGCCGTCCACTGGTGTTCAACTGAAACCACAGTTTCCAGTTTACGCCATACCTTGATCATCTTGTTGCGATCTTGATGGTGGTGGAACGGGTTGTTACCACAGAAGATCGCCATTTTCATTTCAGGGTATTTCACTGAATGGCCGTTCCATTCAATGGTTTTACCTGGGTTTTCGATACAGTCGACAAAACGGGCAACAGGAATAAAGTTTGAGTAACCCTTGTACGAACCGTTGTGGATTGGATCAACCCCTGTCACACCTGAGAAACCAGACATCAGTGGGCCAGCAGAAGTCACAGAGCCCGCATCGTTGTAGTGCCAGCCAAAGCCGAAGCCACCGCCAGGTAGACCGATCTGGCCTAGCATAGCAGCGACAACGACTAGCATCCACGCGTACTGTTCACCGTGCTGCATGCGCTGTAGACACCAGCCACCGATGATCTGGGTACGGCCTGAAGCCATTTGGCGAGCCAGCTCGCGGATCTGGTCGGCTTGCACGCCACAGATGTTCTCAGCCCATTCCGGTGTCTTCGCAACACCGTCTTTCTCGCCAAGCAGGTAAGGCAGGAATTTGTCGAAACCTGTGGTGTAGTCAGCCAGGAACTCTTTGTTGTACAGGTTTTCGCTGTAAAGTGTATGGGCAATAGCCAGCATCAGTGGCACGTCTGTTTGCGGGTTAACTTTAACCTGCTCGCCACCAACGAATTTCTGAGTGTCAGAAACAACTGGGTCAATGTAGATGACTTTGATGTCTTTGTTCTTAACTTTCTTAGCCAACTGCTCAAAGTAAGCGTATGGGCTGTGGTCAGGAACCAGCCAGCCTACCTGCAGGTTTTTAACCGGATCCGAACCCCAGATTACGATGGTATCAGAGTGCTCGAGCACAAGTGGCCATGAGGTTTGCTGCTCGTAAACTTCCATTGCACCAGCGACGTAAGGCAGAATCACCTGCGCAGCACCGGTTGAGTAGTCACCCATTTTAGCCAGGAATGTACCGTGCAGGCCAATAGCACGCATCATCATGGTGCCTGCAGAGTGCAGCTTACCTACTGACTGCCAACCTGTGTGGCCAGCATAGAGAGCGCTTGGGCCGTAGTTGTTCTGGACTCGTTCCATCTCATGGTAGAAGAAGTCCAATGCCTGAGACCAAGGAACACGGACAAAACGGTTGTCACCACGCTGGGTTGTATCTGACTTGTAGCCGTGCTTTAGCCAGTCAAGACGAACCATTGGGTATTTTACACGTGCCGGGTTGTATACCACTTCACGCACGCCGTTGATCATGGTTGTTGGGTGCTTGTCTTTTTCAAACGGGACGGTATCAACCCACACGCCGTTTTCGACTTTGGCCCGGAATGCCCCCCAGTGAGAACCAGATAGAACCTCACCCGTGAAGCTAGCTTTGGTTTCTGTAGCTGCCATTGCCTTACGCGGAGCCAGCAAGCTTGTGCCGACAACAGATGCAGCACTTGCTGCAACCATGCCAGAAAGGAAGCGACGGCGTGATACGCCTTTGTTTAGAATTTGAGTTGCCATTGAGCAATTCCTTAAATTTGAATTCTTTTTTGCATGGGAGGGGGAAGCCGTCTTCCCCCTCTGCTAACAGGAATTAATGTGCGCCAGCGCCGCCGGTGTCACTGCCGTGGTTCTGAAGGTATTTCAGAAGGGTGCGCTCTTCAGTTTTGCTTAGTCGGTAGTATGCGCTCATGCCGTTCAGGCTTGAGATCCAACCGTTTGCAGTAAAATGGCCTGGAGCCGGGGCTGCGTGGCAAGCGGTACACGTTGAGCCGTACATGCCTTCGGCGTAGTTCCAGATCGGCTGGATGTCATCAATCATGTCATCTTTGGTGATCCAGCCTTCAACCGAAACGTGTTGCCATACAATGTTGGTCGTTGCGTCAGTTTGCTCTTCGATGAGTTGCTCGGAAGCTTTCACATCGCCACGGATTGTTGCCTTGAATACGCGCTTGCCCATGTACTCAGTCAGCACTCGACCGCGGCCTTCTTTCTCTAACCAGCCGTCAATCTTCACTTTGAGCATATCGCCATCGCGCTCAAGCACTGTGACTTCTGATGCTGGTAGCAGGTTGCCTGAAACCGAGCTGTTTGCATCGGCAACAGCAAAGATGTTCTTTTCGCTCAGAGAGTAAAGTTTGTTAGCAACGGCACCTTGTGCATCGGCTTTCACTTGAAGCTCTTCGAAATCTTTCTGGAAGCCACCGGCCATGTTTGGCAGCTCGTGGGCGATACCTTTGTGACATTCGATACAGTTCATGTCTTCAGCTGCCGCTTTATTCATCTCGAAAGCGGCTTGTGCTGACTGCTTGGTGTGATCCATCGCATCGTACGAGTGACAGCTCTTACAGGTTTTTGAGTTCTGGCTCTTCATCCGGTCCCAAACCATGGTAGCCAGCTCGAGGCGATGCTCTTCCAGTTTCTCTGGGGTATCGATTTTCTTGGTGATGAAATGGTTGTAGACGTCTTTCCAAGCACCAAGTTTACGTTGAACCTTGCCAGGGAAGTCTTTTGGCTGGTGACAGTCAACACACTCGGCACGGACACCCGAAGCGTTTTTGAAGTGAATGCTTTGTTTGTATTCTTCGTAGTTCTGTTGCATGGTGTGGCAAGAAGTACAGAATTCGGTCGAAGAAGCGAATTCAAAACTCTTATGAACGGTCACAACGCCCGCCAAAGTGATACCAATACCAACCAAGACCAGCGCAAGAATCGAGTACTTGCTGCTAGGCTTAGTCAACATTTGCCAAAGTTTTTTCATAGTGGAAGATTCCAATTTAGAATGAATGCCTGCCGTAAACTACGGTGACGTATAAATTTTTATGGGGTAATCTTAATTCCACGATGTGAATAAGGTTAAGGGTGGCAGTGAACAGAATTTGCTGGTTTATGACAAATTGTGAATAGCGGCCTCCTGTGCTAACGTTTTAAAGAACAGTAAATAAGACATAAAGAGAAAAAAATGAGTCATCACGTACTTGTAGTTGAGGATGAAATTGTTACCCGTACCAAGCTGGTCGGGTACTTTGAAAATGAGGGATATAAAGTTAGTCAGGCCGAAAGCGGCGCACAAATGCGTGAGATCATGGCCAGCGAAAAGATCGATTTGGTCATGCTCGATATCAACCTGCCGGGTGAAGATGGCCTAATGCTGACCCGTGAGCTGAGAAGCCGCTCAGAGGTGGGGATCATCTTGGTCACCGGCCGAACAGACAGCATTGATCGGATTGTTGGTTTAGAGATGGGCGCTGATGATTACGTTACTAAGCCGTTTGAGCTGCGTGAACTGCTAGTGCGCGTGAAAAACCTGTTGTGGCGCATCTCCCTCGTCGAAAAAGCACGTGATGAAACCATGGTTGAGATGCAGGAAGACAGCATTATTCGCTTCGGTGAATGGCAGTTTGATATCAATAAGCGCGCCCTGACCCACAATGGTGTGCCTGTCAAATTGACCAAGGCTGAATATGAGTTGTTGGTGGCATTTTCTTCTCATCCGAATGTCGTTTTAAGCCGCGAGCGTATTTTGAATATGCTAAGCCATCGGGTTGAAGCGCCAAATGATCGTACTATTGATGTCTTAATCCGCCGCATGCGTTCGAAGATGGAAGTTGATCCGAAAAACCCACAGATTTTTGTTACAGTGCACGGTGAAGGTTACATGTTTGCGGGTGACTAATAATCCGGCTTATATGCATTGAACACCTGAAATATTTTGTAATAACTAGGCCGGTATCCCAGGGGGGCCGGCTTTTTTTATGCTAATTTTTCGGCGATTCTATTGATCGAGGTCAACTTTTGTTACGTGTTATTAACAGAACAAACGGCTATAAAAATATTGCGCTGACTTGTTTTTTTGCATTTGATGGTTGAAGGTTGCGAATTGGTTGTATTTGTATTGCCCGTTGTTAGAGCTTGCAATGTGCTACGGGACCATCGCGACTATCAGAAAAGACTGTTTGGTTGTAATTTGTACTGGTAATAGTTGGCTTATCAAGCGGTTAATCACCAAGTTGGCTTCTGGCGGAGGGGGAGTGATTGTTTTTAGTACAAGCTATGACGAAATGTTTCATCATCGCCTTGATTGTGGAGAAGCCAGCCTAGCCATTGCCAGGCTGGTTTCTAGTCATCAGCACGGTTAGAGCGTGACTTGCTGGTTGAGAATACTCTCGGTCAGTGTGTTGATCTTAGGGAAACTGATCAAGCTCTGTTTGGCGATGTCTTTTTGTTCTTCGAGGACGTCTTTTAAAATCTGCTCCGTAGTGAGCGGATTGGCGAGTACCACACGGAACACGGTTGTCAGCCTGCGGCCCCACGCTTGCGGTGTGATTCGGGTACGAGAGACAAATGACTTACCTGATTCACGCTGGCGTTTCTGGATGAATTTGGTCATATCGTCCAGGGCGGCCAATAACTCTTCGCGTTGCTCTGGATCTGCAAGCTTCAGTGCTTCCTGAGTACGGGCTGGTGCATAACGGTAAGTCAGCAGGCATAGCTCGGGTTCTGAGATCAGTTCAAAGTCAGAATCCTGGTTGATAAGCGATGCGAAGTACTGGGCTTTTTCGATGCTGGTATTAATCAGCATTTCATAGCCAGGGCGGCTGATGATGTTGAGGCTGGCATACAGTAACATCGCCATGCCACTTCGCGACCCTTCGAGAGTATGGCTACCTAAGTCTTTAGATCCTTTACGCAGGATATACTCTGCGTGATGCTCGATGGCGGTCATCAAGGCCGGGTTTTTGAAGATCACCATACCGGCACCCATCGGCACGTACAGTTGCTTGTGGGCATCGATAGTGACGGAGTCAGCCCGCTCGATCCCTTTTAGCAACGGCCTATAAGTATTGGACATCAGGGTCGCTCCCCCCCAGGCGGCATCGACGTGGAAATGGCAGCCATATTCCTGAGCGAGATCAGCGAGCTCTTCCAGCGGATCGATATTGCCTGTTTCGGTGGTGCCAGCGACCCCGACAATAGCAAAGGCTTTAACCTGGTTCTGTTTAAGCTCTTCGAGCTTGGCCCGCATGTCATCGACCCGAACACGGTTGTGGCCGTCGGTTTTGATAGGGATCAGGCAATCTCGGCCAAGTCCAAGGACATCGGCGGCTTTCTTGAGCGAGTAGTGACCCCGTTCAGAGACCAGTACGACAAGATCTTCATAGCCATAATGCTTCATGGCTTTGAACAAGCCTTCCTGTGCGACACCTTTAAAATCACCATCGGGTTTGAGTGCACTGTTGCGTGCTACCCACAGAGCGGTGATGTTGGCGATAGTCCCTCCTGAGCAAAATGCTCCCAGCGAATGGTTAGCACTGTGCATCCATTGCTGGTAGAAGGCATCATTCTCGCGGTAAATCAGGTTATGCAGCATTCCCAGAACCTGGCGTTCCAACGGCGTGAAGGCCTTGGAGGTCTCGATCTTCACCAAGTTTTGATTGAGGCCGATCATGATCTTGGACAACGGCATCAAGAAGTAGGGTAGGGCCGAGGTCATATGGCCAATAAACGTCGGTGCGGAGGTATGTACCGACTGGGCTACCAGTTTGTCCAAGAGGAAATGGGTATGATCAGAAACAAAGCTAGGACTCTCTGGGATATCCGCAGAGGAAAAGTCTTTTTCGATTTCTGCCAGGGGTTTCTCCCGGGCAGCAATATGCGTCTGCAAAAACACATTCAGGTTTTCTGATATCTCTTTTTCGATCCGACCTAATGTCGACTCTGGTGCTTCCGGCACTGTAAAAATGCGATGCAACGACTCTTGGGTCGCATCGGCTTTTTTGTGATCCACTACTGCCATAACGATTAATAACTTGTAACTATTTCGGCAAATTGCAGCTAATTTAATGCAATTTGCCGCTGCTGTCGAAAAAAAATTAGAATCGGTAGTTCATACCCACGGTGAATAATAAACTATCTTCATCATAAAAAGTGATGTTGGAGTTACTTTGGTTATAGCCTATCAGCGAGACTAAGTTCCAGTTTTTCCAGTCCATGGGCTCGTTGTACTGGGCTGCCAAGAAGACGCCCCAGCGGTCATCCTGCTGAGTACGCTCGAAGATTGGATTCGTTGCGTCAAACTCAACATAGTTGTAGCTTGCTGTCAGGGCAAAATTGGCCTTGTTAAAGTGGTGCACCAGACTGAGCTCAACACCATAATTATCACTGGCCATTGCACTACCTTGCGCATCGTCACGGGTATAGCGAATAGCCGAGCGCAATGCCTGAGCCCGGTTTATTGGCAAAAGGTGACTTAACTGGGCGAAGTAAATGTCAGATTGGCGGTCGAGTGACTGCTTTTGTGTATCGGTTAGCTTGGACTGGCTAGCACCGCTGTTCTCGTGGTCGATATCTTGGTTGCCACCCGCCAGTTCGAGTGAAAAATGACTACCGAGGATTTGGTTGTATTGGAATCGCACTCCTCTGATTTTACTGTCAGTTTTAGCGCGTGCCTGATCAAGCAGGTACGGGTCTTGCCAGGTTTCGGCGGTTAATAGGCCGGGGACATAACTCAGTATCAAGGTGCCGTTATCGTCCAGTTTATGTTTATACCCCAGCTCAATATGGAAGCGTCCAAATGCCAAATCCGAGCGGCTAGTACCGAAATAGAACTGCTTGTTGAGCGCATCATTGGTATAGCTGATGGTACCGAGCGGAGCGATCAAGGCATCACTTTGGGATTCGGCCTTACCGTAATCGCCAATGGCACTGTTGTTATCGGTATTGAAAGGCGATCGGCTCTCGGAATACCCCATCAGCAAGGAAATATCGGCATTAAAGCCTGCCGACCAGGGTTGAGGTGGATTGGCTTGGGCCTGGTTAGGTATGCACACCGCCGGAATGAACAGGAACAGTGCGTTAAAGTGCCGATTTATCATCTTGGATCCTTTCAATTGCAGGAATTCGGTGCAAAAAATATGCAGTGGTGATAGCTGTATATTGCACGGTATATGAATATTGACGAATATGCAATTTGAGTTGTTGGCGAACGGCCCAAACACCAGCTAAGTGGTTGGGCCTTTAGGCTATCGCTATTGGCATTCAATAGCCGCTATCGCGGTCATTTTTTCGTTGTAGGTATTTAGGGGCTTTTCAATGTTCCCTGGGTGGGTCAACAGTTCGGCGAAGGCACTGCGCAATGCGTAGTTTTGTGGGTGCGGCTTACTCTGCCTGTCATCAAAGGCCAGCTTCGCCGCCTTGCCTAGCTCTGAATCTTGCTCGGATAACGCTTTCACATCTTTCTGGCTCAGATTGAGCCAGGACTCTACGGGTAAAGACAGAGCCAATTTTTCCCTGTCGTTTGCAAGATACCAGTCAAAGGCATCACGGTTTAGTTCAAAGTGGTGTTTGCGCCCTTCGAGAAACCATTGGCCCACTTCGTCTAGGCTTGGCTCTTTTTCTACCGCTAGTTCCACAAGGTTTTCATACCAGTTGAGGGAAGCATCAATGTACTGATGGTATTTTTCACTTTCGCAGCTTGCGGGTGCTGCCAAGACGGCTGAGGGGATGAGGGCCGCTGAGAGAATTACTGCTGCTAACTTCATTTCTGTTCCTTGATTATTTGTTTTCATTGGGCTTTGTAGCTGACAATTACCTGGCGACTTAGCGCGAATATGCTGCGTTATATGTTATGTGTCGCCCTATCTAGACGATTCGATTGTAGCTATCTGATTGCAAATAGGAAAAGAATTCTTTATGAGAATGGATCATTGTTAACACATTTGCTTCATTCTTTGCGGAAAAAAAAGGAGGCATATACGCCTCCTTGTAGGTTAATTAATCAGAATTTTACGAGTGGTGCTTTTTCATCGCGACGGAAATGCAGTAAGCTGCGCCACCCCAGGTGATACCCAAACCGAAAAGCATCATAATGATTGCGCCTGTTGTCATAGCTTGGCCTCCTGTTGTGGCTGTGGTTTAGATGAAGCATTGATGATGACGGCAACAACAAACATTGCTGCTACAAGTCCCCAGCCCAATACCATCAGATCAGAGACTGCGTAACCGCCGTAACCGTCGTTGAAGGTATTGACCAGGTTGGTGCCCAGAATAACCGCCAGCATGGCGGGGCTGAGGAAGCGGATACAAATTTCAAACCACTTGCCGATGCTGAATTCAGAAATGTTATTCACATAGCTACGTATATCAGACACTTTCAGCAGCCAAGCAATCACTACCAGTTCCACAAGACAGCTTGCCAGCAAGGCAACGTTGTTAATGAAGTAGTCAACCAAGTCTAGTAACAGCAGCCCGCCATTGGTGGCGAATGCCATTGAAACAACAAAGCCCACGCCACACACCAACGAGGCGGCCACTTTTCGGCTGATATTGAGCTTATCGATGATGGCGGACGTTACCGCTTCGATAATTGAAATGTGCGAGCTAAGACCAGCAACGACCAAGGCCAAGAAGAACAATGGCCCTAAGATGAACGGCGCCGGCAATAGGTTAATTGCAGCCGGAATGGTGACAAATGCCAAGCCTACACCTGCCGAAACAACTTCGGTAATAGGTTTTGCTTGCTCTTGCGCCATGTAGCCGAGTACTCCGAAGATCAAGACCCCTGCAGTAATCGAGAATCCACAGTTGATTAGCACGGTCATAAAGGCATTGTTGTTGATATCAGACTTCTCTGGCAGGTAGCTTGAGTAAGCGATCATGATGGCGAAGCCAACGCTCAGGGTGAAGAATATTTGGCCGTAGGCAGCAGACCATACTTTTGCATCCATGATTTTGCTAAAGTCTGGCTGGAACAGGTAGTTGAGGCCGTCCAGTGCCCCTGGCAGGAATACGACACGGGCAATCAAAGCCAGTACCATGATAAAGAGTAGCGGCATCATGATTTTGCTGGCGCGTTCGATACCCCCTTTTACCCCTGTGAATATGGCAGCAAAGGTGATAGCCCAAGCAATTGTCATAGGGATGGCAATATGGCTTTGCAGGCTACCAAGCTGACTTGGGGTATTGTCACCCAGTTGCAGGTACTCGCCAAAGAAGAAGGCATTGGTATCAGTCCCCCAGCTTTGGGTGAAAGAGTAACTCAGGTAAGAAATCGCCCAGCCGATAATTGCCACATAGTAGACCGCGATAATGGCCGCGATAAATACCTGAAACCATCCTAACCACTCATATTTAACCCCAAGCTTGGAAAAAGCTCTCGGAGCGGCCCCGCGAAGTTTATGACCCAGGCTAAACTCCATAATCATAAATGGGATGCCGGCGGTGAGCATGGCAAAAAGATAGGGAACAAAAAAGGCGCCACCACCATTTTCGTAAGCCATATATGGGAATCGCCAAATGTTCCCTAGGCCGATTGCAGAGCCAACTGCAGCAAGGATGAATCCTGCGCGCGAGCCCCATTGTTCACGTTTCATACACATCTCCTTATGTACGGCAAATCACTATAGAAATAGGATTAGTCAGAGAATTATTCCAATTAATATCGATACTTAGCGTGAGAATTAAAAGGTAAGACCACGCTGATGGGACGAGATTAACTAGAGTAAATATGTAAAGCAATAGAGTGTGGTGTTGTAACTGTAAAATTGACCAGTTGTTAATTATTGGTTTTTATAGAGATGCCAGACAAGAGGAGGGGGATTGTTTTCATGCTGGTGTAAAAAACTACCAAGAGGGAAACTGCTTGGTTGGAAATATTATTTTACAAACACAATGATAATGTCTAAAAAATGGCCCTATAGTAGGGTATCAGCACGCCAGCGAAAATTTTCGCTGGCGCTAACGGGGGAGCTACTGCTTAACTAGCCGAAGAGGTTAGAACGCGTAGGTGAAGCCGAGGTTCGTCTGGAACTGGGTCAACCACTCAGAATCGACGCTGATTTTGCAGCTTTCGTTACCTTGGGGCAGGTGACAGATGGTTGTTGTATCACTTTCCATGAGGTTTGCCAGCCAGCGGCCTTCAAGAAGGACCGAGAAATTGGAAGTAAATTTATACTCGAGACCACCCAGAAAACCACCTGAGAAAACAAGATCTTGATCACTCCAGTCGGCATCGACTATGGTTGTGCCTATGCTTGCGCCAAGATAGGTATCAAAGTGCTCGAAGGTATTGAAACGCAATGAACTCTGGAAATGAACGTAGGTAAAAGAGCCGGAATTGGAAAAATTCTCGTAACCAGTCGGAAGGTGGCTAACAAATAAGCCAACTCGGCCGTTATCCAAATCGGTCTCAATAGTGATTGAGTAGTGGGGATCGTCGTCGGGAGCGATTCTTGTCCCATTGTCATCTTTTATCGAGTTCGAAAAGGTATATCCAACATACGGTGTCACATAGATAGTATTCGCCGATGCCGCCCATGATGCGGTTAACAACCCAGTAGCAGCGATCAATAAATGTCCAATTTTCATACCATTATCCATTAGCGCAAACCCAAGTATAAGTGTGACAGCTTTCTTATATTATTGCTTTTTCATTAGCCAGAATCTTGAACTCCCCCTAAAATAGGGTTAATGGTTTGTTAAGATTGCTTTCTGGGGAAGGGGATTATTATGGACTTTGATTTGAAACTAGCAATATGCACAGCAATTATTACCATGACAGTCTTGCTAGGCTTTGGTCTCGTCTCTGTAACTATGTAACATGTTAATAAACAAAAGAATAAAATTATAATTAAGGTTTAATCAAACTAAGGAAGGTATACTGTCTGCCAGGGAATCTAGTAGGATTGGTTTAGCAGTATGACAAATCACTTACCGTTTAGCTTAAAAGCGTTTGATTTACCTTCCATTAACAATTTTTCGCACCAACTGCTTAGTGCAAGAAAGAAAAAGATAGCGCTAGTTGTTCAGGGGGGAGGGCAACGTGGTATTTTTACGGCCGGCGTGTTTGATGCGTTTTTAGAAAGCGATTTCGACCCGTTTGAACTTTATATCGGCACCTCTGCTGGAGCGCTGAACCTCTCTTCTTTTATCAGCCGTCAGCCCCGTTTCGGGTATCAGTTCATTACCAATTTCACGACCGACACTGAATTTTTCAACTTATATAAATACCTAAGCCAACAGAAATCAATGAACCTTGACTGGGCCTTGGATGAGGTTCGTGCACAAGGGTCCATTCCGCTCGATCTTGTGACTGCCCGGGAAGTCCTTCAGCACCGGACCGCATTAGCTTGTGCCACGCGCAAGGATACCTTATGCGACATTTACATGCCTATGTATGAGAAAAACTGGTGTGAAGTGTTGCGGGCTTCATGCGCCATACCGGTGATCTACAACCAACCTGTTAATTTCGATGATTTGGAGTGGGTCGATGGCGGTGTCAGTGCCGCCGTGCCAGTGAGGGAGGCATGGCAGAGAGGGGCAGAACTTGTGGTCGTCGTCAGGACGGAACCTGTTGCCTTGCCCCAAGATGAAAGCCGTCTGTTTAATGATTGGCGTGGAAAAGTAGAAATTGCCCTGCCTGAATATATTGATCGGCTTAGCTTGAACCAATCCATTGATAAGGTGAAAGCGCTTCATGGTGAGCTTACGACCAAGTTCGAGAGTTGGAAGTTGGGGTGGCGCGAGAAAGAGCTATTACTCAAGCCTGAACAAGCTGAGGCTGATGCAGCGGAAACACCAGCGAGCAAAGGCAAGGGCTGGAGTTTACTTTCAGCAGACAATATTGAGCGTTTTCTCTCACTTACAGGCAACAGCAAGCGCCTGGAAGTCATCGATATGCTAAACCGCTACTATATCACCTATCAAGATGCACACGAGTTCATGTTGTCACCGCCTGACGGTCTGCACGTTATTCAGATTGCGCCTGAGAAAAGCTTGAAGAGTCGTGCACTACTTAGCAGCAAAGATGATCTGGAAATTGATTATCGTGAAGGCAAGCTGATAGGCCGCGAGTTTGTCTCTCATTTTGCCGATATTTTGAATGAAACCACCGCCGTGAAGCGCTAACGGGCAATAGCTTGCTTGCAGTGTGTTGAGATCAAAAAAAGGAACGCCGAAGCGTTCCTTTCCAATAACAGTGGTACCAGCTATCAAGCAAGTACTTGCTGAAGCCATGGCCAGCCCTGCTTCTTACGGCTTAGGGTGTTTTCCATCATCAGCATGCCGTCTTTAGCATAGGCATCTAGCACCTCGTTCCACTCACCTTTGTAAAGCAAGCGCGTTGTGCTGGTAGTGATATCAGTTAGCATTAGGGCAGCCATTGCCAGGCCTTCCTCGTCACAACGACGCTGAAGATCGGCTTCAAGCTCAGCAATCATATCTTCAACTTGCTCAAGAGTTGCAAGTTCGATCTGGCCTACAACAACGTTACGCTCTTTGAACGGGTACGCTTTCAGATCTTTTTCAACAAGTTCTGCAGCAGATAAACCCTGGATGTCAGTTTTAGCGATCAGTAGCTCTTTGATGAACAGGTCTAGATCTTCAACACCCGCTAGTGGAGCGAGTTCAGCAACGGCATCTTTGTCTTTTTGCGTGCAAGTTGGAGACGCAAAGCCAACAGTGTCACTCAGGATAGCCGACATCATCAGTGTGGCAAGTTCGCGAGTGATTTCTACGTTTTCCATCTTGAATAGGTTGAACATGATGGTACAAGTACAACCCACCGGCCAGATCCATGCTTCAAGCGGGTTAACTGTCATCACGTCACCTAGACGGTGGTGGTCAACAATACCTACGATTTCTGCTTCTGCGATGTCGTCAGGTGCCTGTGCCAAGTCAGTGTAGTCAACAAGCCAAACTTTCTCACCGGCAACACCTGTACACATTTCAGGCTGGTCAACACCGGCTGTCTGAAGAATGTGCTGTGTTTCACGGTTAATTTCACCTTGACGAACAGCTTTAGCTTCAACGCCACGAGCTTTAAGAAGAGCAGCACCAACAAGTGCTGAACAGATGCTATCGCTATCAGGGTTTTTGTGACCAACTACTTGAATCATGTCGTTTCCTTTACTGCGTCAATTGCTGCCTGTTAGCAGCAAGACTAATTAATTTATCCTAGCCTGTGCTGTGACAGGTGCTATAGGAATGTAACCGAGCAATTTTAGAGTTTCTGCAAAAAATAACAATTAAAGTTGCGCAAAAAGTTATCGGTTGATTAATATCACAGCTAAATTAGCTCGACGAACTCTGCAGATCTTGTTGTAAATACAGCCTAAATTCACTGAACGGCATGGGCTTGGCAAAATAGAAGCCTTGCATCAGATGAATATCGCGTTGATGCAGGTAGGCAACCTGTTCTGCTGTTTCGACACCCTCGGCGATGACTTTGAGGCCTGCGTGTTTGGCAAACAGGATGATTGAGTCAAGTATGTTGGACTTAACATCATTGGTGCCGATAGTGTCGATAAACATCTTATCGATCTTCAATGTATCGATTGGCAGGTTTTGTAGGTAGCTAAACCCACCATAACCGGTACCAGCGTCATCTAGCTTGATCGAAATGCCAAAGTCTGTCAGCTGCTGGATAATGCTCTTGGCTTTCGCCAGGTTCTTAAATGGGATTCGCTCTGTTACCTCGAATGCCAGCCTGTGGGCAGGGACATTGCGCTGTTTGAGCAAGTTGATTGTCGTATGGAGAAACTCGTCGTCCTCCAGTTGTTGCGGGGTGACATTAATACTGACGTAAAACCCCTTGTTGACAAAGAACTCGTCCTGGAATTGGTCAATCACTTGCTCAAGCATATATTGCGTCAGTAGCTTGATTTGACCATTGTGTTCAGCGATGGGGATAAATTGATTAGGAGAAATAAGCTCCCCGTCTGCGCGTTGCCAACGTATCAACACTTCGCAGCAGGCCATCGAATCGGTACGGGTATCGATAATCGGTTGATAGAAAGGGACAAACTCCTTTTTGAGCAGGCCGAAGGATATCATTTCCTTCAACGTCCGTTCGGGGGTTCGGTACAGCCCGATCATCAAACTAACAGACAGCAACATAAAAAACAGCAGTAACTGGGTAAGGAACAGGTCATGCTCTGTCACATAGTCGATCCCTTGCTCAGTGGCATAGACATTTATGGCATAGTTCGGGCCAAAGGGTTGGCTGGCAATAGGAAAGTATTGTTCATTGCCCTGCATCGGATACACCTGAATTTCTTCGCCGCCACGGCTAAAGGTGATGGCGGTGCAGCTTGAGCAAACCTCACTGCGGGTGAAAACATTTTGCACTGGCTCGGTAATGAGGATCAGGCTGGCTTCTTGAAGCCGGTAGTGGACCTTCAGGCGATGGTTGTGATAAGGAGCGATGTCATAGCTAAAATCGACAGTTTCGTGCAAGATAACTTCGACAGGATTATCAAAGTGTTTTATCAACGGCACATTGTTGCCATATACCGAGCAATGGCCCTCTGCTGTCTGGAGCTCCAGCAGCTGGATACCCGTCGACTGCTCGATAGTTTCGCGCAGTAAGGCGATATCGTGCGGTGTGCAGGTAAAGTTGAGCTCGCCTATCAACGCTTGTAATTCATGCCCTACATTCAGATATCTTTCCTGATAGAACTTATGGATGTTTTCGAGTCGCTTCTCAACTTCACTTTTGAACAGGTAGTGGC
Source organism: Photobacterium gaetbulicola (assembly GCF_003025515.1). Classification (NCBI taxonomy): domain Bacteria; kingdom Pseudomonadati; phylum Pseudomonadota; class Gammaproteobacteria; order Vibrionales; family Vibrionaceae; genus Photobacterium; species Photobacterium gaetbulicola. The sequence continues at coordinate 141,833 of NZ_PYME01000005.1, read as the reverse complement.
GGATGGGCTGCGAACAAAAAGCAATAGCCACTGCCCCCATTAGAAAGAACAGGAAAGGAAAGCGCCAGCGTAGCCAAAGAGTCATGTTCATCGAAGCGTTAACGAGTTGCTCAAAAAGGGCGCTATTGAAACATAACTTTTTTGGATATAACAGGGGAAATGCATTGGCAGGGTAAAAAAAGTGCTTCTATTTACTTTGACGCTCTGCTACCGCATTTCAATTGGTGGACTGCTGAGATTTACCTTTATATTGGTGTATTAAAGATGTATATATAATACTTCTTTGTGGGGGTGTTTCATGATATTACGTTTTTTCCCGATAATCCTGAGTTTTTGGTTACTTGGCGCACATTTCTTGCGTTACGGAGCATGGATTCCGTGCTTGTTGCTACTCGTTTACCCTATCCTGTTAGGTATTCGCCATCGGTGGATACCTTATATGATGTCGATCAGTTTGAGTCTCGTAGCGCTGAAGTGGCTGCATGTGACGTACACTATGATCACTGTCAGGCTGATGATGGGAGATGACTGGCTGCGGATGTTGGTGATCATGGCGGCGGTAGTCTGCTTTACGCTAATGTCGATGTGTCTTTTCCAGGGACAAAAACTCAAAGCTTACTATCGTGCCTGCAGCGCCTAAGCCACAGAAAACCTGTGGTTTTATCACTGCCTTTGTTATGTTATAACATTTCCTTGGAGGGGTGGTTAATATTGCTCTGATAAGCAGCAACCTATACCTTTACGCTGTTTTAGTGCAATAATTTTAGATATCATTACCAATTATACCCAAGTCGCTTCAAGTCACCTGTTTGAGTTGGTCCCTTGAAGTCATTTGGGTATATCTACCCGAGTAAAAGAGTAATACCCTAGCGACAGCTGTACTTGCGAGTATCAACGGCTGGGTGTTGTGTAGAGAATAGTCAGTCAAACAGTATGCCTGTAGCCTTTGCCGTTAGGTTTGTATCGATTGGATTGCCGCTACTGTTTTGGCTGTAGAAGTACTTAGGAACAACATGGTTAAAGTAAGGGCCCGAGTGCCTTTTAAAGTCGGTAAAAGAAGTGATATTCCTGCTGAACTGCTTTCCTTCCGAGGACTAGAGTCAGGCAAAGAACATGTTGCTGTGATTTTCCAAAATGCCGATCAGCGTTCAATACCGCCACTTGTGCGTATGCATTCTGAGTGTCTAACGGGTGATGTTTTCCACTCTTCGCGTTGTGATTGTGGTGAACAGCTGGATGAAACCATTGAAAAGATGGGCGAGCAGGGCGGGGTACTGCTGTATTTGCGCCAAGAAGGTCGCGGGATTGGTCTTTATAATAAGATCGATGCTTATGAACTGCAAAGCCAGGGAATGAATACTTACGAGGCGAATAATCACCTCGGTTTTGGTGATGATCTGCGTGATTTCTCTGAGGCGGCCCACATGCTTGCGGCACTGGGCTTAAAAGAAATTCGCTTGATCACCAATAATCCGAAAAAAATCCGCGAGCTCGAAGCTCTCGGTATTGTGATTACAGAAGTGGTGGGTACTAAAGCACACCTTAAAGACGGTAATGAGAATTACCTGAAAACCAAAGCGGCTCACGGTAAGCACAGATTTCACTTTGATTAATCATTGATGCTTCTTCTACTAAACCCTGCTCCGGCAGGGTTTTTTTTGTCCTGAACTTGCTTGTTTATTCACGTATTACAAAGTGTGGGATCAGCTGATTGTTGGCGGTGCGAAAAGAAGCATGCCAAACACCCTAATTAAGCATTAATTTTTCTAATGCGATTGATAATAAACAATCGTGCTTCAACTGACCCTAACTGCTTGCCATGATTAGTGTTCAGCTATACTATCTCGTTCATCACATCAGGTGTTGAATCTAATCTATCTCAACGCCTAGAGCTTTTATATCGCGTCAGCTCCAAAAAATAGCATTAAATTTTATTTGTTAATGAAATTCATCAAAGATGACGCAGTTTCTCAAAATATTATTCTGTAATGAGGATATTGGCTGTGAAACAGCAATTACCTTCTTCTAGCATGGCAAGATTGTTATTTCTAATAATCATTCTTGCGGCTGTAGGGCAAATGACCCAAACAATGTATGTGCCATCGATCCCGGCAATGTCGGATTTTTTCTCAGTAAAGTCGGCATATTTACAGGCAGTGATGGCGGCGTATCTCATTCCTTATGGCATGTCGCAGTTTATCTATGGACCTTTGTCTGACAGAGTTGGACGACGTCCAGTGATCATTGCGGGCATGGCAATTTTTATTGTCGGTTCAATGGCGGCGTTGTTTGCACCGAGCTTTGAGTGGTTCCTTGTTGCTACATTTGTTCAGGGGATGGGCACCGGTTGTAGTGGTGCCATGTGCCGAACTGTTACCCGAGATTGCTTTGACGGTGAACAGCTGCACCGGGCCAATAGTCTAGTCAGCATGGGGGTGATCTTTTCACCGCTTATTGCACCGGTGTTGGGGGGATACCTCTCGTCAGTATTCGATTGGCAGGCGAGCTACTGGTTCCTGTTGGTTTTCGGCGCCCTGGTCACGGTTGCGATGATGTTCATGTTTACCGAGACCCTGCCGAAAGAAAACCGCCGCAATGAGCGAGTGTGGGTAAGCTATCGCTATGTGCTGGGTAACCGCCGGTTCCAAGGGTATGTACTCTGTCTGATTGCGACATTCGCCGGTATTGCTGTATTCGAAGCAGCTGCAGGTGTGCTACTGGGTAGCGTACTTAAATTGGATCCGAAAACGGTGAGCCTGTTGTTTATTCTACCGTTGCCGGGTTACCTTGCGGGTTCATGGTTGTCGGCAGTGCTAGCCAAACAGATTGGTAATAGCCGTGTCATGTTCCTGGGGATGTTGGCAATTATTGCTGGCGCATTGGCAATCTTCATTCCGGGTATGGCTGGCCTAGTCACAGTTAGCTCATTGATTGGCGGTGCGTTTGTGTATTTCATTGGGGCAGGGATACTCTTTCCTGCGGCAACGACCGCTGCGATCCAGCCTTTTCCCCACCATGCCGGTACGGCAGGGGCTGTGCTGGGGGGATTACAGAACCTTGGTGCGGGCTTGGCGACGTTGGCTGCCTCTATGATGCGAGCCGAAGATCAGTACAGCTTGGGGGCGGTGATGACGGTCATGGCTATCTTGGTGGTACTGAGCTTGTTGTGGGTCCGTCACAGTAGCCGTCATGACACCCCTGTTTTGGTGTAAGTAAACCGAGACAAGCACTTGAGAAAAAGGCGGAGCCCCTTACGAGGCTCCGCCTTTTTGTATTTCGCGACGATTTGTCTTTAGTCACGTTTCCACAGAATGTGGCAGAATTTGTTGTCAGGATCACGGCTCACAAGAAGGCGGGCGAAGACATCGTCTAACTCGTCGCTTTCTTCATTTACCAGCCCCACACGCACTTCAGCATATACTTCTTTGTCAACGTCAAAGCCAACGTGCTCTGCCCAGTCATCTTTGGTCTCAACGAGTTCGGCAGCACCACGCTCGTCGAATTGCATGGTGAACAGCAAGACGTCGGCTGGCTCGAGGTTATCAGACGCCATCTCAAGGAAGATGTCGTAAGCGGCATCGATAACATCGTCATAAGAAATTAGGTTTGGTGTGTCCATGAACTCTATCTGTAATTTGTAAATTGAATTTGCAGTATACCCAAGCGACTTGACGGTGCAAGTGCCCGCCGTAGACCGAAGTGACGGCAAAATAAAAAAGGGGAAGCCTAAAGCTTCCCCTTGTCGCTATATCGGTGCGGATTAATCAGCACGGCTCATGAACTTACGTTCTTGAACGTTGACCTTCACTTTCTCGCCTGTAGAGATGTACTCAGGAACTTGTACGGTTAGACCTGTCGCAAAGCGAGCAGGCTTGGTACGAGCCGAGGCTGAAGCCCCCTTGATTGATGGGTCTGTTTCCTCGATAACCAGTTCAACCGCTGAAGGCAGTTCAAGGCCTGCGGCTTTGTCATTAACCAAAATGACATGCAAGCCCTGGGTGTCTTCGGTAATGAACAGCATCTCATCAGCAATCTCTTCGGCGCTGAAGGTGTACTGATCGAAGTTTTCGGTATCCATGAAGATGATGTTCTCACCCTCAGCGTATGAATAAGCGACTGGGTGCTTAGTCATCTCAACAGTGTCTACCACATCATCAGCCTTTAGGCGTTCGTCGACACGATGGCCTGTAGCCAGATCGGTACAACGCATTTTGTAGATTTTTGTACCGCCACGGCCGCCAGGTGTTGTTACTTCAATGTCTTTGACCAACAGCGTTTTACCGCCGTTTACAATGACAAAACCTTTCTTAATTTCACTAGCTCTTGGCATGGACTATATCTTTCTGTTGGTAAAAACCGAAAATTACCACGGTTACGGCTGAACACCAACAATTTCCTGAGCCGATAGACCAACTTCTTCAGGAAGTGTCGAGTGTATTTTGAATTTAGCCAAAAAACGTACGAAAGGCATAGGTTTAGCGTAGTAAAAACCTTGGCAGCTTTGGATGCCCAGAGCTTTGACATGCTCGGACTGTTCAACCGTTTCAACCCCTTCTGCAATCAAATTGCAATTGAGATTGTGGCCAATTTGGGCAATATTGCCCAGAATCGACTTGGTCACAGAGTCTGTCGCAGAGGCGGCAACGAACGCGCGGTCTATCTTAATGATGTCAAAACTGAGTGCTTGCAGAGTAGAGAGCCCGGCATATCCTGTCCCAAAGTCATCCAGCGCCCACTTTATTCCTTGATCCCGTAGCGCCTGCATACCACTTTGTAGCAGTGAGACATCCGTGTTGGAAAAGTTTTCTCGCTCAGAAAACTCCATAACGATTCCACTTTGCAACAGAGGGTGGCGCTCAATGATTGCCGTAATGGCTTGGACAAAGTGTGGCGAGGCAATCATCGACGCGGTCACATTGATCGATAAATAAAACGGTTTATCGATGGCTAACATTGATTTCTTGTCCTGTGCCGCTTGCTCGAAAAGTTGCAAGGTGATCTCGTTTATTTGTCCGGATTGCTCTGCTGCCGGGATAAACTCAGCAGGCATGACTGTTTGTTTTTTCGGGTGCAGCCATCTGACCAGCAACTCAGCGCCAATCCATTGTCCGGAGATGGCAGAGACAATAGGCTGGTATTCGGCATAAAACTCCCGGTTATAGATCCCTCTCTGGATTTCGGTATATAGCGGAACCCGTTTAAAGAAAAAGTAGTGTGCAAGAATACACACACCAATGGCATTGGCAAGAATTAATAAAATCCCCGTCGGTAGAAAAGTGACGATAAGACTGAATAATAATGCCTTGGTATATCCAACCGAGATCCCGATAGGGAATTCTGTAGACTCTTCATATGCTTTGTAAAATATTGAATCAGAGCTATTTATATCGTTAATATTGGATAAGTACTTGCGCTTGTTGTTATACAAGTAGGCATAAACATTATGGTGGCTGGCAATTTCTTTTAGCCATAACTCGAGGACGTGTTTATCAAAATGAATTTGATACCAGCCAGACTCTATATATACCATAAAGAAAATGGCTGTTTTTTCATTTTTCTTGTCGTAAATCTGATAGATAGCATATTTCTCCCCGGCGGGAAGCTTTTCAATCTCGAAGTCAGCAACCTCCTCCTTGGTTAGGGTTGCACTGCGGTCGCTACAGATGGTGGAATTGTTTCGGATGAAAATAACCTCTTTAATAACACTATAGTTTAATGTCATTGTTTCGAGGGCATTGCGGCTCTCTTCGCTGCAGTCGGGATATAATTGTGCCGTTACAGATAATTGGCTTTCAAAAGCAATTAAATCAGCGGTAATGGATGACAGCAATACTTTAGCCGTGTCTTCTGACTTTTCTAGCGCATAGGCATTAACGTAGGCAAAGAAGGTAACTAAGCCTATGATTATCATACAAACAAAAATAAAAAATTGATTCTTTATATTCATTATGTTGAGTCGAAGTCAAAAAGTACGCGAATACTATAATAGTTTCATGTTTAATTACATTGAAATGTGCAAAATTGTACACATTTCAATGCTTGGTCATTTTGTTGTCGCAAAGTGTCTAGCGACTGACAATAATCTGTCATTTGCTGCGTGATTATTGTTCAGTTGGTGTTGGGGATAGATAATGATGGATGGCGTTTTGGTATAATTTCAACGCCAGAAGAAATTAAGAGGAATATCTGTGACTAAAGCTTTACCTGCTTTGGATTGCCCTGCGGCCTTTCAGCCTGAGTTCGCTAAGATTATTGACCAATTGGTCTTCCAGCTTAGTCGAAGTATTACGGCAGTGCACAGTGTGTATGTTGCCGGTAGTGTTGTAAGAAAGCAGGCGGTAGCAGGTCGTTCGGATCTCAATGTGACTTTGGTTGTGGCTGAGTCCTTGACTGTGTCGGAGCATGCAATACTTAGCAGCATAGTCAGTCGAGTTGAGCAACAGTGGCCACAAATCACCGCCGTACAGCTCACCGTGTTGACCAAAGATGAGGTGCTTGATATCTCAACAATTTTCAAGTGGGGGTTTTGGCTGAAACACTGTTGTGTCTGTGTGTTTGGCGACGATCTTTCCAGCCGGTTTGGTTGCTTTGAGCCTAGCTGGGAGATCGGTAGATCGATGAATGATGATCTGCCTTTACAGCTCGACGAGTACCGCCGAAAAATAATGGCAACAAGGGTGGTGTCCCACTATTTGTCTTTCTGCCGTGATGTTGCAAAAAAAATGATTTGGTCCTGTTATTCGCTGGTTTTCCACCGCTCTGGAAAGCTGGCTTTATCGCTTGAGCAAGCGGCCGAGCTATTTCTTTCTTTTTACCCGCAACATGGGGTGGCGATTGAGCGGCTGTTTCTTCTTGTCTCCGGTACGCAAGTACCGAAAAAAGCGGTGTTGTTCATGATCAATGACTTTGGTCAGTGGATTGTTGCTGAATTTGGTAAGATTGAACGTAAGATTGGTTAAGCCTGGCAAATTAACGAGGTGTTTTTGCAAACTCAGTCAAAAGGCTTTGTACTAACAAGGCAGAGCCGTGATGTTCGCGGCCAAACGGAGATTGTGCTTTGGGTAAGCACCGACACTGGCCCTGTCCGTTTAGTGATCAGCAATGATAAACCGGTGAGCTTTGTTCGTCAGCAAGATCAAGCACCGGCCCAGGCTGAACTTCATAAGGCAGGCATACGGGTTGATTGGAAACCGCTGCCATTAAAAAACTTTCAGCATGAAGCCATGTCGGCTTGTTATTCTCACTCTATTAAAGACAGCCTGCAGTTACCTCAGATCCTTTCTGCGGTCGGCATTGAGGCCTTTGAGTCTGATATTCGCTTGGCCGATCGCTTTCTGATGGAGCGCTTTATTTGTGGCGGTATCGCCTTTACCGGTGAACGTACAGCGAAAGCAGGCTTTGATGAGTATCATCAGGTCAAAGCGAAAGCGGCGGAGTACAAACCCCAGCTATTAGTCGTTTCACTGGATATCGAGTGCTCCGAGAAAGGGGTGTTGTATTCGGTTGGTTTACATTGCGAAAAAGATAGCCGGGTGATCATGGTGGGCGATGCCTCGTGTGACGAGAATGATCATGAATGGATCCAGTGGGTAGAGTCCGAGAAGGCTTTGCTGCTCGCCCTTGAAGCCTGGTTTCTCGAATACGATCCCGACATTATTATTGGCTGGAATGTCATTGATTTTGATTTTCGTCTGCTGCTCAAGCGGGCAGAGTGGAATGCGATAACCCTGCGTATGGGTAGGGGAAAGCAGCCCCCTCACTGGCGCCAATCCACCCAGAACCCGAATCAAGGCTTTATTACCGTACCCGGTCGCGTTGTTTTGGATGGTATCGACACCCTGAAGACCGCCACCTACAACTTCCGCTCCTGGTCCTTGGAGTCAGTGTCGCGTGAATTGCTGGGGGAAGGCAAAGAGATCAACAATGTCCATGATCGGATGGCGGAAATCAACCAGATGTTTCGTCAGGATAAAGTCTCGTTAGCCAAGTACAACTTACAAGACTGCAAGCTGGTATCACGCATTTTTGACCATACCCACCTGCTCGACTTTGCTATTGAGCGAAGTTGCCTGACTGGGGTAGAGCTGGACAGGGTCGGTGGGTCGGTGGCTGCGTTTACCAACCTCTATTTGCCTCAGCTTCATCGTGCAGGTTATGTGGCTCCGAGTTTGGATAGTGAAAACTGGATAGCGAGCCCGGGCGGCTATGTGATGGACTCTAAGCCCGGTTTGTACGAATCGGTGCTGGTGCTGGACTTTAAGTCGCTATATCCGTCGATAATTCGAACTTTTCGCATTGATCCGCTCGGATTGGTAGAAGGCTTGCTGCTCGAAGAAGGCAGGCAGGATAACCAAGCCATTGCCGGATTTCGTGGTGGGCGCTTTCACCGTACCAAGCATTTTTTACCGAAAATGATCGAGTCATTGTGGGCGGCGAGGGATCAAGCCAAGCGAGAGGGCGAAAAGGCCTTTTCTCAGGCCATCAAGATTATCATGAACTCGTTTTACGGCGTTTTGGGTTCGTCGGGCTGCCGTTTCTTCGATCATCGCTTGGCCTCGTCCATTACCATGCGTGGCCACGAGATCATGAAAACCACCCGCGAACTGATAGAAAACAGGGGCTACGAGGTGATTTACGGAGATACCGACTCGACCTTTGTTTCGCTCAAGCACGCCCATTCTGCTGAGAAAGCGGATGAAATAGGCCGCGAACTGGTGGGCTATATCAACCAGTGGTGGAGTCAACACTTGCTGAGTGAATATAAGGTCGAATCGGCGCTAGAGTTGGAATATGAAACGCATTACCACAAGTTTTTGATGCCGACGATCCGTGGTCAGGAAACGGGGAGCAAAAAGCGCTATGCCGGTCTGGTGATTAACAATGGCCAAGAGGAAATGGTCTACAAAGGGTTGGAAACCGTCCGTACCGACTGGACCCGCTTGGCCCAAATTTTCCAGCAATCGCTCTATCACCGTGTGTTTCATGATGAAGAAGTGGAAGAGTACGTCAGGCAGTACGTGGAAGAAACCCGGGCTGGTAAACACGATAATGCATTGGTTTATCGCAAGCGGTTACGGCGTAACCTGTCGGAGTACCAGAAAAATGTTCCCCCTCATGTCAGGGCTGCGCGGATGGCCGATGAGGTGAACCAGCGTCAGGGCCGTCCACTGCAATACCAAAGCGGTGGTTGGATTGAATATGTGATTACCATCAATGGCCCGGAGCCTGTCGAAGCACAGCAAAGCCCAATTGATTACGAACATTACATCGATAAGCAACTAAGGCCTGTCGCTGACGGTATTTTACCTTTTATTGGCAAGCACTTTGATGATATTACTGCACCGCAGTTGGGACTATTTTAGATTTACAGCAAGGATAGAGCACATGTTTGACACCCGTTTCAGCGCACAGATCCAAGAGCGTATCGATCAGAAAACCAAGCCATTGGGGGCTCTGGGGCAGTTGGAGAAGCTCGCTCACCAGTTAGCGCTTATCCAAAGCCAGGGCAAAGCGGATGCGTTGGTTGAAATTACGCTAGAAAAGCCGACGGTTCTGGTGTTTGCCGGCGATCATGGCATTGCGGAGGAAGGGGTGAGTATCGCCCCGAGTGCTGTCACCCAGCAAATGGTGTTGAACTTTTTGGCTGGTGGTGCGGCGGTCAATTGTTTTTGCCGTGCCAATGAGGTGGCAATAAAGGTGATCGACTGTGGCATCTTGCTACCTGTTGAGTTGGGATCTCCGCTATTGATTCAGCGCCGGCTTGGGGAAAGGACGGGTAATTTGGCCACTGAGCCAGCGATGACGCAGCAGCAAGTACAGGAAGGAATAGTGTGGGGGCAAAACCTAGTCGAGGATGTGATCAATCAGGGTTGCAACCTGGTTATGTTTGGGGAAATGGGCATCGGTAATACCAGCAGCGCATCGGCGCTATTAGCCGCGGTTACCGGTGAGCCTGCAGAACGCTGTGTTGGTTTTGGTACCGGCGTAACAACAGGGCAACTGGAAAAGAAAAAGCGCTTGGTCAGCCAGGGCGTCGCTCGATGCGACTCGTCGCAGCCGCTTGATCTCCTCGCTGAGCTGGGGGGCTTTGAAATCGTGCAAATGGTCGGTGGTTTCCTCGCCGCGGCAAAGCATCGTACCCCTGTACTGGTTGACGGCTTCATCGTGACGGTGGCAGCATTAGTGGCTACAAAGATTGATCCCAATTGCCGTGATTATTTGATTTTTGCCCACCAATCCCATGAGTCGGGGCATCGTATTGCGCTTGAGCATCTAGATGCAGAGCCGCTGCTTGATCTGTCTCTTCGGCTAGGGGAGGGGACTGGAGCGGTATTAGCGGTGCCGCTGCTTCGGGCTGCTGCCGAGTTTTACAACAACATGGCCAGTTTTACTGAAGCCGGGGTAACGGTATAGCACAAACAAAAAACCGCATATTGATGCGGTTTTTTTATGCTTGTACTTGGTGAACGCTGGGATCAGCTGAAGTATTCAACACTAGAAACAGAAGACTTCATGGCGTGGATAGGATCAAACTTGATCGCGCCTCGGTTCGGGGTGCAGATCTTATACATGTCGTCACATTCAAAAATAGCCAGAACAGTCTCATCCGTTCTGAACACGTCGGGAAGCGGCTTACCGATTTCACAAGAACATTCAGCCCCTTCATGTTGCCAAACAAGCTTGTAAACGCGTTGGTCTTGCTCTGGTGCTGAAACGTGGTTGGCAATCGAGTTGAATACTGCTTCTGCTTGCTGCGGGCTAGTTGCCGATGGTACAAAGAAATCCATGGTTCCCTCCTGGTTGAACAGCAGTCGTGGAAAAGAGTGGTGACTGCAAATAATGTGATGTTATCGATCCGGATAACCACAAAAGACTAGCAAAATTATTATCAAAAGTACAAGCCATTGAATGACTATTCATTATTGGTGGGAAATCTCGCTGGTTTGCTATTTGGTCGCTTGGCCATCAATTTGGGAAAATGAGTACAAGGGATTATTATCATTAATAGATAGTGTTTGTCAGCGATGGGAAGAGGATGGAACAATTAGACTTTTTTACCATTCCCAGTCCATGTGTCGGGGTCTGTCAGGCCAATAACCGCGGTTATTGCAAAGGTTGCTTTCGCAGCAGGGATGAACGGTTTTATTGGCAGCAACTGACCAATGAACAAAAGCGCAATGTGATCAGACTTTGTAAGCAGCGTTACCGAAGGGTAATGCGTGCTAAAGCCCAGCAAAATCGTCAAGACGATCGCGGTTCAGGTGCATCGCCGCAGCAGGAGTTGTTTTAGGTGACTTTCTCCCAGTTTGTTGAGTTTTGCTAACGCGCTGTGTCATATCCAATAATCCTCCAGATACAAAAAAAGCGCCATAAAGGCGCTTTATTTCATTGAGTATGAATCAAATGCGATTAAACGCGTTTGAAGTCCATGTGCTCAACTTTTGGCTTGAACGCGTGACGCTGGATGTCTTGAGGCTTAACAGCAACTTCTTGACCGTCGATCACTAGAACGATACCTTCGTAGAACTCAGGCTTGTCCATCTGGTTGATCACTTCATCGTGGTTTAGCTCGATAGATACTGGAGCTGCTTCACCACCGTAAACGATTGCTGGGAATTTACCTGCGTGACGTAGGCGGCGGCTCGCACCTTTACCTAGGTCAGTACGTACTACTGCTTCAAATTTCATCTTAAATACTCTTTCAATTAAATTCACTGAGTAATGCGACCTTACTCAATGTCGTAAAAACGAGCGCGAATATTAGCAGCGTTCCAATCAAGCGGCAAGTGAAAAAACACAGCTTTCAATCAATGACTTAAAAATTAGGCAATTAGCCTGAAAAGACGCTGCCTTGCTTATAAGTCAGACATGAATGATAAAGCATCGTTTTAATGATAAAAAGCAATATGGTGAGACTGAGAAGCAACCCTAGGAAAAATTTATATGATAATGATAGTAATTATCGTTTGTATTTGTAATAATCCCTGCCAGTTTCATTACCACCTAGAAAATAATAAGCAGGGAATATGAGTTATAAGCTTACTTTAGTGGCAAGTTCAGTGGTTCTTGCGCTTTCACCTTCTCTTCATGCTCAAGATGACTTTTCCGTTTTTGATGAGGTCGTGGTTTCTGGTACGCGTTCAGAACAAAGCATCAAAAATATTCCATCATCAGTATCTAAGGTCTCTTCCGAGGATATCGAGCAGAATTTGTCAACGGACATTAAGCAGGCGTTGAAATATGAGCCTGGTGTCCAGGTCAACGGCCAGGGCCGCTTTGGCATGGAGGATTTTACTGTCCGGGGGATGAGCGGTAGTCGAGTGAAGGTGTTAGTCGATGGGGTCGAGCAACCGTCCTCTTACAACCCTGGAGCGGATGTAATGCGCAAAAACGCCAATACCTTTGAAGTTGATACGCTCACGGCGATAGAGGTGAACAAAGGCCCGACCTCGACACTTTATGGTAGTGATGCCCTCGGCGGCACCGTGCTGATGCGTACCAAGAATCCAGAGGATTTACTCGGGGCGGGTGATGATACCCATGTTGGTTTGAAAACGGGCTATGCCAGCGCGAATGACGAGTACAAAGCAACGGTTGAAGTAGCCAATCGTACCGGCGACCTCGACACCATGCTGATTTATACCTACCGCGACGGTAATGAAACTGAAACCCATGGTGATGGTGCTGATATTCTTGGTCCTGAGCGTGGGGCTGCCGATCCATACAAGATTGAATCTCACAATATATTGGCGAAGGTGTTTTACCAAATCAACGCTGCCCACCGTATCGGCGTGACTGGCGAGTATTACACTCGTGATGCAAAAGGCGATATTTTATCTGGCGAAGGCCGTGACGGTGGCATGCCGGGTTATATCTACACCAATGTTCATGGTAAGGATAAAGACAATCGCTACCGTTTAGGTTTTGAACATGAGTGGCAGGCTGATTTTACCGCTTTCGAAACGCTTGGGTGGAGCCTGAACTGGACGGAAAGTGAGTCCGAGCACAATAGCTTCGATCATACAGAGGCAAAGGGTAACCGAAATCGCGCCCGTTCTGGTAAGGACGAAAGCCTGCAGTTTGATTTGCAGATGCAAAAAGCGATTGAGCTAGCAACGAGTCGCCATGAGTTCACTTACGGAGCGACAGCCTCAAATGACAAGTTCAAGTTGTCCTACACTGACTACAACTTGGATACCGGTGTGAGCACACCGGGAAGTGAAGAAGTACCAAGCTCCGAATCAGAACAGCGCGCGGTGTTCGTTCAAGACCAAATGTTCTTTATGGACGACCGCATGGTTGTGACTGCAGGCCTGCGTTACGACGACTACAAAGCGACACCGGATAGTTCATCGGGTCTAGAGCAGCATAACAGTGATGCTCTAACATCGCGCTTGGGCGCAGTTTATCACTGGAATAACAATCTGAGCACTTACGCCCAGTACAGCGAGGGCTTTCGCTCGCCAACTATCTACGAAATGTATTATGACAAAGATAATTCGATGTTTGGCTATCGGATCGAGGCAAACCCAGATCTGAAACCGGAAGAGAGCCAGTCCTATGAAGTTGGTATCCGTGCCAATAATCATCTGGGCTCTGTAGAGTTGGCTGTTTTCTACAACGACTACAAAAACTTTATTTCGAGCAAAACAACGATGGATGGCAGTGTTGAAGTTACCCGTAATGAAAATATCGGCAAAGCGCGCATCTACGGTTCGGAATTTAAAGGTAGCTTATGGCTAGATGAGGCCTTTGGTGCGCCGATGGGCTCCTATGCCCGTTTGTCGATGGCATACCTTGACGGTGAAGATCGTGAGACTGGCAACACGCTGGATACTATCGCGCCATTTACCACGGTTGTAGGCGTTGGTTATGACGCACCATCTGATGCTTGGGGGACCGCATTAACGGTCACTGCCGTTGCGGCAAAAGATGAGTGGGAAGAGGCTGATAACCTGAAAGCACCAAGCTATACGGTTGTTGATTTGACCGGTTACTACCGTCCGACCCAGGATCTCACGTTACGCGCTGGCCTGTTCAACGCCTTTGATGAGAAGTACTGGCAGTACCAGGATCTTGAAGGTGCGACGGCATCCACACAGGGCATCGATCGCCGTACACAGCCGGGCCGTAACTGGGGTATTAACCTCGATTACGCGTTCTAAGCGAGGCTGATTTGATATAAATAGCCGCATACAGCTTTGTTGTCGTGCGGCTTTTCTACTGTGGTACGTAAAGCAATTAGTCCTTTTGGTACTGTTCTAAATCGAACAGTTTGTCGCGTATTGCCCAGAAGCGTCCGCTCTTGCGGGCAATAACGATTTCTGGTGGCCGGAAGCGGTGCTCGTTGTTGGCCACTTTGGTCGGAGCGGTCTCGGTGAAAGGACGGTGACGATCAGCCAGATGAGGATTGACGAATTTCTTCATGAAGCTGTCTTTTTGCCCCTTGGTTGATAGCGGCCATACTTCACTGATCTCGGCTCCCTCATCACTGATGTAAACCACCTTGAGCTGAGGTTTGCCAAATTTGTTCTTGCCCGGCTCAAGGCGCAGGTCATGGCAGTTCATGATCATTGCATCCTTGAGCTTTAAGGCATCGCGCAGTTTCTTGTCAGGATCAACCATTACCGCATCGCAGACATTGCAGCGCCTTGCTGCGATGTCATTATCGGCACCGCATTCTTCACAGTACTTGGCTCGAAAGCGATAACCGCATTCTTCTCGCTCGCCGGAGTCATCGTCTTCAAAATAGCCTTGGCAACGGCGGCCATAGTGTTCGATCAGGAAACCGGCCGGATCGAGCTTACCCCAAAAGCTATTTTTGAAACCACATGCAGGACAGGGCACCATAATGACTTCACTGTCGCTGTTGGGTTTGGGATCGCCGACTTCCGGTTGGTAGAGATCATAACAATTGCCTGCATACTCCAGCACCAGGCAGTCTTTCTTGCCTTCGAACAGGCGCAGCCCCCGGCCGACAATCTGTTGGTAGAGGCTGATCGATTCTGTCGGGCGCAGAATTGCAATTAGGTCGACATGCGGTGCGTCAAAACCGGTGGTTAACACCGATACGTTGACCAGGTACTTTATTTCTTGTTTCTTGAACTGTTCGATAATCCGGTCACGTTCATCAAGCGGCGTGTCACCAATAACCAATGCGGCGTTTTCACCTTCAAGGTAGCCCATGATTTCCTTGGCATGGTTGACGGTGGAGGCAAAGATCATCACTCCGCGACGGTCTTTAGCGTAGTCAATGACTTGACTGATGATCATTGGTGTCGCGCGGCCGGACTGCTCAATCACGCTATCGAGGTCGGCTTCTTTATAGCGGCCGTTATTGCCAGGTTTCAGCTGCGAGAAATCATAGCCCATTACCGCCATATCCATCATTTTCGGTTCAGTCAGAAAGCCTTCATCCAGCAAGTAGCGGATAGGTAACTCGAAAATACAGTCTCGGAAAAAACGTTCTTGCTCGGTGCGGACTTGCCCTCGGGTGTGGTATTTGTAAATCCAGCCCATCCCCAGGCGATAGGGGGTGGCGGTCAGCCCGAGGATTTTTATGCCGGGGTTGATTTTTTGCACGTGTGAAATCACCCGGCGATAGGCACTGTTTTCGTCGTCAGGGACACGGTGGCACTCGTCAATGACCAGCAATGAAAACTCATTGGCAAATTGGTCAAGGCTGTTGACCATTGACTGAACAGAGGCAAACACGACTTGCCGGTCGGTTTCTTTTCGTCCTAGGCCGGCTGAGAAAATGGAAGCTTTGAGGCCATAGCTTTCATACTTACTGTGGTTTTGCTCAACCAGCTCTTTGACATGGGTCAGTACCAGTACTCGGCCGCGGGCGATGCGAGCTAGCTCTGCCACCACCAAGCTCTTGCCTGCCCCTGTGGGAAGGGCCAGCACGGCTGGTGTGCTGTTCTTTCTAAAGTAGTGGATGGTCGCATTGACACTGTCTTGCTGGTATGGGCGAAGCGTATACATATAGGCGAAAATATCAGGGATGCTATGGGTAACTGTATAAGTTTACAGGTGTGTAGGGGCAATGAAAACACCCGCTGACAAAAGCCTTGTCAGCGGGTGCGGGTAGAAATGGGCAGTTGGCTATGAAGCGATGTTGAGCGGCACTGCTTCAGGGGAGATGATCTTGGTCATCATGCAGAACTGTCGGCGCGGTACAAAGTCATGTTTTTCATAGAACTTGCGTGCTCCCTTGTTACCGATATTCACTTCAAGCGAAAGGGCATGCACACCGGCGGAAGCCGCATGGGCTTCAATTTGCGGGATCAAGGCAGTACCGATCCCTTGCTGGCGCCATTCAGGTCTGAGGTAGAACTGGTCGATCAAGCCGATGCGTCCGCCGTGCTCTAAGCTGAAGCTATAGCTGATAATGATGTGGCCGGCGATGAGCTTTTCGCCATCGATGTCGACTTCGATAAACCAAGCCTGACCTAACTCAGGATTCGTGAGCAGGTGTTGGATAGCCTGCTGAGTTTGTTCTTTTTTTTTCGGCAGTACTTCATATTCAAAAAGCTCCTCAACCAATGTAAGCAGCATGTCCATTGATGAAATACTTGGCGCAACAAGTGAGATGTTCATATCGTAACCTTTACAGCTAATCGGTATAACCAATGCGTAGATGATACTTGTTATACGTAACTATTGCCTGAATACGTCTACTGATTTTAAAAGATACATTGAAAAATGTTTGAGACTTTGAGGTTAGTTACGTTCTGGGATTTTGCACTGAACTTTTGGGAAATTGTTTACCACGAAGGGGAGTCTTCATGGATTCGTTGCTCAGTTGCTTCTATTTTAGCCCATATCATGAAAGGGATAATGCCCAAGGGCGCCAGACTTGGTATGATACGCGTTTTTGTACCATCTGGAGCCAACCATGAGGCTTGATAAGTTTCTTAGCACAACACTTGGAATTACCCGTAAAGAAGCCGGTAAACTATTAAAAAACAAACTAATTGAAGTTAACGGTGAGGTTGTTAAGAACGGCGCCCAGAAAGTCAGCGATGATTGCGATGTTCAGTTCGACGGTCGTTCATTGTGTTTTGATGGTCCGCGTTACTTTATGCTGAACAAACCGTCGGGTTTTGTTTGCTCCCATGTCGATGATTTTAATCCAACGGTGTTTATTCTGCTGGATGTCGTGAGTCCAGAAAAGCTGCATGTCGCTGGCCGGCTCGATGGTGATACAACCGGTTTGGTCCTATTGACCGACGATGGCCAGTGGTCTCATCGTATTACTTCTCCTCGTCATGTCTGCGAGAAGATATACTATGTTGAAACGGCCGACCCTATCGCGCCTGAAACGGTCGAGCAATTTGCCCAAGGTGTGCAATTACGCGGTGAGAAAGAGCTGACCCGTCCGGCTAAGCTGGAGATCTTGGATGAGAAAGCGGCATTGATCACGATTTCTGAAGGCAAGTACCATCAGGTGAAGCGTATGTTTGCTGCGGTAGGCAATAAGGTTGAGGCCTTGCACCGTGAGCAGATTGGTAGCGTGGAGCTGGATGAGGAGCTTGCGCCGGGTGAATACCGGGCACTGACGCCGGAAGAAGTGGCCTCTTTTACCAAGTAACGCTTCTACTCACGCCTGTTACAAGAGGGCTATGCGAGATATCCCTCTGTTTCCTTTTTCTACTTTTCCCGCATTAACTGCAAAAAGACATGATAGAAACGCACTCTTTCCTGGAGGGAAAGAGTGTATTCAGTTAATTCATCGTACAATAAAAGTCTTTGACTTTTTCCAGCACATTGAGAACACATGACTGCGACAGACAGCCAAAAACTAAGTATTCAACTCATTCTTATTCTGGGGGCAATTGGCGCACTGACACCGTTGGCGATAGACATGTATCTCCCAGCGATGCCGACAATTGCAAAAGATCTTATGGTCAATCCTGGCTTGGTACAGGCGACCTTGACGGCCTATACGGCTGGCTTTGCCTTTGGTCAGCTTATTCATGGCCCACTAGCAGATAGCTTTGGTCGAAAACCCATTTTGATTGTTGGCATTATTTCTTTCGCCATTGCTGCTGTATTCTGTGCGGTGTCAGCGGATATTCTAGAACTGACATGGATCCGCGCTGCGCAAGGTTTCGCTGGTGCCGCGGCGGCGGTTATTATCCAAGCCTTGGTGCGGGATATGTTCGAGCGTGAAGATTTTGCTCGCATGATGTCGTTCATTACCCTGGTGATGACGGTGGCACCTTTGATCGCCCCGATGCTGGGTGGCTTTCTGGCGGTATGGTTTGGCTGGCGCTCGATTTTCTGGGTTCTGGCCCTGTTTGCGGTTGTGATCGGTTTTGCCGTAACGGCCAGGATCCCTGAGACCTTACCCAAGGAAAAACGGCTGCCGTTTCATCTTGGTTCGACCCTACGTAATTATGCAAAAATGCTGATCAACCCTGTGGTGGTCGGTCTGGTTTTCTGTAGCGGTTTTTCATTTGCCGGTATGTTCACCTTCCTGACCGTTGGCTCGTTTGTCTATATTGATATCTACCAAGTCAGCACCGAGTACTTCGGTCTATTGTTCGGCCTCAATGTGGTGTGCTTGATTCTGATGACCAGCATCAATGGCCGCTTGGTGAAAAAACGCGGCTCGCACTGGATGTTACGTTTTGGCCTGACTGTACAGTTAATCGCCGGTATTGGCTTGGTTTGTGGCCAGCTGCTCGGCTTGGGCTTGTGGGGGGTAGTGATCCCTGTCATGCTGTTTGTAGGAACCATCTCAATTATCGGCAGTAATACCATGGCATGTCTGCTTGCTCGCTATCCGCATATGGCGGGCACGGCGTCATCACTGGCGGGAACCTTGCGCTTTGGTACCGGTACCGTGGTTGGCGGACTGGTTGCCCTGATGCACAACAACACGCCGTGGCCTATGGCACTGACAATGGCTGCCTGTGCAGTGCTTTCAGCTTTGTTTTATTGGTTCCTTTCACGAGAAGCATAAAGGTTATCGATGGCTACGTTTTATCAAGAAATTTATAAGGTTGTCTCGCAGGGGCTACAAGAGCTGATGGATTCTCAGCAAGCCGGGAAGACGCCGAAGAACCCAGTGAGCGAGACGCTGTATCTTAATGCCTGGGTGACTAAGGTCATCAAGCAGCAGCGTTATGATCATGTGGTTGCCAAAACGCTGGTTGATTGGCAGAAGCAGGCGCGCAGTATGGGCAAGAACGCTCAGCTCAAGAGCCAGTTTGAACAGATCAAATCCTGCTACGAGGGGATCCCTCAAGACGGCGAAGTAACGGGTACACTACATGCCCACACGCTGCATGACTCTCAGCTCAAAGCTCTTTATGGGCTGCTGGAGGAGCATGATTGGCTGGTGACGACTGAATATGAAGTGAACCGCAAGGTGACCCACCATACTGATGGCCAGGCCTCGTTGGTGGTCTGCTCGGCCCAGTACGCTGCCGCCTTTGATGATAGCGGGGAAATGGTTAAGCCGCTGTCACTGTTTGTTCGTGGCGATACCCGTCAGTTTATTGATCTGGCGTATGCTCAAGGTCTGTTGCTGTACAAAGTGACAGATTACAAATCGATAGTGAAATACCATGGCGAGTACAAGCTGTTTCCACGAAATGCCGGCACGCATTTGCCTGAGTTGCCAGCCCAGCAGTAATCAGCTTGATTTACACGAGAAAACGGGAACCGAATGGTTCCCGTTTTTGTCTTTGCTATAGCCACAGGTTTGATTATATCGTCTCGGTTTTCCCTTCCTGTGCCTTTGCATGGCAGCGTTCCACTAAGGCATGGGTCATCCCCCGGAAGATAAAGAGGTGAGCGGGCATCATCGCAAACCAGTAGAGCAAGCCGGAGAAACCTGCTGGGTGCCACCAGGCGCGAATGTCGATTTCGCGGTGATCCCCCTTATCTTCAATGGTAAATTCCAAGCGGCCAAGTCCCGGAGCCTTCATACCAAATAGCAGCGACAAAAAGCGGTTAGGCTCGATACTGATCACCTTCCAGGAGTCAATTTTATCTCCCAGCTTCAGATGGTCGGGATCCCGGCGGTAGCGGTTCAGCCCTTCGCCACCGATAACCCAATCCATCCACTCTCTGATCCACCACAGATAATTGGCATAAAAATAGCCCTCTTTCCCGCCCATCCGCAGAATTTGCCGCCAGAGTTGTTCGGCAGTGGCGTTGGTTTTCAAATGGTATCCAGCTTGTTTGGGGTAATAACCAAAACCGGGTTGCCAGCGAGCGAGCGCGTCTGGGTCAAACCCCCAGATATCACTACGGACAACTTCGTTCTCGTGCGCCAGGCTTTCTTCCACGGCTTCGTCATAGCTCAGCAGATGCTGGGGGATCAGCGATTGCAGCGCAGAGCCGTTGGCCCTTAAATCATGGCCTAGTCCGCCGATTAAGGCTTTTGCGATATTGGTGGGTACGGATGTTACCAAGCGAAGCCAGCGGGCGGCGAACCTTGGGGTCAGAAAGGGCAGGGGCAAGATCCTGACTTTTCTCCCGGCCTGAAAGCCAATCGTACGAAGCTGTTTGGCATAGCTGATATTTTTCGGGCCAGCGACATCCATTATTTGGTGGCGGGTCGGCTGGAAGTTGAGTAGCTCAATCAGGTAATGCAGCAGGTTGCGCAGTGCGATCGGTGAGCTCTTGGAGTAGACCCATTTTGGGGTAACAAGGATGGGGAAATGCAAGGCAAAATCGCGCATCACTTCAAAGGCAGCAGAGCCGGGGCCAACGATGATCCCCGCACGCAGCTCGGTAATTGGTTTACCGCTTTCTCTTAGAATTTCTCCTGTCGCCTTGCGGGCTAAAAGGTGTTCGGAAGGTTTGCCGTCTGAAGGTTGCAAAGCGCCCAAATAGATCACTCGCTCGACATCTGATTGTTTAAGGGCGGCGCTGAAATTTTTCGCAGCCTGCAGTTCAATGTCAATAAAGTCGTGGCCGTGGTTCATGCCATGGACGAGAAAGAAAACACTTTCGACTCCTTCCAGCAGGGGGGCTAGGTCAGCTGGCTCGGTGAGATCGAGTTGGTGTAAACTGACATTATCAAGATTTTGCCAGCCGCGCTTTTCTAACAATTTCAAGTTGCGGCATGTGGCTTTGACCCTATAGCCTGCACAGGCCAGTTCGGGCACAAGGTGACTGCCGATGTAACCCGATGCGCCAACAACTAAAATTGTTTTATCCATATACTACTGCTCCGTGTAGCGGGTAATTGGCCAGTTAAATGAGGTGGAATCAAAGACTGGCTATCAAACAAAGGTATACAATAAAAATATACAACAGCAATCGCGGTTGTGCGGCGCTATTTTGTGAGGGGCATGTAGGGGCTTTAAAGGAAATGTAGAGCGGATGTAACGTAATAGGTGTGTTTTATCTCTATGTTCATTAAAGGCCTTTATAGAACAATTGGTTTGCTGTAAATTTCAGGGCAAACACTTCCTATAACTGGGGATTATAATGTTACGACTGGTCAACCTTTGCAAAGGATATATGGATGGTGATGAATACCATTCGGTTTTGCAAGGTGCTGAGCTGGAATTAAAGCAAGGTGAGCAACTGGCGCTGATGGGTGAGAGTGGCTCGGGAAAAAGTACCCTGCTTAACCTGATTGCTGGGCTAGATAGTGTTGATTCCGGCGAGGTATGGCTTGGTGATAAGCCTATCCATACTATCTCGGAGCGAGAGAGAACGGCTTTCCGTCGTAACAATATAGGGTTAGTTTTTCAGCAATTCAATTTGCTACCGACCCTCACGACGGCAGACAATATTCGTTTCTGCCGCCAGCTCAAGGGGCTGGAAGAAAACCCTGCGCTGTGGCGACAAATTATCGCCGCCTTGGATTTGATGCCGCTGCTGGGGCGTTACCCGGAAGAAATGTCGGGAGGCCAGCAACAGCGCGCGGCGATTGCCCGGGCGCTTTACATGGAGCCACAAATTCTATTGGCGGATGAACCGACCGGTAGCCTGGATGAGCGAAATGCCGCTGCGGTGATTAATTTGCTTATCAACCTGACCAAACAATTGGATTGTACTTTGCTGCTGGTTACCCACAGTAAACAGGTGGCCGCACATATGAACGGCTGCATTCGCCTGCAGGGAGGACTGTTACATGTCAAGCCCCGTAGCTAAAGCGCTTTGGGGGCATTATAAGCGTCACCCTCTTCAAATTGTCCTGGTTTGGTTGGGACTGACATTAGGTATTGCCCTCTTGGTTGGGGTCATGGGCGTCAATCAGCAAGCGCGTGAAAGCTACCGCGATGGTGAACTCCTTTTTTCCAATCCTTTTCCCTATCGCATCCGTCACAGCCAGCCGGCGTTAAAAGTCCCGCAGGGGTTTTATGTTCAACTTCGTCGTGACGGTTTTAGCCAGTGCGTGCCGATGGATGAGCTGCGAATTACGCTTGACAACGGGCGCAGTCTAGAGCTTGTCGGCCTCGATCCTATCGCGTTGTTTTCCAGCTTCCGCCACAATACCGTACCGGGCAGCGAGAACCAGCAACAGATCCTGTCCCTGATGCAGCCGCCTTATCCGGTGCTGGTGGGTGAGCAGCTCGCCAACTATATGGGATTCAAGGATGGCCAGATTTTGCAACTGGAGTCTGGAAAGTCCATCGGCCCGCTCCAAGTCGTCAGTGAAGAGCGTATCAAGGGACCGCGGTTAATTGCAGATATGGCCTTGCTCAGGCAATTGCAGCCTAGCTCAGGGCTTAGCTCGATTCTTTGTGGCGACTTGGATCCGAAAACGGTCAGCAGCCTAGAAGACAAGCTGCCCACCGCGCTCAAGCTGGAAAAACAAGAGACTGCTGGCCTAGAGCCGCTCACGGATGCGTTCCACTTGAACTTGCTGGCTATGGGCATGTTGGCTTTTGTGGTCGGCCTGTTTATTTTCTATCAGGCAATGTCACTGTCCTTTTCCCAGCGGCAGCCATTGGTTGGGTTGATGCGCCAAGCGGGGGTTTCTTCGGGGCAATTGATAAAGGCACTGAGCCTGGAGCTGGTGGTGTGGATTGTCGTCGGTTTGATCGGGGGGAACCTGTTGGGTCTGCTGCTGGCAGAGAAACTGCTGCCATCGGTGGCCCAAACCTTGAACGATCTCTACGGGGCCAATGTGAGCTTGGCCGTTCGTTGGCAATGGGAGTGGGGAGCGGCCTCTATCCTGATCGCTGTCGGCGGGTGTCTGTTAGCCTGTGGCTGGCCTTTGGTGCGGCTGATTAACAGTCAGCCTGCGCGTTTGGCCACTCGCATGTCGCTGGTTAGGTTCAGCGGGCGAGAGTTTGCCTTTCAGGCGGTGTTCTCGTGCATGTTCGTCGGGGCGGCTATTGCGGCCTATCAATTGCCACATGGTCAAAAAGCCGGTTTTGTCCTAATCGCTTGCATACTGATTGCCTCGGCACTGGCGATGCCTTTCTTGTTGTGGCAGCTGTTCCGTGTGCTGGGGATTGTGGTTCGCTCAGCTCGCCTGCGCTGGTTCTTTTCCGACGCGGCGGCCAGTCTGAGTTATCGAGGCGTTGCCGCAATGGCATTCATGCTGGCACTGGCATCGAACATCGGCATGGAAACCATGGTCGGCAGTTTTAGGAATACCACTCAAACCTGGTTAGAACAGCGTCTGGCTGCTGATATCTATATTCGCCCGGCGGTCAATATGGCTCCGAGGATGACCCAGTGGCTAGAAAACCAAGATGAAGTGAAACAAGTGTGGTGGCAGTGGCGCAAGATGTTACCATCCGAGTCTGGCACCTTGCAGGTTGTCAGCGTTGGCGGAACCGATGACGAAAAACAAGCTCTTGCGGTTAAAGTCGCAATGCCAGAATACTGGCAGAAATTGCATCATGAGCGGGCCATACTAGTGAGTGAGTCGATGGCCCTGAAACAAAATATCAAGCCGGGGCAGGTACTCGACCTGCCTCCGCCATTAAACAAGCAGTGGCTTGTCGCCGGTGTGTTTTATGACTACGGCAATCCCTATGGACAAGTCATTATGTCCCAGAAGCGCTGGAAGGCGATTTGGCCTCACAAGGGGCAAGTGAGCCTTGCGGTACACCTTAATGATCATACCCAGGCAGAGACTATTATCCGCTCTCTTGGTGAAACATTCCGGTTGCCGCCGGAAAGAATCCGCAACAACAATGACTTGATGCTCCAGGCAATGAATGTGTTCGATCGTACATTTATCGTCACGGCAACACTGGGCAAGCTGACCTTGGTGGTGGCCGTGTGCGGGTTGTTCTTTGCCACCGTGGCAGGGGAAACGTCACGCCTACGCCAGTTTGCCTTGTTGCGCTGTATGGGCATGACCGGTCGGGAGCTGGCGTTGCTGGGGGGAGGGCAATTGCTCTTGATTGGTTTGCTCACGGCATTGATAGCTTTGCCGCTTGGCCTTGTTTTGGCTCAGTTACTTATTGATGTTGTCTTGAAGTACTCCTTCGGCTGGACAATGCCAATCGAGTATTTCCCAACCAACTATCTGTTCTCCCTGGGCTCGGCATTGGTCGTGTTGCTGCTGGCCGGGGCGTGGCCGGTATGGCGGCTGGTGAAGCAGTCTGCAATCATGTCATTAAGGGAGTCGTTCTGATGAAGGGGAGAAATTTCCTGCGCGGGTATTTGATAGTCTCTCTTGTCGCTATTGTTGCGGTGCTGGGACTGTTGAGCTGCGAGCCAGAAGAAGCCCAGGTAAACCGTTCCGTCTCCATGATGGTGGGGCCAGACAGTGACCAATTTGCCCAGGTCGTGCCTGGTTATCAGTTTGAGTTTCCGCGTGATCATTTACCCCACCCAGAATTCAGAACAGAATGGTGGTACCTGACGGCTAACCTTAAAGCAGAAGATGGCGAAGAGTTTGGCTTTCAATGGACCTTGTTCCGTTCCCGTTCGTTGTCTGGCGAGGGGCACGGTTGGGAGAACCCGCAACGGTATATGGCCCACTTAGTGGTGACTGGAGAAGATAAAGTGTGGTCTGCCGAGCGCTTTGCCCGGGGCGGGATCGGCCAAGCGGGTGTGTTAGGCCAACCCTTCCGGGCATGGCTGGATAACTGGGAGTGGCGATCTTTCTCTGACTCCCCATTCCCAGGAGTGTTGTCGTTCGCCGATGACAGCGGTATGGCCGGCAAGCTGGCGATCCAGCAAACCGGTAATATCGTGCTGCAAGGCGAGCAGGGCTATAGTAAGAAGCATGCGACCAAAGATATTGCATCTTACTATTTCAGTGCCCCCTTCTTGCAAATTGACGGGCGAATCGAATTAGACGGACAGCGTTTTGAGGTCACCGGTGAGGCCTGGTTTGACCGTGAGTGGAGTAGCCGCGGACTGGCTGATAATCAGCTGGGTTGGGACTGGTTCGCTATCCATCTTGATGATGGAAGTGCATTAATGCTGTATCAGATCAGAGAAAAAGATACCCGTCCGTATTATTTTGGCTCGCTAAGTTGGGCCGATGGCCGTATTGATGTACTGGAAGCTGAAGATATTCAGTTGCTGCCGGTTACATTCTCAACCCAAGGGGGAAAAACGCATCCTGTTGCATGGCAGATAGATGTGCCGTCAAAAGGGATAAAACTTAAAGTGGATGTGGTCCGGAAGGAGCAGTGGCTCCCGTTCATCTTCTCTTATTGGGAAGGGCCGATAAGGGTTACAGGAAGCCATACAGGACAAGGATTTATGGAGCTGACAGGCTATTGAAGCCGCGCCCTGTAAAAGATTATTAGGAACAATAGGTGTTAAGTAACTTGCATTTCGATGAACAGACGCTGTCTCAGCGCTTAATGAATCATCGCCGGGAGTTTCATCGCTACCCGGAAGCCGCGTGGCGGGAATTTTTTACCACGAGCCGTATCGCTAGCCATCTTGAAAACTTAGGCTACTCGCTGCATTTCAGCGATGAGATCATCCTTCGCTCCTCGATTATGGGGCGCGATGAAGTGCTGGTTGCACAGGCTCAAGAGCGAGCGATCAGTTGGGGAGCGGATATTACCTATCTGGCCCACATGGATGGTATCACCGGTGTTGGCGCGGTGCTCGATACGGGGCGGCCAGGCCCTGTTATTGCGTTGCGTTTTGATATCGATGCCGTTGAAGTGATGGAAAGCGAAGAGGACGCCCACCGCCCTCGGTTCCTGGGTTTTGCTTCACTGGCACCGGGTGTGGCGCATGCCTGTGGACACGATGCTCACGCTTCGATCGGCTTGGGTATTGCCGAAGTATTGGCACAAAACAAAGATCAGCTCAACGGTAAGATAAAATTACTGTTTCAGCCGGCAGAAGAAGGGTGCCGCGCGGGTAAGGCCATTGCCGAGAGTGGCTGGCTCGACGATGTGGATTATTTCTTTGCGGCCCATATTGGCATGAATGTGCCAAGCGGGACCTTAGTCTGTGACCCCCAGCATTTCCTCTGTAGTTCAAAGTTTGATCTTCATTTTACGGGCAAACCCGCTCACGCTGGGATTGAGCCCAATGCTGGGCAGAATGCCCTTGCGGCGGCTTGTACCGCGGTAAGCCAGATGCTGGCTATTCCACGCCACCGTGATGGTATGACTCGGATCAACATCGGGCAAATGCATGCCGGCGATGGACGTAATGTCATTCCAGCCAGTGCGGTACTGCTGGGGGAAACGCGTGGTGAGAACCGTGCCTTGAATTCCTATATGTTCCAGCAGGTGGAAAACATTGCCGAGGCTGCGGCGATGATGCATGGGGTGAAAGTTAAACTCTGCGCGCAAGGCGAGGCGATAGGTCTTGAAAATGATCTTGAGCTCGTCGAATTGCTGGAGTCTGTTGGCCCGGAGAGTGGATTTACTGACGTACTCAGAGAAAAAGATTTCGGTGCCAGTGAAGATGCCGGCTATTTGGTTGACCGCGTGCAGTCCCGCGGTGGTAAGGCGATATATTGTCTGGTTGGCTCGGACTTAACGGCAGGCCATCACAATGGTGATTTTGATATCGATGAAAGCCGTATGCTGCCCGCGGTTAAGCTGCTGCTCAATGCTGTCAATGCCCTTCAGCAACCACTGTTGCGAGCAGAGTCGGCCAGTGAACCGTCGATAACCAGCAATTGATTTAATCGCAAACAAGGCAGTCACCCTGCCAACTAGGATATTATCCTTTTTGTCACAGGCCCCGGTGAAAACTGGGGCTTTTTGCATCCTTCCTGCCAATAGTTACGCCATATCTGAAGGGATTCTCAGTCCTTCAATTGCTGTTCAAGTAATCTAACAGTTCGATAAATAAGACAATTTTTTTCTGTGCTTTACCCAAAATAACCTAGCCTTATTAAGCAGCGTATTATTAAAAGGGTATCGCGTGAGTAAAGCCAACACTCAATTACTCCGTATTAAACAAAGATTGTCGGTTTTCCAGTTGGGTAACTGGTTATTGCCTTTTTGCTTGAGCGATAAGTTCAAGTTTGCCTTCCGTGTTGCTGTCAGCCTGACGCTGGCCTACTTGATCCCCATGGCTTTGGGCTGGTCTCAGCCTTCGACCGCGGCAACAACCGTAATGTTGATTGCATCGACGGGGAGCCGCCGCGAATCACTGGCCAAAGGCACGCTGCGGGTACTTGGTACTATTGCCGGAGGGATTATCGGGCTAATCCTCGTCGGTTTTTTTACTCAGGACAGGCTGCTCTACATGGTTGCCGTTTCCCTGGTTGTTGTGGTTGTTTTCTATATTCGCTCAGCATATCTCAACGATCCGACCTTATTCATGCTGACGGGTGTGATGATCCTGATGATGTACAATGGCGGAGATGCTGAAGGTGCTTTTATTTATGGGCTTGATCGCACCTTCATGACGATATTTGGTGTGGTCGTTTACACCATTGTCGGGGTGTTCCTCTTTCCCCCCAGGGTAGAGCAGAATCTCCGTCACCTTGGTGATGAACTGAGCGCCGCACAAAAAGCGTTGTTTGAGGCCATAAGCCAGCCGCCGCACCAAGTAGAGTCAGAGAGTCCCCCTGACGGGCAAGAACTCGGCTCACCGCCGTCGGGTGACGAATCAGCGGTAGCCAAGGTGGAAGATGTTCCTCCCACGGTGGCTGAGCTCAGTAAAACGGTATTTGCAGCCCAGCAAGCCTTCGAAGCTCGGTACCAAACCCTTAACAGTGAATGCAGCGAGATTTCCGCCTACAAAAAAGAGTGGGACGGCACGGTTGCGTTATACAGCCAGATTTCCGAACTGCTCTTATTTGCCGCGAAGGACCATTCACGCTCAGGCGGACACCCGGTGGACTATCTCCGTGACTTTGAGGAAATGCGTGCCGAGGTGATTGGGCTATTCGACAGGTTGCCGGATGCCTGGGAGAAGCAGGAAGCCCATCCTCCGCAGTCACTGGCGGCCGTAGAATATGATGGGGAAAGGCTGAAGCAGGCCGGGCACTTATACCGCGGGGAAGCGATATCCTCAGGTTATCTGTTGAATCAGCTGCGGGAGCGCCTCGCCAAACTGGAGAGCTGTATCAGCAGTATCGACTCGTTGACCGGGACGGTGGAATTCGAATTGCCAGCGTTAAAGGCCAAACCCAACTTTAATTGGTGGGATGCCGAGAATGCCAAGTCTGCGGTAAAGGTTTTTGTCACCTATTGGCTGGCGGGGGCATTTTGGATCCATTTCAACCCGCCTGGTGGCTATAACTTTGTTATTTTCAGTACGTTATTTGTCTCTATCCTGTCTTTTTTGCCTTTCCATCCAGTGATGCTTTTTGTTCTGTTTACTCTTGGGTTTGTGTTCTCCGTGCCTGCCTATGTGTTTTTGCTGCCGCAACTGACTCTCGGCTCGGAACTGGCATTGTTTATCTTCATATATACTTTTGTCGGGTTTTATATTTTCAAGGGGCCCATCACTATCTTCTTTCTACTGGGGATGTTTACCCTCGGTATTGACAACAACATGGTGTATCACTTCGGGATCACCCTCACGATTGTTACTCTGTTCTATATGACGGTGCTGTCAGTCGTGATTTCCTATTACTTGCCTTTCTCAAGCCGCCCCGAACATTTAGTGTTGGTGTTTCGTGAGCGATTTTTCCGCCATGCTGCAGGGGTGATCCACTTACTGCAGGTCGACCAGCTGTCGGTTTGGCAGAAACTGCAGCTGGTTTGGCGCATTGCCACTATGGTGGTGGCGCTGAAAAAATTACAGGTGTGGGGAGCGAAATTTAACACCGCCCCATACCCGTCGCTGACAGCCGAGCAACTCACTCAGTACATTGCCCAATGCGATGTATTCCACCACCACCTGATGACCTTCATCAAAGCACGTAAGCAGTTAGATGAAAGCCCGCTGCTGGTGGAGGCCAAGCAAGGCCACAGGGACACCGTCATTCCCGCATTGGCTGTCGCCTTGTGGAAGGCAGACTCATTGAACGCGGCTAAGTTGGATGTCGATCATCTCCTGCAAGACTATAAGCGGTTGGAGGAGCGGCTGGATGAGTATTTTTCGCATCTCGAATTGGAGAAGTATTCGAATTCAGACATCGCCGGTTTTTATATCTTCCTAAACTTGAAAAAAAATATTTTCCAGTCGTTGCTCAACTGCAAGCAGGCAAGTGATGAGATTGCTTGGGATGAGCTGCAGATGAAGCGGTTTTAGGGGGCATAACTTGGTAGGTAAGATCAGCGTTTGCTTAACAGTGATTTCCCTGCTGGTGACGTCAGGCTGTACGGTGCTGGGGCCGAAATTTGAGGGGGTGGCCCCCGCGACATTGCCGACATCGTGGTCAACACAGGACCTGGCGTACAGTAAGACGGTGACTGCGCGTTGGTGGCAGCAGTTCAATGATCCTGTGCTTAATGCCCTGGTCGACAAGGCCAGCCAGCAAAACCTGGATTTGGAGGCGGCAGGGCTTCGGATCTTACAGGCCCGCGCAGCACTTGGCGTGGCGGAATCTTTTCAGTATCCACAGCGCCAGAATGTGTCGGGAAGCGTGGCGAAAATCTACCAGAATGAAAATACCTTCGACAATGCCTCGTTGAGTTTCGATGCCGCCTGGGAGCTGGATGTCTGGGGGCGCTACGCACTCGGTGTCGAGTCAGCAGAGGCAACCTTGTATGCCTCAATCGCTTCCTATCACGATATTTTGGTTACCATCACGGCTGAAGTTGCCAGGAACTACATCAACTACCGCACCTTTCAGGAGCGGGTGTTGTTATCTGAGCGCAATATTGACATTCAGCGCCGGGTGGAAAGGATCACCGAGATTCAGTATGAGTCGGGTAATGTTACTGAGCTCGATGTTCAGCAAGCAAGGACCCAGCTATACAACACCGAATCGGCACTGCCAAGTTTGAAAATCGGTATGATGCAGTCACGCAATGCCATTGCGGTATTGCTGGGGATCCTTCCGGAGCAAGCCATGGAGCTGCTAGACAGCTCTTGGGTGAATGCCAAAGTCGCGGCATTTGATAGTAAATACGCCGCGACCCGAAGCCGTAGGCTGACGAGTGATTATGATCAGTTTTCGCTGATCCCCGCAACATCACCTATCCATACGCAGGTCGAAGCCGACTTGGTGCTGCGCCGGCCCGATCTCCAATTGGCCGAGTTGCAGGCCCATGCCCAGAGCAGCCAAATCGGTATTGCAGAAGCCGATCTCTATCCGCAGTTTTCCTTGTTCGGTGTGATTGGCATCAACAGTACCGTTCCGGCAGGGAATGACTTTAGTTTCAGCGATTCGCTTAATCTTTCTCTTGGCCCTGCTTTTTCCTGGAATATTTTCCAGTATGGCCGGGTAGAGAGTGCGATCCGAGCCCAAGATGCCCGCTTCCAAGAGACGCTAACCAACTACAACAAGCAGGTCTTGCTGGCGGTACAGGAAGTAACCAATGCTTTGGAGTCTTACCAGCTCAACCAGGTTCAGAAGGATCTTGCTTTCCGCTCTGTTGATGCATCCGTTCGCGCCTACAATATCTCCCTGACTCAGTACGAAAATGGCCAAATCAGTTTCGAGCGCCTGCTAAATTCACTGGAGAAAATGACCCGCAGTGAAGATGCCTATGCGATCGTTAAGGGGAATGTTGCCAATCAGGTCGTTGCGCTCTACAAGTCATTGGGCGGTGGCTGGGAGGCAGAAACCGGCCGTTCATATCTTAGTGATGCACTGCGATCCCAAATGGAAAGCCGGACAGACTGGGGCGAAATGCTAGACGACACCCAATTGCCGGTGCTGTCGCCCGGTGAAGTGCCGAAGGCGGTCTCTCCCTTTGGTGAGCCGATAGATCCGGCCAAGCAGCAATACCCAGGAGGTCCATAGATGGAAATGCCGCATGAAATGTCCTGGGGAGACGTGTATTACTCACCCTTTTTGCTGGTCATCATCTTGTCTGTGATAGCGACTTGGATAACGGTTGTGATCCTCAATAAAACTCGGTTGTCCCGGTTAATTGCTTATCCATCGATGACATTTCTGGCAATAACGGTGCTCTACACCGTTGCTATTGATGCTTATTTTATTCAATTTTAGGTGTGCATATGAAGAGTATAAAAAAGCTATTCGTTATTGCGCTGAACCTCATCATTTTTGGTGGTGCTATCTATTTGGGCTACCAGAAATATCAAGAATATTTTGAAAATCCCTGGACACGAAACGGTCAGGTCAGAGCCAATATCATTAAAGTGGCACCTAGAGTATCCGGACCCGTTGTCTACGTGGCTGTCGTTGATAATCAGTTTGTGCGCAAAGGTGAGTTGCTGTTTCAAATTGACCCCACGACCTATGACGTTGCCTTGTCGCAGGCAGAGGCCTCGTTAGAGCGGGCGAAAATAAGTTCCAAGGGCAAAAAGATTGAGCTTGACCGGTTGCTTGATATCCAACGCAAAGACCGAGGTGCGGTCTCGCTTAAGGACATTACCCGCCGGCAAATTTCCTACGAGGAGTCGCTGATTCAAATCAAAGTGGCCGAGCAAAATTTACGCGCAGCAAAGCTGAATATGGAGTTTACCCAGGTGTTTGCTTCGGTCGATGGCTATGTGTCTAACTTGGACATACGTGAGGGGACGCAAGCGGTGGCCAATCAGCCTTTGCTTGCCGTGGTCGATGTGAACAGTTTCTGGGTATTCGGTTATTTCCGGGAGAACCAACTGGCCAATATCAGGATTGGCGACGAGGCCAAAGTGACCTTGATGGCCTATCCCGAGCAGCCGATCGAAGCGGTGGTCGATTCAGTCGGGTGGGGGATAGCACCACAAAATGGTGCCGTGGGCTATAACTTGTTGCCGAGTGTAAACCCTGTTTTTCAATGGATCCGCCTGGCGCAGCGTATCCCCGTGAAAATCACATTGGCCGCCTTACCTGAAGGGGTGAACTTACGATTTGGCATGACGGCATCCATCATGGTGATGGAAGAGCAGCAGGATTCGGGTTCACAGCAGACACAATAGGCGGATGAGGAGGCAAAATGGGTAAGAAGATCACCGAAAAGAATAATTTTTATTACCTCACGATCGCGTTGATTATTCTGTTGGTCAGTTCGTCGCTTGATCAAGTACTGCAAATCACTTGGTTAGATAAGATCCTGCAAGCTATCACCTTGTTGACTTTTGTGGTCTGTTTGATGAGCTTGCGATTTGACTCGGGCTGGTTCCGTTTTTTGATGAGCTTGCTGATCGCCTGGGTAGTGCTGGTGGTTATCAAAGAGCTGTTCGGTTTCAGGCAGATCGATATTGCCATGTTGGTCCTGATGCTGTGCTTTTTTTTCGGCACGTTTAAGTCGATTATGCGCCAGATATTGTTTACTGGCACGATCGACAACAATAAGGTCGTCGGTTCCCTGGCTCTGTTTCTACTCCTCGGCTTGATGTGGGCTATTGCCTACCTGTTGATCTTGGAATTTTCTCCGGGCTCCTTCACCGGGCTCGAAGCCAAAGATTGGGGCGATAACTTGTCCAATGCGGCCTACTTTAGTTTTGTCACCCTTACCACTTTGGGCTACGGCGATATCAGCCCCGTTACCCCCGTTGCTCAGGTTATTGTGTATCTAGAAGCGATTGCTGGTGTGTTCTATATGGCAATTGTTGTAGCCAGCCTGGTCGGTGCCAGCCAAAACAATCAGGAAAACAACGATGGATAAACAATTAGAAAAGTACAAAAGCAAAATATTTATCAATAACATGCTGGAGTCTGCTATTCGGATTGGGCTGTTAATTATCCTGATCGGGTGGACTTTAGGGATTATCAAGCCCTTCATTATCCCAGTTCTCTGGGGGGCGATTATTGCCGTGGCCTTGATGCCGCTGACGCTTAAACTTGAAGGGGTGATGAAAGGTCGGCGCGGTTTGTCGGCAACTGTATTAGCACTTATCGGTATTGCCATTTTGGTAGTGCCATTGGTGATTGTGATGGGATCAATTTTTGATGGCATTGTCAGTTTAACCGAGTTTCTACAGAACGAATCGGTCAAGCTGCCGGGTCCATCTGCAAGAGTCGCTGAAATTCCATTGATCGGTGGCAAGCTCCACAGTACCTGGTCATTGTTTGCCACCAATATGGAGCAGGCATTGGTGCGCTACGGCGAGGAAATTAAAGCGGGGGTCAGCGCGTTCGCGGGAGCGCTGGGTAGTGGCTTAGCCACCGTGGTGATGTTTATTATCTCCTTGCTTATTGCGGCTGGTTTTATGGCCCATTCCGAAGCAATGGCGAAAGCGGTGAAGCAGGTTTCGGTACGGGTTGTCGGTAAGCATGGTGAAGAGTGGGCCGGTTTGATTGCCGCGACTATACGTAGTGTGTTGCTCGGGGTGGTGGGGGTTGCCTTCATTCAGTCGATCCTGATTGGCGCGGCGATGTTCGTGTTCCAGATCCCCGCGGCAGGGCTGATCACCTTTGCTGTGTTCATTTTGGCCATTGCTCAACTGCCGGCCTTGTTGATAGTACTGCCGGTTATTGTCTATGTATTCTCATATATGGACACGACACCTGCTACAATTTTCACTGTTTGGGTATTATTGGCCGGGTTGTCCGATAACCTCCTCAAACCTATGTTGATGGGGCGGGGAGTGGAGATCCCAATGCCCGTCATCCTGATTGGTGCGATTGGCGGGATGATCTCAGCGGGTATTATCGGGTTGTTCATCGGGGCCGTGATTTTGGCAATTTGGTATGAGCTATTTATGACCTGGATGAAAATGCCTCAACAAAGCGATGAGCCGTCTTCAGACCCATCGCAAGAGAAGTCTTTGAAGGACTAATGGATTAAAGCAAGGATGCTGAAATGACACAAGTCAAACCGCTGAGTACGCTGACATTAACCCAAAGCCATAACTGGCTGTCTGAAGAGCAAGAGGCTCAGCTGTTGGGCCTGATTGCCCATTGCTTCAAAGGGGTTGAACCCAATGCTTATTTCAACAAGTATTTCTTGGGAACCGACGCCTATGAGCGAAAACTCAAGCTGTTCTACCAGCCATTTCCGGATATAGCCCGCCACAAAAGCAACGGGGTCATTGGCAATGAAGACGATAATGGCAAAGTGAGGTTGGTGGGATATTGTTTGCTGACCTTCCAAAAAACTGATGTCGAAGGCAAGGAAACGATCATCATAGGGGCATCCGCTGGCTTTCTTCCCGATCAGCGTCATGGCAACCAAACCGTGACATTTTCTCTGCTTGAGGCGGCGAAGTGTTATATGCGTCATCCACTGACCCCGGTATATTATGCCGATACCATGATTAGTCCTGCTATGTACCGCGTGATGGCCAAGTTCCTGCCCGAACTGTATCCCAAGGCGAATACACAATTGACCGAGCCAGCTTCTCGGATCCTCGATTACTTACAACAAACTGTGATGATCAGAGAGCCGGACTGGCACCCCCACCTCTGTTATGTCCAACGTTCGGTCGACTATGGCGAGCAGGAGATTGCCTCGTTTCAGCGCAGCACCAAAAGGGATATTCAATATTACTTGTCTATAAATCCGAACTTTTCAGAAGGATATGGTATTGTCACCATTATACCGGTGAATATTAAAAACATTCTCGGTTCCGGCATGAAATTTTTGACAGGGCGATAGGCATGCCACTGCTTGCCATTGGCCTGATTGAGCGACAATGAATAGGCTATGGCTGAGGCATGCAGCAGTTTTTTAAGAATATCTACCAGTACATTAATCCAGACAAGGATCCCGGCCTGCAAGCCGCAAACCAGCTCTGGGAATCCTCCCTGCCAACGCTGTGGTTGCTGGGTAAGACCGGAGCGGGCAAGTCGACTTTGGTCGCGACAGTAACAGGCAATGAACTGGTCGAGGTTGGCAATGGTTTTCAGCCTTGCACTCAAACCGCCGTGGAATATTCGTTCCCAGCCGATAACCCTGTTTTGCGCTTTCTCGATACCCGCGGGCTATCGGAAGCTGATTATGATCCTGCCGAGGATATCTCTGCCTGTCAGGCCCAGAGCCATGCTCTTCTGGTGGTCATGAAGGCCGAAGAGCCCGAACAGAGCGATGTGCTGTCGGCGTTGAAGAAAATCCGAAAAGATGGCCGGATTGATAGTGTCCTGGTCGTTCATACCGCTTGCTTGTCGATTGTCGACCCGGAGCAGCGTCTGCAGGCGATTCGCTATAACCAGGATCAGGTAGAGAAAGTGTGGGGAACCACCCTGATGTCGGTCAATGTCGATTTCCAGGCTTATGCGGCAGGAATGGTTGCGGCGCACGGTCGCGAGCCGTTTGGGTTATCGGCCCTGAATCAGCAACTTGCCGATATGTTGCCGATAATCCACCTAATGCAGCAGGCGCAGCGGCACCTTGATGCTGAGCACAGTAACTTTCTCAAGCTGCAGCAAGAAGTCATGTGGTATGCCGGCAGTGCCGCGGCAACGGATGCACTGCCCGGTGTCGGCATGGTATCTGTTCCGGCCCTTCAGGGAAAAATGCTGCACAGTTTGGCACGGCAGTACGGTGTTGAGTGGAACCGAAAACACTTTAGCGAGTTTGCCGGCCTGCTTGGCAGCAGTTTTGCCCTGAAATATGCCACCAAGCTGGGGCTTAGGCAGTTGGCAAAGTTTATACCGGTTTATGGACAGACAGTCGGCAGTGCGGTCGCGGTTGCCATCAGCTTCGCCCTGACATACGCCATTGGCCGTGCTGGCTGCAAGTATTTATATCATATCAGCCGAGGAGAAACGGTTGATGAGACAGATATTCGCCAGGTGTTTGAACAGGCATTAAAACAGGCAAAGTCCAGCCAAGCGGGCAGGGCGACGGCAGACAACATGGATAACCGCCAAGATCATGAAAAAAACAATCAATAGTGTCAGCCTGCTTAATCGCTTTTCGGTGGGGGTGGCCCCTTTAGCTTTCGCCGCGATGATCATTCCGGTGCTTGTGTTAGCCGGGTGGGGGCTGTTTAAGATCATCCAGGATGACCAATGGTTGTTTTTATCTATTTTGATTGCTTCCTCGTCAGGCTTCGTTATTGCCGGCGCTGTTTGGTTGCGCCGGCTTCGGCGTAATGGCTCTGAAGAGGCCATACAGCTGGAGAGTGATTATGACGTTGCCCCGTCGGGAGAGTGGGGGGAGTTTGACCGCGAGGTTTGGAACGCACTCAGCCCGGCTATCGGCCAATATCTCGAACAGGATGATAGCTGGCCTGCGTTAAGGGGGTATGCCCTCGCGTTGTCGCAGGCCGTTGCCAGCCAGTATTACCCTGAACGCGATATCAAGGCATTGTCATTTACCGCGCCAGAGTTCCTCTTGATGCTGGAAAAGGTGAGCCACCGTTATCGCCACTTTTTGCTCAACCACGTGCCCTTTGCCGAGACGCTAAAACTGTCTTATTTCCAGCAAGGCTACCACCACAAAGACAAACTGGGGGCAGCGAAAAAGGTTTATGATGTTTATCGGGTATTCAGGGCCATGACCCCGGCAGGACTGATTGCTGAGGCCAGAGGGCAACTGCTGGGACGCCTATTCGATGAAGTTAGCGCAGAGGTCCAGTTCACCCTGAAAAAAGTACTGCTACAGGAAGTCTTGTCGGTGGCAATAGACTTGTACAGCGGCCGGTACAAGGTGGCAGACGGTGAGCTCAAGGGCCATGAACCTGATGATGCGCATTTTGCCGAGGAGCTCGAGCCGCTTCGGGTCGCAGTCGTCGGCCAGGTAAGCGCAGGGAAATCTTCACTGATCAATACATTTGTCGGCAGCATGGTGGCTGAGGTAAGCGCGATTCCGTCAACGGACAGTATGGTCATCCACCGGTGCTATGTTGATGGAATTGACATCATTCACCTTGTTGATTTACCGGGTATTGATGGCCATGAGGCCACCAACAGGCAATTGCTCAATCAGATGGTGCAAAGTGACATTGTACTGTGGGTACTTAAAGCCAACCAGCCCGCGAGAAAGAGCGATGTGATATTGCGTAAGCAATTTGATGAATATTATCAGCAGGCTGATAATCGCAGCCGTAAAAAGCCCAAAATAATCATGGTGCTCAATCAGGTTGATCGCCTGCAACCAGTGCAGGAGTGGCAGCCGCCCTACGATTTATCAACCCCTGTGTCACCGAAGGCGACGACCATTAAGGCAGCGCTTGAATTTAACAATATGCAATTGGCACCGGATGATGCAGTTGTGGTTGCGATGCCGCCCAACGAGCAACCCTATAACATGGACAGTTTGGCTGAAGCCTTGTTGAGTACCTTCGAAGAAGGAGTAAATACCCAGCTCAATCGGCGCAGGATGGAGCATCGGCGTGATGCGTTCAACAAGCAGGCAAAGCGTTTGTATCGTCTCGGTAAGGTGGCGGTGAAACGCTATATGGCGTAGCGCCTGCGATGGGAAAGTTGCCCAACCCCGTTGGGTTGGGCTGACGAGATCAACGGGCCGCTGACTAGCGGCGCTTGATTTTTCGTGGGATCACTTCCACTCCGGTTCTGTACCGGCCTGCGATAGCATTCAGGGCCAGTTCAAGAGCATTATCAGCGATAAGTTCAAACTGCTGCGGCAGCGACTGAATTTTGATGGGCAAGAAATCGAGCAGGCGATTATCACCAAAAGTAGCGAGATGGGTCTTTTGCATCAACTCCGGGTTGGCGAGCAGGCAATCGAGCACCCCCTCAAACAGGGTATAGGAGGTCGCAAGGATGGCGTCCGGCATGCAGTCATTATCGATCCAATTCTGTACCTGCTGCTGACCTTGCTGCTGGCTAAAATGATCACCGTTGGCAATTAACGTTTTGGCTTCCGGCTTTTGCGTTTGACTGCTGTAGGAGCGAATTGCGGACAAAAAACCTTGTTCACGCTCTTTGGAGACGCCGAGTTCAGGCACCGCACCCACCAGGCCGATACTGCTTACTCCTTTATCCAAAAGGCTAAGGGTAAGATCAAATGCTCCTTCGAGATCTTCGCTGATTACACTGGCAAACATTTCATCGTTCATGGCTCGGTCTATGGCGATCACCGGTACTCCACCTTTTTGAATCCGTTGGTAGAAGTCATTATCGGTGGGCAGGGTACTGGCCACTATCAAGGCATCGATACGGCGGCTCAGCAGCGTTTCGGCCACTTTCATTTCCGTCTCTGCGTCATCATCCGAGCAGGAGATGATCAGCTGGTAACCCGCTTTACGCACATTGCTTTCAAGAAGCTTGGCTAGCTTGGCATAGCTGCTGTTTTCGAGATCAGGAATGATCAAGCCAAAGGAGCGGCTGCTTCCTGCCCGAAGAGAGGTGGCTGCATGATCGGGGCGGAAGTTGTGCTCATTGACAACAGCCATGACTTTTTGCTGGGTTTTCTCGCTGATCCGGTATTTTTGAGCTTTACCGTTTATCACGTAACTGGCTGTGGTGCGGGATACACCGGCAAGTTTTGCTATTTCATCTAGCTTCATTCTGCTTCTTGTATTTTCTGTTGGCAGGCACCTTCCATTCTACTGCTTCGCATTCGGAACAGAAAGAGGCTGATACGCTGAATACTAAGTCGGTATACCCAAATAGCTTGGGTACACCAGTGGTGTTTTGTGCGGCGGATCAAAAATTCAAGCATGATCTCCCCGGCATGTTTGCAATATTAGCTGAAACCATTCAGCATGTCAGCTGAATGGTTTCAGCAGCGATATAATTTTGAACTAGATTGTGCTGAAATTTAATTTTTGATCAAATGCTGAATCGATTCAGTCAGCTCTTGGTCATTCAGGTTTATATTTGTGTAGACGGGGAGAGAAGGTCAACGGCCTTCACCAGGTTTAACGAAACTGGAGTAAACACATGCTGTCACTCTCAACAAAAGATATTCAGCTCAAACAATCAGCAACGGATAAGCAAGAAGCAATCAAGGCAATTGCGGCTGGTCTGGAACAACAAGGTCTGGTTGAAACCGGCTATGTTAACGGCATGCTGGACCGAGAGGCTCAAAACTCAACATTCCTCGGTAATGGTATAGCCATCCCACACGGTACCACGGACACCCGGGACTTGGTGAAAGAGACTGGTGTGCGGGTTCATCACTTCCCACAGGGGGTTAACTGGGGCGATGGCAAAACAGTTTACCTTGCGATTGGTATTGCTGCGAAGTCAGATGAGCACCTGGGTATCCTTAAGCAACTGACAAAAGTGCTGTCTGCCGATGGCGTCGAGGAGAAGCTTAAGACGAGTGACAGTGCAGAGGGGCTGATCGCTATTTTAAACGGAGAAGCGCAGTTAGAAGCCGACTTTGATGAAAGTTATGTACAGCTTGCTTTTCCTGCCACAGACCTTGTCCAATTGACTGCGGTAACTGCTGGCTTGGTGAAAAATCACCAATCAGCAAGCAACGACATGGTGGCTGATGCGATTGCCTCCGGCGCGACCCATCTTGGGCAAGGGCTATGGTTGGCAAAAAGTAATAAAGGCGTGAGCCGTACGGCTTTGTCATTTGTTACACCAGCGGAATCTTTTGAAGAAGCAGGCACTTCAGTAAAAGGTCTTTTGTTTGTCGCCGCGTGTAATGGTGCCCATGTCAATAACATGAACTACTTGGCACAGCTACTTTTCAAGAACCAAGTAGGCAAGCTGTTCAACGCAGCGGCTGATCAGGTAGTGACTCTGCTAACAGAGGAAGCGCTGGAAGGTAACACCGAAGTCTTCAAAATTCGCAACCCGCATGGTTTGCATGCCCGTCCGGGTGCCATGCTGGTTAGTGTTGCCAAGAAATTCAGTAGCAACATTCTGGTGGCCAACCTGAACGGAGAAGGCAAAGCCGTGAATGCCAAGAGCCTGATGAAAGTGATTGCCTTGGGTGTGAAGCAAGGCCATGAGCTGCAGTTTACTGCCCAGGGCGACGACGCGGATGCGGCACTGGTTGCCATCGGACAAGCTATTGCCGATGGCCTGGGCGAGGGTAAATAGTCATGACGCAATCTCAAGCGATTAGCCGCGCACTGAAAGTTGTCACGGTAACGTTGAATCCGGCGCTGGATCTGACCGGTAGCCTCGATGCCCTGAGTCCTGGCTCGGTGAACCTTGTCAATGCCGGGTCATTACACCCAGCCGGTAAAGGGGTGAATGTGGCCAAGGTACTGGCCGAGCTCGGGGCTGATGTTACCGTCACCGGCCTGCTTGGTGCCGATAACCAAGAACCGTTTTGCCAGCTGTTTGACGAGTTGGGAGCCAAAGATGCCTTTGTACGGGTAAAAGGTGCCAGCCGTATCAACGTTAAGCTGGTCGAGCAAAATGGCCGAGTCAGTGACTTCAACTTCCCTGGTGTAGAGGTTGGTGAAGAGGACCTCAAGGCCTTCGACACAACATTGAAAAACTTGGCTGAAAGCCATGACGTGTTTGTCATCGCGGGAAGCCTGCCGCGCGGTATTGCACCAGAGCAATGCGCGGCTTGGATCCAGTGGCTGCACGATAACGGCAAGCAGGTGTTCTTTGACAGCAGCAAAGCTGCATTATCGGCTGGCCTGGAGGCATCGCCATGGCTGGTTAAACCCAACGATGAAGAGCTTGCCGATTGGGCGGGCCGTGAACTTGGTTCAGAGCAGGCTATGTTGGAAACGGCCGAGCAGCTTTCAGCCAAGGGGATCGCCAATGTGGTGGTGTCGCTGGGAGCCGAAGGCGTAATGTGGCTCAACAGCGAAGGTTGGCTGCGTTCCCAGCCGCCTAAGATGAATGTGGTAAGCACCGTAGGTGCAGGGGATACATTGGTTGCTGGTTTGTGCTGGGGACAGCTAAACCAGTGGGATAAAGAAGAGACATTGGGCTTTGCCACAGCATTGTCTGCATTGGCAGTCAGCCAGGTAGGCGTAGGCGTTGAAGATATCAACCAGGTGCTAAAAGTAAAAGAAAATGTCCAAGTAAATAACGTGAAAAGCTGATTCGGATCAGAGGGTGTTGAAATGAAAATTGCAGTTATAACAGCATGCCCGAGTGGTATTGCAAATAGCATTATTGCCGCTGGCTTGATTGAAAAGGCAGCAGCAGAGCTCAAATGGACGGCGGCCGTTGAGTGTCAGTCATCAGTAGTACCGGTGAAAGCGTTAAGCCAGAGTGTCATTGATGAGGCTGACTGTATCGTTGTTGCAGCGAACACCGCAGTAGATACGACACGCTTCAAGGGTAAGAAGCTATGCCAAATCGCTATTGAAGATGTACTGGCTGATCCGAAAGCCGCTCTTTCTCAAGCAATTAGC
This sequence comes from Photobacterium gaetbulicola, assembly GCF_003025515.1. Taxonomy (NCBI): domain Bacteria; kingdom Pseudomonadati; phylum Pseudomonadota; class Gammaproteobacteria; order Vibrionales; family Vibrionaceae; genus Photobacterium; species Photobacterium gaetbulicola. The sequence goes on along the minus strand of NZ_PYME01000005.1, from coordinate 100,250 downwards.
CAAGCGACGGTACTTACAGACGTTACGGCTGTTGTTGCAGATACGGCAGGCGATTCAGCCAGCAAGAAAATTGTTGCGATTACGGCATGTCCAACCGGTGTTGCACACACCTTCATGGCGGCCGAGGCCTTGGAGGAAGAAGGTAAGCGCCAGGGCCATCAGATCAAAGTTGAGACCAGAGGCTCAGTTGGAGCGAAGAACCAGCTAACGGAGGAAGAAATTGCTGCCGCTGACTTGGTTATCATTGCTGCGGATATCGAAGTGGATCTTTCTCGCTTTGCTGGCAAGAAACTGTACAAAACCAGCACGGGAGCAGCACTGAAGAAGACAACGCAAGAGTTTGAGAAAGCGTTTGCCACGGCAACCCCTTATCAGCACCAGGCGGGCTCTGCAGCTGTAGGTGAAGCTAAGCAAGAAAAAACAGGGGCTTATAAGCACTTGATGACAGGTGTATCCCACATGTTGCCACTGGTTGTTGCGGGTGGTCTTTCGATTGCGTTGTCATTTGTATTCGGTATTACGGCCTTTGAACAAGAAGGGACGTTGGCCGCGGCGCTGATGACTATCGGTGGTGGTTCAGCGTTTGCTTTGATGGTTCCTGTGCTGGCTGGCTTCATTGCTTTCTCAATTGCTGACCGTCCGGGCCTGGCTCCGGGTTTGATTGGCGGTATGCTGGCAAGTTCGACTGGCGCTGGTTTCCTTGGTGGTATCGTTGCAGGTTTCCTGGCTGGTTACAGTGCCAAACTTGTGGCAGACCACGTTAAATTGCCGCAATCAATGGAAGCGCTGAAACCAATCTTGATTATTCCTTTGCTATCAAGCTTGGTTACTGGCCTTATCATGATTTATGTGGTGGGCGGCCCGGTATCCGCGGCAATGACCAGCCTTACCGACTTCCTGAACAATATGGGATCTGCAAATGCGGTCTTACTGGGTATTATCCTCGGCTGTATGATGTGTTTCGATTTGGGTGGCCCGGTTAACAAAGCGGCATATACCTTTGGCGTTGGCTTGCTGGCCTCCCAGACTTATGCACCAATGGCTGCAGTGATGGCTGCGGGTATGGTTCCTGCGCTAGGTATGGGCTTGGCCACATTCTTGGCGAAACGTAAGTTCAATGCCAGTGAGGCAGAGGCGGGTAAAGCTTCCTTTGTACTGGGTCTGTGCTTCATTTCTGAGGGGGCGATTCCGTTTGCAGCCCGCGATCCAATGCGTGTAATTCCAAGCTGTATGGCCGGCGGTGCCCTAACCGGCGCACTATCAATGCTGTTTGGTGCCAAATTGATGGCTCCTCACGGTGGTCTGTTCGTACTGTTCATCCCGAATGCGATTACCCCAGTATTGATGTACCTTGTGGCGATTGCGGCCGGTACGGTTGTGACTGGTGTGACCTATGCATTCTTGAAGAAATCTGACGAAGAGCAAATGGCGGTTGCGGAAGCAAAATAAACGTCTAGACGGGACTCATTAAATAAAGAAAGCCCCGGCAATTATGCCGGGGCTTATGCCACCGCTGCCTACGGTATTTTTTTGTTTGCCCTAAAACCTCACAAAGGTCAACAGAGTTATCTTTCCATGAAAGAATGTTATTATATTATCTCTGTTTCGACAGACGAATATATTATGTAGACATTCCTTGCGAATAAATAAAAGCGCAATTTTATTTTAATATTAACCCAAAGTTATAGTTATAATTTATAGTTTTTATTTTTCTTCTGCTGCTAACAGCACATCTTCCCCATTAACAATTAATAAATAAGATTTACCGACTTCTAAATCACATACATCTTTTTGATTTGCCCCAAGAATGAGTTCTTTATTACAGTTATCAAGTAATATTTGGTTTGAAAAATTACCTTTTGATAGATTAGTAACTGAAAACGCAGTTGAATTTACAGTTATTGTTACATCTTCTACAGCAAATATTCTCAACCGGTATTTGTCCTCTACTGGGGATGGGTTTTGAATATTGGTCGATAGTGTCAGCGAGCCTTCATCATTCCACGCTATTGCCCATAATTTTTCTTTATTATTCATGAGAATATCTTCTTGAAGGGCATGAGTGGTTTGGCTGTTGGTATCTTGCGTGCCGATATCAACCTCCAGTGGTGTCGCTGATGTCCAGCTAATAGAATGATAATACGAACTGAAATTGGTCACTGAAAATACTTTGTTATCTTCATCGAATAACGAGCTAGCACCACTCGACTCTTTTACAAAGAAATCAGCCGACGCGCCTGATATATTAACAAGATCTATTCCCAGAGTTCTGACACTGATCTCATCCATAGTAACACCGGACGGCTCGGATGAATCACTCGATGAACCACCACCGCAAGCAAATAAAATAAATGTTGATAATGCTGTAAGCGCAACCCTAATCATCATGGAACCTCGTTATTATTTTTTGAAGCTCAGAATAAGCATATTTCAATAATTGATAATTTTTTGATGAATAACAGGGAGAAAAATAAGAAATTAATAAGTGATTGAATATATAGTGATTTCTAGCTCTCAATATTGAGATTTTGCGGTGAGATAGTGATAATCCTCCTTAAGAACGAAGGCGAGTAGTAAAAAACAGAATACTCGCCGATAAAAAGACTGTGAGACAATGGAGTGCTTTGGCTCAGCACATCCGACGTTTCAAGCCGCTAATATCCAGCAGGCGAGTGGCTATTTCTTCCACTGATAGGCGACTGGTATTGAGATAAGGAATGGCTTCGCGACGGAACATGGCTTCAACTTTTCCTAGTTCTGCCTCACATTGTTCGACACTGGCATAATGGCTGTTGGCATAGCGCTCATGGCGAATTTCAACCAACCGCTCAGTATCGATTGTCAGGCCATAGGTTTTGTAACGGTAGGGCTCTATTGCTTTAGGCAGGCGCAACTTACTCATGTCCTCGGCAATGAAAGGGTAGTTGACGGCCCGAATGCCAAATTGCATTGCGAGATAGAGGCAGGTTGGCGTTTTGCCACAGCGAGAGACACCAAGCAAAATAATATCAGCTTGGTCAAGGTTGTTGAGAGAGACGCCGTCGTCGTGGGCAAGAGTATATTCGATAGCCGCGATACGATCTTGGTAGCTAGCAGCATCCTTGGCAATGCTGTGGGAGCGTTGTAACTGCGGTTGCGGTGCCATTTGAAGATCTTCACTCAATGGTGCCACTAGGGCATTGAGCACATCGTAAAAATGGGCATGGCTTTGCTCGATCACTGCCTTTACTTCCGGCAGTACGATGGAGTAGAACACCAGCGGCACTGTCCCTGTTTTCTCGTAAGCTTGATTGATCTGTAGCTTCACACTATTGGCACGTTCGATGCTTTCAACAAAGGGAAGCGTTGTTTGACGTGTTGTGATGTCAAATTGGCCGAGTACGGCGTGACCTAGGGTTTCAGAAGTAATGGCCGTACCGTCAGAAACGAAGAACACATCACGAAAATTGGATTTGGATTGCATAAAAAGTTTAATCCTTGAAAATATTTTTAGCCAACATCGTGGCTGCACTCAATATAATCACCTGAAAGGCAAGTTTCCAGATGCCGTATCACACTTTGGTGCGATCCTGGCTTTGTTTTTTTTACATCCACTCACAGGGGGGTTACAACTGTGGGCGATAATGTTCGGTTTGGTGATGTTGCTTAATATTTGATATATCCGCTATGAGATACGATGCCGTCATATTAATTGTTCTTTTTGATATGAAACTATATTTAAAGTGCTGATAATTAAAGATAAATGTGGATTTAATGAGGGGGGCTGGTGTCGGCATACCAAAGTTGAGCTAGATCAAAAACCTGATGCGCTTCAAATTTTTTTGATAACTTGCTAGATAATTTTTATAAGAGATGAAAAACTGACTACAGACAGTTCGGTGCTACTAAGGCATAGCAAAGCTACCGGGATGCACAGGGGTGTATATGAAAATGTCTATGTATATGTGCATATCATTTAATATCGCATATAGATATACGTTTTCAAGTGATTGAAAATGGAAAAGATTTGACAGAATTTTAGCAATTATATTTATAACAATACCTTACAGGTAACTGTACTTTAGCGATAAGAATTTTCGTCTTGAAGTGCGCATAAGGAGAGATGGTTGACTTTTTGCTCTGGAAATTGACATTTTTTGCTTTTTTTTTGCAGCGAAAGGCAATCGTTTACTTATGGGTTACCTGCTTTAAACTGTTGAATCCAATAAGGAGAATTGCCGTGCAACAGAATGTTGTCTGGTACGATGCTTTGTCAATGAACGATGTTGACAAGGTCGGTGGTAAGAATGCATCTCTTGGCGAGATGGTGGCGAATTTGGCGAATGCGGGAGTGAAAGTTCCCAATGGCTATGCCACCACCTCTCATGCCTTTAATCAGTTCCTGGAAGCCAATTCGCTCAATGAGCGGATCTATCAGCTGCTTGACGAGCTGGATGTTGAAGATGTAAATGCCTTGCAGCAAGCTGGCGAGACTATCCGTAATTGGGTTCTAGAGGCACCGCTTCCGCTGGATCTCGAGCAGGATATTCGCGAGAGCTACCATGAGCTTGCCCAAGGTGACGAGATGCTTTCTGTGGCTGTCCGCTCATCGGCAACAGCAGAAGACCTACCTGATGCCTCCTTTGCAGGCCAACAAGAAACCTTCCTCAATGTCCGTGGGATCGATGCGGTAATCGAAGCGGTCAAACACGTTTTTGCATCGCTGTTCAATGACCGTGCAATCTCATACCGTGTCCACCAAGGGTTTGACCACAAAGGTGTTGCGCTATCTGCGGGTATCCAGCGCATGGTGCGCTCAGACAAAGCCTCTTCAGGTGTCATGTTTACTTTGGATACCGAGTCAGGTTTTGACCAAGTGGTATTCATCACTTCATCCTGGGGCCTTGGAGAGATGGTCGTACAGGGGGCCGTCAACCCTGATGAATTCTACGTTCATAAACCAACCCTGCAGGCGGGTAACCCTGCCGTTGTTCGTCGTACTATCGGCTCTAAACTGCTAAAGATGGTTTATACCGAGGATACTTCACTGGGTAAGCAGGTTGAGATCCTCGATACCACCCAACAAGAGCAAAACCAGTTCTCCTTAACTGACCAAGAAATTGAATCATTGGCCAAGCAAGCGCTGATCATCGAACAGCACTATGGGCGACCAATGGATATCGAGTGGGCCAAAGACGGGATCACAGGGGAACTACTGATTGTCCAGGCCCGTCCCGAAACCGTGCGCTCGCGCGATGATGCCAATGTGATGGAGCGCTTCCACCTCAATGGGACAGGCCATGCCCTGACTGAAGGGCGAGCGATTGGCCAACGTATTGGTAGCGGCGAGGTGCGTGTCGTCTCCGATTTGTCTCAGATGGATCAGGTCCAAGCCGGTGATGTGCTGGTGGCTGACATGACCGACCCAGACTGGGAGCCGGTCATGAAAAAAGCGGCGGCGATCGTGACAAACCGTGGCGGCCGTACTTGCCACGCAGCCATTATTGCCCGCGAGCTAGGCATACCGGCGGTCGTCGGCTGTGGCAATGCGACTGAGTTATTGCGAACCGGTCAGCGAGTCACCGTATCCTGTGCTCAAGGGGAGACGGGCTACATCTACGAAGGAGAGCTGGACTTTGAAGTACGCCGCTCTGCTGTCGATGATCTTCCTGATTTGCCGCTTAAAGTGATGATGAACGTCGGTAACCCTGATAGGGCGTTCGACTTTGCCTGTATTCCGAACGAAGGTGTAGGCTTGGCAAGACTGGAGTTTATCATTAACAAGATGATCGGTATTCACCCGAAAGCTTTGCTCAATTACGAGCAGCAGTCTGAGGAGCTGAAAGCCGAGATTGATCAGCGCATCATCGGTTACCCTGATCCGGTCGAGTTCTACATTCAGAAACTGACTGAAGGGATTTCAACACTTGCTGCGGCTTTCTGGCCAAAACGCGTCATCGTGCGCATGTCGGATTTCAAGTCGAACGAATACCGTAATTTAGTTGGCGGTGTGAATTTCGAGCCGACGGAAGAAAACCCGATGATCGGTTTCCGCGGAGCCTCACGTTATGTTTCCGAGCAGTTCCAAGATTGTTTTGCTCTTGAATGTGAGGCAATCAAGCGCGTTCGTGAAACCATGGGGCTGAAGAATGTCGAAATTATGATCCCGTTCGTCCGGACAGTTAGCGAAGCGGCTTCGGTGATTGACTTGCTGGCGAAGTTTGATCTTCGTCGCGGTGAGAATGGCCTGAAAGTGATCATGATGTGCGAGTTGCCCTCCAATGCAATTCTGGCTGATGATTTCCTCAAATACTTTGATGGGTTCTCTATCGGGTCCAACGATATGACTCAGCTGACGCTGGGGTTAGACAGGGATTCTGGTGAAATTGCCCACATGTTCGACGAGCGCAATGATGCGGTCAAGGTTATGTTGGCGATGGCGATAAAAGCCGCAAATAATGCCGGAAAATACGTAGGGATCTGTGGCCAGGGGCCATCGGATCATGACGACTTAGCCCAATGGCTCATGGAGCAGGGGATCGACTCGGTGTCTCTGAATCCGGATACCGTGGTCGAGACCTGGTTGCATCTGGGTAAGCAATCATAAGGTATTGCTTCATTGGTAAAAAAGCTCGCTGATAAGGCGAGCTTTTTTCTATCTCTAGAATGACAGATTTAGCTGATATTGCGACTTTATCGATAATCACCAATCGTGATATCGTTATTTCAAATGACGCCCACCGTCAAATTGTAAGCTTCATCATCTTCGGGGTTAAACTAGAGCAGGGTTGGTGAGATGTAGGTTCTCAGCCTGAGATTAATAATCTTAATGACCGCGTTCTGATTCATGGTCGACTCTCACAAACAAAGGTCTCCCTAAAACGCAAGTAAGTTCGAAAACGATCATTAATTTATTCACAGCAAGCTTAGTATTTGCCCTCGGCGAAATAATTACCTAGTCTGAATGCGATAGTCAATGCGTAGAGTGATAGGGTACCAGCATGATTTGTTTGTTCATTCACTTTAATCCCACTTTTAAATGGACAACCTCACTCTGGTTTATTCTGTTTGCTGCCATCACACTCTCAAATTCAGTCTTTGCATCAGGGACTATTATGATCGATCTAACACGACCCAGCGAACATCAGCAGTGGCAAGTAACCAACGACAACGTGATGGGAGGCATTTCTCAAGGTCAGCTTACTTTTGATGGACAGTCGAGTCGGTTTTGGGGGGAGTTGTCACTGGCCAACAATGGCGGCTTTAGTTCGATCAGCCGACCTCTAGAATCACTGTCTGCCGATGTGGATCAAGTCGAACTGGTGTTTATTGGTGATGGACGCCTTTACCAATTGAGGCTTGCGACATGGAAAAATGGCAATCGAATAACCTATAAGCACGATTTTTCGTCCATAGAAGGGCAACGCCAAAAGCACGTGTTTGAGCTGAGTGATTTTCAAGCAGTGTTTAGAGGACGGCTAATCGATGGGGCTCCTGTACTGGCTGCTCGGGATGTAAAACAAGTCGGGGTGTTGATTGCCGATAAGCAGCCTGGCCCCTTTGCGTTAAATCTAATACAGCTTAAATTTAAAACCTCGCAGGAAACCGAATGAGCAAACGAATTATTAATGTTTGCTTCACAGTAAATATAATCCACTTATAGACAACAGTTACCTTGTGCAGTGAATACTGATGTTGCGGTGATGAATCTGCTTAGTAAAAAAGAATGCCGCCATGAAACATGGCGGCAAAAGTGCTAGAGATATTATTGTTGTTGTGGTGGAAGGGAAATAAACCCCAACTATTGCTTACCTAGCATCAATAGCTGGGGGGGATTTGGCTAAATCTATTTCACTTCAGGGTAAGTCTTGTAGCGTACGCCCATCATTTGTTCCATACAGTGGACAACCTGGCAGCTGTAGCCGAACTCGTTGTCGTACCAGATATAAAGCACGCATCGTTTGTCTTGGGCGATAGTGGCTGCACCATCGACAACACCGGCATGGCGGGAGCCCACAATATCGCTGGAGACGATTTCGGTTGATTCGGTGTAGTCAATTTGGCCTGAAAGCGGCGAGTTCAATGCCATATCACGTAGGTAGGCATTCAGTTCGTCTTTGGCTGCAACGCTGTTTAGGTTCAGGTTGGCAACGGCCATTGAGACGTTAGGGGTAGGGACACGTATCGCATTGCCGGTTAGCTTGCCTGAAAGCTCAGGTAGCGCCTTGGCAACAGCTTTGGCCGCACCGGTAGAGGTCAGTACCATGTTCAGCGAGGCAGAACGGCCACGGCGCTCTCCGTTGTGGAAGTTATCAATCAGGTTCTGATCATTGGTAAATGAGTGGACCGTTTCGATATGACCTGAATCAATGCCGTATTTGTCGTTGATTGCTTTGAGAATAGGGGTAATGGCGTTGGTGGTGCAGCTTGCTGCGGAGATGATGGTATCATCTTCTTGAATTGCCGACTCATTGACCCCGAATACCACATTCTTTAAGTCACCTTTGCCCGGTGCGGTAAGCAAGACCTTTTCGGACCCGTTGCAGTTCAAGTGTTTGCTCAGCCCTTTACGATCGCGCCACATCCCCGTGTTATCAACAACTAGTGCGTTATGAATACCATAGGCAGTGTAATCGACGTCGGCTGGGCTATTGGCATAAATCACTTGGATGTAGTTACCGTTGACGATGATCGCTTTGCGGTTTTCGTCGACGGTAATGCTGCCGTTGAACGGGCCGTGTACCGAGTCACGGCGAAGCAGGCTAGCTCGTTTTTCCAAGTCGCCATCTTTGCCGCCACGAACCACAATGGCTTTGAGACGTAGCGGGTAACCTTGACCACTTTTTTCTACGAGCAGTCGGGCTAGCAGACGACCGATACGACCAAAGCCGTACAGCACAACATCACGTGTTTCTACAGACTGGGTGCTGTTAAGTGATTCTTGCAGTGCGGTCTGCAGGAAATCGCTGATATTGCCTTCATCTTCATTGTTAGACCAGTAGCTGTGTGCCAGTTGGCCAATATCGACTCGGCAAGGCGAGAGATTGAGCGTTGCCAATGTTTGGATTAGTGGCAATGTCTGGGATGGTGACAATTCAGAGCCGGTGTAGCGGCGGGAAAGACGGTGGGATTTAACGATATCGATAACTGATGTATTTACGATTTGCTTGCCGAACATCAGGACTTCGACGCCTTTTTGTCGGTACAGCTGACCCAGCAGCGGGGAAATAGATTCAGCATTGGTTTGGCTTGTTTGCCAGTCTAGAAGGTATTTTTCTGGACTCATCGTTAGTTAGGACCTTTCACGTTAGGGAAGAGACCGCAGAGCGGTTTGTAATGTTTTGTTATGGATTTTATGGCGGAGAGTTTAACGTTTGTGTGGTTTTTGTCCTAGTAAAATTAACGAGTTGTAAATGTGATCTGAAGCATGCTGAAACAGTGATGTAACGCAAGTTTTTTGCTGCCACGGTTTTGTAGCCCATAAAAAATGCCGTTACTTATTTTTGAACGTTAACAAATGCTATTAGCAATTTGACTCTCAAAATGGATAGTTTCGCTCTGTTGCTAGCGGTGAGATAAATACGGTCTATAAAACAATAAGTTATAAGGCTGGTGACTTGGTGCTTTTTTTGCTTGTAAAGCAATTGATAGAGTGTTTGCCAGATAAACTTGGAGTAATCATGAAAATGCCTTTCCTCTCGTTGATAGTCACATTACTCATATTGCCTTTAACCGTCTCTGCGATGACGGTTGAGCAACTCGCCAGTCAGTTAGGCCGTAATGACCTGATCATTTACGACAGCCGCAGTAAGGCCGACTATGACGCCGGTCATATACCCGGTGCCATCAGTTTTCCATTCGAACAAGCTTACTACAACAAAGGCAAAGCGCTGTATATCAAAGGGCGGACGCAAATTACGTCCCTGTTAAGAGAGAAAGGCCTCGAGAGAGAAAAGCGCGTTATTTTATACGATGATGGCGACCTCATAAGTGCGGCTCGCCTGTATTGGATTCTAACCCTGTATGGGCATGATGACGTGACTGTTTTTGAGTCCGGCTATAACTCATGGATTAAGGCCCAGCCAAGTGAACGTCAGGAATCTAAGGTCGCGTCCAGCCACTTTGCACCTAATTTTGATGCATCGGTTTATGCCAGTACCACCTTGGTCAAATTGGCGACTTACTCAAAAAACTACACGATCTTGGATGCTAGGTCATTGGATGAATATCGGGGTAATAAATCGATGAGTAGCACTTATGGCAGAATACCATCCTCTTTGCATTTTCCGGTATCTGCGTTGATCAGTGAAAAGTCGGGACAGCCAGTATTAAAAAGTAATAGGGAGCTTACACCTGTCATCAGTCAGTTAGAGCGAAATAAAAAATATATTACCTATTGCAACTTAGGAAAAAACTCAACATTGAGCTTTTATGTACTGAAAAGAGCAGGTTTCGATGTTGCTTTATATGACGGCTCCTGGATCGACTGGTCGATGAAAAAATTGCCGGTAGAGCAGGAAAAGGGCCAATAGGATGTTAGGCGAGCGAATGACATCACAGGTGGCAATGTTCACGAAAGGTGTATTGGCCCGGCGACTTTTTACGGTGATCGGCTTGATAATGCTGGCTTCTATCTTTTTTTCGCTGCTGTTTACCTATAAACAGAATGTCAACCGTGTGACAAAAGATGTGGAAATGCTCATGAATATCTCTTCGCCTTTGGTAATTGATGTTTTTTTGAGTACGGATTTAGAAGGCTCAGTAGAATTGAACCGATTCTTTGCAAATTATGAAGAAATCTCTGCCGTCAATATCTTTGATCTGGAGGGAAAATTGCTCCATGCCTATCAGAGCCGGGCAAAAAATAGTTTCTCGTATATTGGCTTCAAGCCTGTGGGTAACCTCAGTTCAGGCTTTCACTTTAACATCGTCAATGAGATTCTATTTGATGGCAAAGTAATTGCGCAATATGAGGTTTACTATAGAAGCGAATATACCGTAAAAGATTTGTTGTTTGCCCTAATACAACTTGCGCTGCCATTTATTTTGATGTTGTGCTTCATGTTGTATTACGTCTATACCCGAGTAACAAAACCTATTTATGCCATTACTGAACAGCTTTCGTTGGTGGGCAAAGGCCAGGTCAGCTTGGATGAATTTATGGAGTCAGATACCGAAGTTGGGTGCTTGGCGCGAAAAATTCAAGCTTCAGATGCCAAGTTGTTTTTTAGAAACAAGAAACTCATAGAGCTTAACCAAACGTTGAAAACAAAAACCGAGCAACTAGATCGGGCTGTGAAAGTGAAGACAGAATTTATGGCCAATATGAGCCATGAAATCAGAACGCCAATGAACGGCATCATAGGTTTCATACAGTGTCTGCAGCAAAAGAACCTAGATCATGAATCGACCCAGCAGGTTGAATACATCAAAGAATCCGCTTTGTCTTTGTTGGTTCTTATCAATGAGATTTTGAACTACTCAAAACTTGAAAGCGGAAAAGTGAAAGTCACAGAAAATGATTTCAATATGTGGCGACTAATTAATTCATGCGTGAAAACGGTTCACTCAGAAGCGAGGGCTAAAAATCTTGAGGTGAATATTAGCCTGCCACCTGAAAAGCGTTGCTATTTCCATGGTGATGAGCAGCATCTGCGCCAGGTTCTGACTAATTTATTGGGGAATGCGGTTAAATTCACGGCCAAAGGCTTTGTTAATGTATCGGTAGACCTATTGCAGGAAAAAGAGCTCGAAGCTGAGTTATGCATTCGGGTTTCCGATAGTGGTATCGGTATATCGGCAGATAAAATTGACAGTATATTTGAATCCTATACGCAAGCCGATGGTTCGATTTCAAGGCGCTACGGGGGGACAGGCCTTGGGCTGACGATTTCAAAACAGTTATGTGAATTGATGGGGACCCAGTTGGGGGTGATCAGCCAAGAAGGCAAAGGGACTGAGTTTTCGTTTCGTCTGACGGTGAAAAAAGCGCAGGCAGTTCCAGAAAATAATACGTTACAGCTTAACGAGTGCTTGAATTGCGACTTATCCCAATTTGCCAATACCCGTATTCTAATCGCTGAAGATAGCCATATTAACCAGCAATTGGTAATTGCCTTTTTAAAGTCGATGGGATTAACCAACATCGATATTGTCGATAATGGTCTTCAAGCTGTTGATTATATGAAAAGCACTCAACCAGATGTTGTATTGATGGATTGCCAAATGCCAGAGATGGGAGGGTTGGAAGCGACGCAGAAGATTCGGCGCCTGCCCAATGGTAGCCAGATCCCAATTATCGCCCTGACAGCGAATGTTATGGAAAGTGAAAAACAGCAGTGTTTCGATGTGGGTATGGATGCGTATTTAGCCAAACCCATAATTAAAATTAACCTCTTCAGTACTCTGTTAACCATACTCAATACCAATTCAGTCAGCTAGGCGATAAGCCTCCAATCGAGGCTTATCGCAGGGACGGAAGCTGGATTGCTATAGGGTCAATAGCAGCCCCTCTTTTCCGGCCAGTGTAATGCTAAGAATGCCGTCCTTGCACTCCCACTCATCCCCAGTCAGCAATTCTTTCAATACGGCATTAGGAGTTGCGCCTAATTGCCAAATCGGCAAGGTCAGTGCCTTGGAAGAGTGGCTGTTGTTGATCAATGTGATCACGGTTTCACCTTCGAGAGTGCGCGCGTAGGCCAACTGCTGCTGCTCAGCATGGAGCCAATGCAGGCTGCCTTCCTGAAGGGCAAGGTAGTGTTTACGTACGTCGATCAGCTTGCTGACGAAATCATAGGTTGGGTTAGGGTGTTCAGTGCGCTCCCACGGAAAACAGCGGCGGTTATCTGGATCATGGCCTCCTTCTAACGCTACTTCAGTACCGTAATAAATACATGGGGTACCGACATAGGTGAACAGCATCAGCAGGGCCAACTTCATGGTTTCTTGATCACCATCCAAAGTTGTCAGGAAACGCATGGTATCGTGGCTGTCAAGTTGGTTCAGCTGGGCCAGTTGGTTATGCCATGGTACTTTACCGCGCACCTCTTCCAGCCAAGCGGCAAACTCGGCCGCATCTATCTGACAGTTATGGTAGGCAATATCTTTATTGGCAAAGAAGGCGCGCACTGGGTGGGCAAAGCCGTAATAGTTCATGGCCCCGTCTTCCTGATCGCCTTCTAGCCAGCTGGTGGCCTCGAAGAAGTGCTCACCCAAGACATAGCAGTCAGGGTTGACCGACTTGGCGGCCTGACGGAATGCTTTCACATAATGGGCGTTGTTGGTGGCACCGACGCCTTCACCTAGCATATGGATAACATCAAACCGCCAGCCGTCGATTTTGTATGGTGGGCGAAGCCACTGTTTGATAACGGCATCTTCTCCAGCATAGATATAGTTCTGGACCTCTGGGTTAGAGAAGTTGAGCTTTGGCAGGGTCTCAATCCCTTTCCAGCCAACGTAGCTGCTGCTATCACCGTCGAATTGATAATAATCGCGGTAAGGTGAGTCAGGGTTGCCGAATGCGCCTGCGGTTTCCTGCGGCTTTTGGTAACGGTTAAACCATGGGTGGTTGACCGAGGTGTGGTTATACACGGCATCCAGCACAATCTTCATGTCGCGACCATGAAGATTATTGACCATATGGCCAAACTGCTCATTGGTCCCGAGGTGGGGGTCGATACGGGTATAGTCAGTCGTATCGTACTTGTGGTTACTTGGCGCCTCGAAGATAGGGTTGAGATACAGTGCGGTGATCCCCAGCGCCTGCAGGTAGTCGAGCTTATCTTCGATGCCCTTTAGATCGCCGCCGAAAAATTCATTCGGCCCATTGCTGTCGTGTGAGTCTGAGACCGGCTCGCCCCACTTTTTGGCAATTGTTGGCCGTTCATCGCCCTTGAGGCAGTATTCATTATCGACCACGCTGATGGATGGGTCACCATTGTTAAATCGGTCAGGGAAAATTTGGTAGAACACCTGGCTCTTGATCCACTGTGGTGGCTGGTGCTGGGCGTTGTATTTGAAATGTGACTCCCTGCCAGGCATCCGAGGGCCTATCCCTTTACTGTCCAGCCACCACTGGCGGCTGTTCTGCATCACTTTGAAGCAGTAATGAGTTAACGGCTTGTCTTGATTTAACGGAATTTGGCCGTGCCAGTACTGGAGTCTGCCGTCAGTTTTCCCCTTTTCCATATCAATGAGCATTTCTTCATTGTCAGGCTCGCAGCGAATGAAGATAGTGGAAATGAGTGTGTCTGCTTCACTAACAAGCGTCAGGTCCAAGGAATGGTCCGAAACCGATACCCACTGTTTGTCCTGTCCGTGGTAAAAAAAAGGCTTAGTCATCATTGTTATCCCGCCCTCAGAAGTCGATGTTCCCCCTACCATAATGGTTTTGGAACAAAAATGAATCCTCCTGATTCAAAAAAATCGGGCGTAGGCGGGGGCGTAGAGAGAACTGGAGCGGCCAGCGGCCGCGGAGATTAACTGTGCAGATATTTGTTATATCGAACACCGGCTGTTTGGCGAGTAGGCAATCTCTTTTTTGCGCATTGGCATGCTGTCGACTAGCTGAGTGATATGCTGCCAGTTGGTTGGCTCACTCCAGCGGTGTTTCTCAAGCCCGTCTTTACCGATCAATATTGCGGTGTGTGAATTGCGGGAAATATTGTAGAGCTTTTCCAGTCGGACTATATCCTCAGGGCTAAAAATATCGGCAGGTTTGTTGAAGCCGTCTTTGGTCATGACCACTACGACAATATCCCGCTCTTGCAACATGCAGTCATGCATGAGGGACTCCTTGATGAAAGTCTTAACATGCTGATCTTTTTCAGGGGCGAAATAGAGGATGCTGCGGTGGTTCCAGTGCATTGAATCCATTGGGTAGGAGAGGGCGGATACACTAAAGCTAATTAGAATCATCGCAACTAGCATTTTTGCAAATCGGTTCGTTAACAGCTTGCTCATTGTCGTCTTCCTTCCAAATGGTACAGGGGAAAGCCGGTGATGGCGCTCTGTAAATTTCAGCGCTGCTGCCAATAACTAACGACATTCATGTCGGATTGGATCAAAGGTGCGAATATTGTCTCATTGTTGTGCTTTTAGTATATACCAAGCGTTGAGGGGCATTTGCGGAGAGCGAGATAGGCGCTCCCTTGAGTGATGTCTGCCAGGGAGCGTACTGTTTTTAGAGGCAAGCGGGAAAAGGCTAGGAGACGGTGTACTTTGCCATGTGCTCGGCAACATAGTCGATAAAGACGCGCAGTCGGGCTGGCATGAACTTGGTTTGGGCAAACTGCAGCGCGATGTCCCCTTGGTAGTTGCCTTTGATGGTCCAATCTTCCAGCACCGGTTTCACTTCGCCTTCAGCAAGGGCTTTCTTAATGACAAAGTCTGGGAAAATACCGATCCCCAAGCCATCCATGACACCGCGCAAGCGCATCTGCGAATGGTTCACCGCATAGCGGCCAGATACCGCAACGGTATGCATCTCGCCGTCTTTGACGAAATCCCAGATATGATCGGTGGTTGTCTCGCCTAGGTAAAGGCAGTCGTGGTTCACCAATTCGGTCGGGTGGGTGGGGGTCCCTCGCAGCGCAAGATAATCCGGGCTGGCACACAAGCTAAGGCTAACCTTGCCGAGTTGTTTTAACACCAAGCCCTCGGTTGGCTTTTCCGTTAGGCGGAAAACAATATCTATACCTTCGGAGATCAGGTCTATATCACCGTCTCGAGCTTTAAGCTTGAGCTCAATATCAGGATATTGGGTCAAGAAGGGCAGGACCATCGGTTGCAAAACGATGCTTAAGAATGCTTTCGGAGCAGCCACTGTCACTGAGCCGGAAGGGGTTTCGTGCTCAGAGCTCGTGAACTCGACCACTTGCTTGGTTGCTTCTAACAGTGCGCAGCATTGATCGTAAATGCCTTTACCTGACTGGGTGATAACCAGCTTACGGGTGGTCCGTTCAAGCAGCTTGGTCGAGAGGGTCTGTTCCAATCGGGAAAGTTGTTTACTCAACGCTGAAGGCGTAACGCCGAGCTTTCTGGCTGCAGCGGTAAAACTGCCTTCATCAACCACAATTTTAAAGACTGCCAGTTCAGGCATTAAAGCAATTAGTTTATTTGTGTCCATAATTCACGAGACCTTTTCCACGAGAGGGGATAATAGTCTGATTACTCTTTGATTAGAATGGCTAGAGTTCAAAGATCCTGTGAAATTGCAATAATTGCAGGTAAATCACCTAATCTATAATGGAAATATTGCTCAAATAAGCGTTTTGCACGCATATTTGTGCCAGTTGTCAATCGGTGGTGACTGGTAAACGATATTATTGTGAGGAACATCATGTCTGCCGCATTCTATGATCAAATCAAACAGCAAATAGAAGAAGTAAAAGCTGAAGGTCTGTACAAATCTGAGCGTATTATTACTTCTCAGCAACAAGCTGCTGTTAAAATTAGTTCGGGCGAAGAAGTTCTTAACTTCTGTGCCAACAACTACCTAGGCCTTGCCAACCACCCTGAATTGATCAAAGCAGGTCAAGAAGGTATGGAAAAACACGGCTTCGGTATGGCATCTGTTCGCTTTATCTGTGGTACGCAAGACATCCACAAAGAACTAGAGCAGAAACTATCTGAATTCTTGGGTAAAGAAGACACGATTCTTTACACTTCATGCTTTGATGCAAACGCGGGTCTTTTCGAAACTATTCTAGACAAAGAAGATGCAATCATCTCTGATGCATTGAATCACGCTTCTATCATTGACGGTGTTCGCCTATGTAAAGCAATGCGCTTCCGTTACTCGAACAACAACATGGAAGAACTTGAGCAGCAGCTAATTGCCGCAGATGAAGCCGGCGCTCGTCACAAGCTTATCGTGACTGACGGTGTATTCTCAATGGACGGTGTGGTTGCTAACCTGCCAGCAATCTGCGACCTTGCTGATAAGTACAATGCACTGGTGATGGTTGATGACTCTCACGCTGTTGGCTTTATGGGTAAAACCGGTGCTGGCACGCACGAGTTCCACGATGTGGTAGATCGCATCGACATCATCACCGGTACCCTAGGTAAAGCAATGGGTGGCGCATCAGGCGGTTACACCTCTGGTAAGAAAGAAGTGATTGACTGGCTACGTCAGCGCTCGCGTCCATACCTGTTCTCTAACTCTGTTGCTCCGGCTATTGTTAACGCGTCTATCCGTGTTATTGACTTGCTAAAAGAAAGTGGCGACCTGCGTGACCGCCTATGGTCAAACGCCGAGCATTTCCGTACCCGTATGGAAGCTGCAGGCTTCACAATGGGCGGTGCTGACCACGCGATTATCCCAATCATGCTGGGTGATGCGAAAGTAGCGGCTGAGTTTGCTGAGCGAGCCCTAGAAAAAGGTATCTACGTTATTGGCTTCTCTTTCCCTGTAGTACCAAAAGGCCAAGCACGTATCCGTACCCAAATGTCAGCGGCTCACACACCGGAGCAGCTAGACAAAGCGATCGACGCCTTCATCGAAGTGGGCAAGGACATGGGCATTATTTAAGCTCATCTTCCCAATAGTTCAAGGGCTAAGGGCTGGCAATGTATCAGCCCTTGCAATTCTACCCTGCAGTAGGAACAAATAATGAAAATCAAAGCACTTTCTAAACTAAAGCCTGAAGAAGGTATTTGGATGACCGAAGTGGACAAGCCTGAGCTTGGCCATAACGATCTGCTTATCCGCATCAAGAAAACGGCTATCTGTGGTACAGACGTACACATCTACAACTGGGATGAGTGGTCACAAAAGACAATCCCTGTACCTATGGTTGTCGGTCACGAGTATGTGGGTGAAGTTGTAGGCATCGGCCAGGAAGTCCGTGGCTTTGAGATTGGTGACCGCGTATCGGGTGAAGGCCATATTACTTGTGGTCACTGCCGTAACTGCCGTGGCGGTCGTACTCACCTTTGCCGTAATACCACAGGTGTTGGTGTAAACCGTGAAGGTGCCTTTGCTGAATACCTAGTGATCCCTGCATTCAATGCATTCAAGATCCCTGAAGGTATCTCTGATGACCTAGCCTCTATCTTTGACCCGTTCGGTAACGCTGTTCACACTGCGTTGTCTTTCGACCTTGTCGGTGAAGATGTCCTGATCACTGGCGCTGGCCCAATCGGTATCATGGCGGCAGCTGTTGCTAAGCACGTAGGTGCACGCCACGTTGTGATCACTGACGTTAACGAATACCGTCTAGATCTTGCTCGTAAAATGGGTGTTACCCGTGCCGTGAACGTGGCTGAAGAGAAACTGGAAGACGTTATGGCTGAGCTTGGCATGACGGAAGGTTTCGATGTTGGCCTAGAAATGTCTGGGGTCCCATCAGCATTCAACAGCATGCTAACCTGCATGAACCACGGTGGTAAGATTGCCCTGCTGGGTATTCCACCATCAGACATGGGTATCGACTGGAACCAGGTGATCTTCAAAGGGCTGATCATCAAGGGTATCTACGGTCGTGAAATGTTTGAAACCTGGTACAAGATGGCGAGCTTGATCCAGTCTGGTCTGGACCTAACGCCTATCATCACTCACCACTACAAGATTGATGATTTCCAGCAAGGCTTCGATATTATGCGCTCTGGAATGTCAGGCAAGGTTATCTTGGATTGGGAATAATCCCGACCGGATAAAAGAAAAACGGGCTCTCGAGCCCGTTTTTTTTATATTTAGCAATTTAGTGACGACCTGTTCGCGACCCACAAGAGAACTGGTATGGCACACTAAATTTTCACCAGTAGCAGATCACATGGCATATTGCGGACAAGTGCGGCAGCTTCAGAAAAGATTTGAGTTAGTGCATTGGTTTTGTGATGCCCCATGATCAAAAGATCAATATTGTGCTCTTTGATGCTGTGGCGAATTTCGTTTTCAATCACACCGCAGCAAACCAGGTACTTATCGACAGCCACCTCCATGTTTTGGAGCTGTTCTTTCATGGCTTGAATTGAGGCGCTACGTTCTTTTTTTCGTAGTCGGTGAGATCGATAGTCATGATGAACTCCATATCCTGTTTAGAAATACTTAAACCCAGAGTACGAAAGCAATAACGCCTAAGACGCAGTAGAAGTAAAATAATTTATTGATGTTTTGGTTAATAGCTAAGTTCATGCAATATAGATTAAAATACCCATATAAATTATCAGTAAACCTACAAAGTAAGATGACCACAGCACCGTTAGGCGTTTAATGATTTGTTCTTCCATTTGTACCTCAACAAAAGAAAATGACTAATAAGGCAAAT
This sequence comes from Photobacterium gaetbulicola, assembly GCF_003025515.1. NCBI lineage: Bacteria > Pseudomonadati > Pseudomonadota > Gammaproteobacteria > Vibrionales > Vibrionaceae > Photobacterium > Photobacterium gaetbulicola. The sequence goes on along the minus strand of NZ_PYME01000005.1, from coordinate 80,997 downwards.
ATCAAGATGGTTGCGATAGGGGGCTTTGAATGGTCAGAACGCTGATTTAGTCCCAACGCTTTTGCATCGGCTTGACTGAGTGTGAATTCAATTTTCTCGCAATATTCGTCTAATTCATGCATAGCCACCTCCTGAGCGATGAACACAGCATAACGCCACCATTGGTTAAGTTAAACTAAATAAAAATTAATGGGAGTTCAGTCTGTCTTAACTTGGTGTGAGCGGGAGGGGGAGGCACAGAAAGTGAGCACAGGTGAAAAAAACGGGCCTAAAGGCCCGTTTATTAGTAGTTAGATGCTATGGAGCGGAGGCTTAGCCCAGCATAGCACTCATTGCAACGAGGGCAACCAAGCCGCCCATCATTGGAATGGCGGTGCGTTTTACCAGCTCAATCGGCGAGATACCTGCCACACCGGCACAAGCGATGACTACACCGGCAACCGGTGAGAACGAACGGAAGATGCCTGAGGACAGCTGCATTGGCAGAGCAAATGCGGCCGTGGAAACGCCAAGTGTAGAGGCAATTTGCGGCGCCAGATCAGAGAAGCTGAAGAATGGAGCGTTGCCCGAGCCTGACAGCAGGGCTGTTGCGCCAATGATGCTCACCATAACGATAATCATCGGTAGGTAGCCCAGACCGGCAGTGGATGTCGCGCCTAGCAGCATGCTGATGAAACCAATGGTGCTCAAACCAACTACGAAGGTTTGGGCTGCGATGATTAGCGATACGACGCTGGCGAATGCTTTGCCCATCCCATCGAGGAAGACTTTCAGCGATGCGGCAACTTGTTTACCGTCACGGTTAACGATGAAGTCACATACCATCGCGATGAACAAGCTGGTGAACATTGCGGTAACGACATCGACTTTAATCCACGAGATAGCGAAGTTACTGAATGTGAGTAGCATCAATAGCGGTAGGATAGGAAGAATCGCAAACCATTTCGGCGCGTCGACGGTGTCTTGCTCGACTTCTTTCAGTTCATGGATCACACCGTTTTCCGCATCTTTCTTGTCGAACCAGCGCTGACAGAAGAAATGAAGCACGGCAATAACAGCCATGATCACAGGAGCTACAATGATCTGGTGGTTAACAAAATACGTTGCGGCATCGATACCGATAACTTCTGCAGCTTTAAGCGAGTTACCTGAGGCAGGACCAAGATCCAAACAAGCCGTTGTCGCCAGTACAGCCGCTGTAGAAGCTGGCGTACAGCCAATGCGAACCAGTACAGGGTACATAGCAACAAGTAGTAGCATTGCCAGGCCAACCGCGGATGGGATGAAGATGTTAATGATTTGGCCAAGCACGTAGGTTAGGGCAAGAACGACATATGGGCTCTTGATCAGGGAAAGCGGTTTAGTCGAAACTTGTACCATGGCATTGGCGGCACCGATGTGGTTCATGTAGCTAGAGAAGCCTGCCACACTCATGATGATCAAACCAAGGTTGGCAACCGTGGATGAAGAAAGTGCCTTAATAACCAGGAAGAAATCGAAAACAATGGCACCAGATGAATTAGTACCAGAAGGCAGAAAATCGGTATTGCCGGCAGCAACGCCGATTAGGATCATTAGCAGGCCGGCTGCAAATAGCGCGGCTTGAGTGTTGTATTTCTTAACAATCAAATAACCCGCACCAAATATGATAGGGAGCGATAGCAATGGGATGATCATTTTGTAATCTCACATAGTATTAATAGGTACAGTATGTTGATGGTTAATTATATTTTTGTGTGTATAAAGCTTAAAAATTAAAATCATCAACAACCTTGAATCTATTTAACATCCCTGTATCAAATGTTGCTCCTGCAACTTGTAGACCCGTAATTTCCTAATCGGCACCGGTCATCTGGTTTAACTGAAAAATTAAGATGTGAACGGTGATAATCTATTGGAAATAGACAAACGAAAGTAGTGGTTACTACTCAATAATATCGAATGCCTGACACGAATTTTACTGAAAATGGGTATTGAAATAATGGACACTCTATGTTTGTTGCGACCTAGGTCATATTGAGGTCTGTAACAAAAGATGTCTCAAAATGAATATTGAAATGTCAGTGAATATCTTTGAACGAATGCAAATAAAATAAACACAAAACAATGACAGATAATCTTTTTTGTGTGTGATTTATTTTTGCATTGTTATTGATTTTTACGTAATGAACGATTTCATCACAATTGTTTATTGTGACAATTATAACCCAAATTAAGAAAGGGAATACTCAATTAATTGTTATGCTTTGATGGCTTTGTGAGACATATCATTGATTCTTAAGTGACGGGGTAACCCATCGAACCTCGGTTTGAAAATCAACCCGTGATGAAGTTCACAAAAGCTGTTATACTGCAGCAACATGGTGAGAAAGTCGTCTTTAATGGCGACTTTTTTATTGCTTGATAGACATCATTATTGGAACAGTACATTGATTTCAACAGCTAATATCACAATGCAGTTTGGCGACAAGCCTCTGTTTGAGAATATCTCCGTTAAGTTTGGTGAAGGTAACCGTTACGGCCTGATTGGTGCGAACGGTTGTGGTAAGTCAACGTTCATGAAAATTTTGGGCGGAGAGCTTGAGCCTTCTGCAGGTACTGTCTCTAAAGATCCTAACGAGCGCATGGCTAAACTGGGTCAGGATCAGTTTGCTTTCGAAGAGTACAGTGTTGTTGACACTGTGATCATGGGTCACAAGGACCTGTGGAAAGTCAAAGAAGAGCGTGACCGTATTTATGCAATGCCTGAAATGTCTGAAGAAGACGGCATGCGCGTTGCTGATCTTGAAGTAGAATTTGCTGAAATGGACGGCTATTCTGCAGAGGCTCGTGCTGGTGAGTTGCTTCTTGGTCTTGGTATTCCAGAAGAGCTGCACTTTGGCTTGATGAGCGCGGTTGCTCCTGGCCTGAAAGTACGAGTGTTGCTTGCTCAGGTACTATTTGCTGACCCAGACATCATGTTGCTTGACGAACCAACCAACAACCTTGACATTCACACCATTGCATGGCTGGAGCGTATTCTTCTTGAGCGCAACTGCACCATGATCATCATCTCGCACGACCGTCACTTCCTGAACAGCGTATGTACGCACATGGCTGACCTTGACTACGGTGAGCTACGTATGTTCCACGGTAACTACGACGAGTACATGGTAGCCGCGACTCAAGCTCGTGAGCGCCTATTGGCCGACAATGCCAAGAAAAAAGCACAGATTGCCGAGCTGAATACTTTCGTTAGCCGTTTCTCTGCCAACGCATCGAAGGCTAAACAGGCTACATCACGTCAGAAGCAAATCGACAAGATCCAGCTTGAAGAAGTGAAAGCATCGAGCCGCCAGAACCCATTCATCCGTTTCGAGCAGGAGAAAGAGCTGTTCCGTAACGCGCTTGAAGTCGAAGGCCTGAAGCAGGGCTACGGTGATAACATCCTGATCAACGGCGTGAAGTTGCTGGTGGAAGTGGGCGAACGTATCGCGATCATCGGTGAGAACGGTATCGGTAAATCTACCTTCCTGAACACCCTTGCCGGTGTAATGGAGCCGATGGATGGCATGATCAAGTGGTCGGAAAACAACAATATTGGTTTCTACGCCCAGGATCACAGTGCTGACTTTGAGAGCGACATGAACCTTATTGACTGGATGGGGCAGTGGAAGAACGAAGGTGACGACGAGCAGGTGGTTCGCGGCATCCTCGGGCGTATGCTGTTCTCACAGAATGATATCAAGAAGTCTGTGAAGGTCTTGTCTGGTGGTGAGCAGGGTCGCATGCTGTTTGGTAAGCTGATCATGCAAAAACCAAACATCCTATTGATGGATGAGCCAACCAACCATATGGATATGGAATCTATCGAGTCGTTGAACCTGGCGCTGGAAAACTACAAGGGTACCCTGATGTTCGTTTCCCACGACCGCCAGTTTGTATCATCGATTGCAACGCGTATCATCGAAATCACCAAAGATGGCGTGGAAGACTTCCACGGCACTTACGATGAATACCTTGCTAAGAAAGGCCTTGAAGGTTAATAGCCTTGTGTTGAGTTGCCTTTTCGGCAGATAAATTTTTGAAAGCCGCCACGTATACCTGTAAATACAGAGTTATACAGGGCGGCTTTTGTTTAGGAGATGATTGTATGAAGATTTGGGTAGACGCCGACGCTTGTCCGAATGTCGTTAAGGAAATATTGTTCCGTGCCGCGAATCGGGTAGGGGTTGCTGTCACCTTGGTGGCGAACCAGTTTATCCGGGTGCCGCCCTCGCCGCATATCAAGTCGATACAGGTTGAGCCGGGGTTTGACGTTGCTGATAACTATATTGTCCAGCAAGCAGAGCCGGGCGACTTGGTGATTACCGCTGATATTCCACTGGCTGATGAAGTGATCACCAAAGGTGCCCATGCATTAAACCCGCGAGGTGAGATGTATACCAAAGATACTATCAAGCAGCGCCTGCAAATGCGTGATTTCATGGAAACCATGCGCAGCTCTGGCGTGCAAACCGGTGGCCCCGCACCACTGAGCCAAGCGGACCGACAGAACTTCGGCAATAAACTCGATGCATTTCTAGCGAAAAATCACCGTAAGTAGCAGGCCTTGCTCTGCAAATATTTCAGTAGTGAGGTTACTCTTTCGCCTCACTGCTATCTTCGGATTGTGCGTCTTCTTCATTGTTGCCCTTTTCGCTCTTTTCCTTTTCTTCCTGCTCCTCTTTTTCCTTTTGGGCTTCTTGCTCTTCCAGTACCACCTTAGGTGTCGACTTTTCTTTCTTGGCTAGCCGGTAGGCCAGCGCCAAGCCGAACGGGGATGTCTCGTCGGTGACCAGTTTTTCCAAAGCCTTGCTGTCGACCTGATCGAGCTGCCCCATCTCACTGGCGGTCCGCTTAGATTTGCCGATCACTTCATCGTCAGGCAGATCAACCATAATGGTGGCGGCTTCGGTGAGGGCGGTGGCGTATTCTTCGGGATCATTGAGGTCGTAGTCAGAAATTTTCATGTGCTGACGAACTTCAAGCGCCCAGTTCAAAGCAAGATAGGGAATGGAGGCTGTGTTGTTGTCTTTGCCATTTGGCTCTGGCGGGATGTAACTAATGCCGTTGAGAAAGTTGACCAAGGAAAGGTATTTGTCATGCTTGAGCTGTTTCATGCCTATGTATTCAGGCAGGTTATCGGGCTTGATCTTTTTGCCTTTTTCGTTGACCAGCCACACTTCGTTGTCATTGCTCATTTCGGCCCAGAAATCATCACCAGAGCCCAAGAGGTTATGACTAACTTTGAGGGTAATTGGAACGCTGGTGCCGCCATTGGGCATATCCCAGAAGGTCGAGAGTAGGGTTAATCCTTCTGTTAGGTATAGGACACCTTCTTCAGGGCCCACAACCACAGTGGTTAGTGCATCCGCATTCTGGCCGACTTTGCCAGAGCATTGATAGGTTTCCGGATCGGTAGGGAGGGAGTTCTCATCCCATTTTTTAACACCTTTGGCACCGTTTACCCGACACAGATCCCGATACATGTTTTTCAAATCCGCTTTATAGCGCTGCAGATTGGCAAATATTTGGTCGTAATCCAGAACCGCTTGGGTCGGCAGTAGCTGATCCAATGTAACGGTAATGGTGTCACCGTTCTCTAGCTCGCTATAGTTAACCTTTTCAGCATAGCAAAGAAAAGGGGTACAAAAGAACGCACCAATAATAAGGGAGCATAAACGATGATGATACATAACCCGGCCTCACACCATTTTTTACAACAGTCTAGCAAAGCTGAGCCGAACAATTTGTTTCATCAGTGAGTGGCTTGGCCACTGCAGGCAAATAGCCTGCAGTGCAGAAAGAGCAAGACGGGCTAAGTTGTCAGATGCCGAGCTCGTCGAGAAGATCTAGGTCTACCTCGACAGGTGCTGTGGTGTTCTTTTTGGGGGGGTGAGAATGGCTCTGTGCCGCCGCAATGATCTGGTCGGGATCACATTCTTCATGCTGATCAAATTCTTCGAGTTGGATGAATTCGGTTCTATCCATGGCCAGCTCGAGGTAGAAAATATTGTTCTTCTCGGTCGTGAAGCTGACGCGACGAGCCTGCGGCCGGTCGAGATTGGTATCGACCGATAGTAGTACCTGCTTGTTCAGGGCAAGCATCTTGGGCTGGTTCTGGGTAATCGATACTTGCAACTCGCGGCGGATTTTGCCGGTGAAGTCTCCAACAACCTGGTTCATTAGTTCGCCGAGAACATCGGCAACCTCATCGGACGAATGGTGGATAGCGAGCTCTTCGGCTGACATGCCCATCTTGAGCATATAGCTTTGGTAGAGTTCTAATGCGGCCTGGTGAGAGAAATTAGTGACGACGAGTCCGGTAAAGCCACCATCAAAAAGTACGAAACAACCAATGTCTGGTTTAAGGCTGGTTTTATTTATCTTCTGCACCATCGCCGAGTAGCTCACAGGACTGTCCGTGGCCGCTGAAAGCACGCCAGAAAATGACTGGCACAATTTGAGCAAGATATCGTCGGTAGTGATGACTTTGTTTTTTTTCATTGAGCTTGAAGTGTTGATAGGTAAGGGGTGAAAGTGTGACATTAAAAGCAGAGAATTGCACAACGCATGGTTTAGTGGCTTGACGTGGTTCACCTTTTTGCCAGTAAACCATGCGGGTATTTCCGTTTGGCGGCACTTTTTCAGGATTATGGGAAACGCTGCTCTAGGTACCGGATAATATCGCTAGACTCATACATCCATGTGACTTCACCGGAAGCCTGCTCGATACGTAGGCAAGGCACCTTGCGCTTGCCTCCACCGTTGATCAAGGCTTGCTCATTGCTAGGCTGTTTGGCATCAAGGGTATCAAGTGGAAGGTTCATTTTTTTCGCAGCGCGACGAACTTTGACACAGAATGGACAGGACTCGAACTGGTAAAGGGTCATCGATTCAAGCTCTTTGTTGATACGCTGTTGCTCTTCATCGCTGCGCTGCTGTGGCTTGGGAGAGAAAACGGCATTGAGCAATAAAATGAGCTTTCCAAGAATAAGGCGAATAACTTTCATTTGTAATAATGTCCTTTTGAAATAGTGCTTTTTTATCATACCTGTTTATTCATAACCAAAAAACCACAGTAAAACTACGTGTAATTAACGAATGCCGTGTTAAGCCTAAGTTGTTGAATTATTAATAAGTGAGTAATGCTGGACAAAAGTCGATCCATGTCACTCTGTGGAAAATTTAATACAGCTAAAAATATAAAAAAGATATAAAGCCGTTATCATAATCAAAGTTGGTAAGCAATTTGGGTCATATCTTAGTGTCACATGACAAAACTATATTAATTTGTGATGATTCGCGGTTGGTACACCGGGCAATGCAAAAGTTTTTCAGCGAATTTACAGGCATAACCCTGTATTTCGCTGAAAATGGCACACAAGCCCTGGAGTGCCTAGCGATGCATGATGTCGATGTGATGTTTCTTGATCTGACGATGCCGGTGTTGGATGGTTTTGGTGTGTTACAGCAATTGCCTGTGAGTACTTATCCGACCAAAATTATTGTGTTGTCAGCCGATGTACAGCAACGGGCCGTAGAGCGTTGTGTTGATGCCGGGGCGAATTACTTTTTAGCCAAACCTTTTTCTCGCTCCCAAATTTATTCAACGTTGAAAAAATTGGGCTTCTCACTAATCCGAAAAAGTAGAGATATACCACCAGAAAATAATTTCATCCCTTCTCAAGCGCTCTATGGAAATGATTATTTATATCAATTTCAGGAGATTGCTAATATTGCACTAGGAAGGGGTTCAGCAATTATTTCCGACCATTGCCGTGAATTTATTACCATGCCATTACCGAATGTTGCGATGTTAGGTTGTGGCGAGCTGGATATGATGATCAGCAACCTCACTCATCGTCCGGACTCCACTGCGATTGCCCAGCGTTTTGTCGGCGGAGGCATTCACGGCGAAGCCCTGGTCTGCCTATATGGAAGTGATATTGGGCTATTTGGCGAACGTTTGGGGTTTAGCACATTCGGTGATAAAAAGAGTGAAGTGATTATCGATATAGCCAACTTAATGGTGTCCTCGTTTTTGGTTTCCTTGTCTGAACAAATGAATATTCCTTTTTCTATCCGGCAACCCATATGCCTCGAGGAATATATGATCAGGGGAGGAAGTGAAGCGATGAATTGTGAGCTGTTTACCATCGAATACAGCTACCAGTCTGAAAAAATGGATATGGCCTGTGATGTTTTACTCATGATGGATCATGACTCTACACAAGTGATCAGACGTTTTATGGAGACATTGCAGTGACTTACCCTGACAGTTTATCTGAATTCCATCTTGCCGCGCAGGTTATCGACAATATTGATGCTGGTGTCGTGATGCTTGATAGCAAGCACAGAGTCATGATTTGGAACACTTTCATGCAAGCTTACAGTGGTATCAGCGTCGAGCAAATTATGGGGCAAAACTTATTCGAGGCAGTACCTGACTTGCCGGAAGAGTGGCTGAGAAATAAAATCCAGTCGACCTTTAAGCTTGGGACTCGCTCCTTCAGCAGTTGGGAAGACCGGCCTTTTATTTTTAATTTTACCAACTTTAGCCCAGTTAGCGGCGGTATGACGAGTATGTTTCAGAACATGACTTTAACCCCGTTAAAAGCGCTAGATGGTGAATACCGACATATTTGCCTTACTGTTACCGATGTATCGGACATCGCGAAAAGCAAGATCCACCTAAGAGAGAGTAATGCGCAGCTGACCCACTTAAGTATCACCGACCGGCTGACACAGCTTTATAACCGAGGTCATTGGGAGTCTTGTTTATCTGCCGAGTTTGACCAATGCCGTCACTATCAAACCGTGTCGAGCCTGGTCATGTTCGATATTGATCATTTCAAGAAAGTGAATGACACCTTTGGCCACATTGCTGGCGATGCGGTGATTAAGTCCATTTCCAGTCTGCTAAAAAAGGCCAAGCGTCAATCTGATATTGCGGGCCGATACGGTGGCGAGGAGTTCGGGGTGATCCTGCCGGGCACCAGCTCAGAGTTAGCCCAGTATTTCACGGAGCGATTGCGCAAGCGGGTCGAAGAATCATTGGTGAAAATGGACATCCGTGATATTCGGGTCACGATTAGCTTGGGGCTCTGCGAGTGGGCGTCTTGGATGACGTCTTATGAGCAATGGTTAGAATGTGCCGATAGCGCCCTGTACCAATCCAAGAGGGCGGGCCGCAATCAATGCACGCTTTATCAATCTACAGTGGAACATTGTTCTGATATGTCTGGGGTGTCATAGGTATAAAAGCGAAAAATATAGTTTTTGCCTATATCATTGGATTGATTTGACATAGAATAATACGTTCATTCTTATTTAGGCTATCTTGTTGTTTGCAATTGCTAATAGCCTGAATATTAGCAGTAACGTAAGACAAGAATCATTGGAAGAGTAGATTGGATTATGGTTGTAGAATCTGAAGGCTATCATGCGCTCATAGAGTACTTTACTGAGCACCTTTCCCTGTTTGAAAATGCAGAAGCTAATGGATGCGAGGAAACGGTTGAAGATGTAGTGACAGATATGATCGCAACCAATTTGATGACTGTTTTTGCGCAAAATCCGGATCTGGAAGCTGACTTCCGTTTTAAGTTGATGCAGGAAGCTGATGCGGTTATGGAAGATTTGAACGAAGTGCTTGCCGGAGCGTGGAGTCGCTGCCCAACCAATGAGCAGGTTTGCTTTTTAGAAGACTATGTCGGGTTGGTAAAAAACCTATTTGATAGCGCGATAAGCCAAAGTACTAGATAATAAAAGCAGCAGTTAGCTGCTTTTTTTATTTCAGCAGACTTCCGGTTTCGCTTCGTTATTTCTCCACTTTTGTCCGGATAAATTGTTTTTGCTATTGATACCAAGGATGACATAGTTAACTGAAATCTAATTGTCATATTTATTGAGTAAGTTTGCCTCCAAGATGTCCTGTCCCGCTAGCTGAAATAGAGACATAAAACTATTTCGTTTCTGTTCTTGGGGAGAGGATGTGTCACATCACGATACTGGCTGAACTTAATCAGGGATATGATCAGCATGAAAAACCAGTTGCGGGGTAAACCCCGTCTCTCCATTGTAGCCGCCATTCAAATTGTTTTTGTATTACTGGTCGTGACCGGTGGGTTACTTTCTTTTTTCGGTAATAATGGACTGAAAAATATTACGCGGGAATTTGACGTTCTCAGTCATCAGGCGCTGCCGGTTACTATGAACAGCAGTGTGATTGTCAGGGCGTCATTGCAATCTGCCCAGCATCTCGGTGAGCTGATCAACAGCTCGTCTGTTGAAGAGCTTGATATTGCACATCAAGCTTTCGTCAGCGAGCAGAAAACAATGGCAGCGGCACTCGGTGAACTACAGCGTCTTGCGGATAAAAACCAACTAGGTTGGTTGACTAATGATATTCATGCGCTAATTAGCCTGGCTGATGACGTGGGCACAACGGCTGCAACGCTATACCAGTCTCAGCAAGAGATATTGATTAACCAGGATAAAATCGAAACCGACAAAGCGATGATGAATTATGCGGTTTCTTCAGTTCGCGCCGAAATGAGCCGTGTTGGTACCGAAGTGTTTGCCAATAATTTAGCTGGCATTAACCACGTTACAAATTTTGTGAATCACTCGTTGGAAATGGCAAGTCATCTGATGGCATTGATGCTCGAGCATGATTTATCGAAAGCACGAGGGTTGGTACGTAGCCTGCAAAGCACCAACCTGTCGGGTATGGAATATGCTTGGCGGGAAATGCATCGCCTCGACCCGAGACTTGCGGACTACACCAGTGTTACGGTGCCGTTCTCTATGGTGAAAGCACTGTTCGAGGATAATGGCATTGTTGCGCTGCAGCTTCAGACACTGGCACTGCAGGGGGATCAGGCAGCCAAGGTGCGAGAAGCCCATCAGCAAATCGCGTCCATGGCTACCCAGATTAATACGCTTACCGATGGTGCCAATAGGTTGGTTGAGCAAGGCGAGGCCGGGGTTATAGCGGCGAGTGAAAATGCGATGGCATTGTTCATTACCTTTAGTATTGTTGGCCTGGTGGTTGCCATTTTTGCCAGTGGCTGGATCAGCCATTCAGTAAAACGCTCGCTGCAGAAAATAGACCGTGTCGTCAAGGCGACGAGCAATGGTGATCTAACCGTTAAGGCCACTCAGGATGCACCGAAAGAGTTTGCCGTGTTAGGCGGTTTACTTAATCAATCAAACTTCAACAATAGCCAGACACTCGGCCAGCTAGTGGCAAACAGCCACCAGTTGAGCATGGCTGCGGAAACCAGTCAGAAAGCGGCCTCGCAGTCGCGGATTGCCATCAAAGAGCAAAGTGATGAATTAACAGCTATTGCAACGGCTATTTCGCAGCTTGAAATCTCGATTAAAGAGATTGTTGCCAGTACTTACGAGTCAGAGCAAGAAGCCATGCAGGCTAATAATATGGCTCAGCAAGGGGTTGATATTATCGAACAGAGTACATTGCGGTTACGCCAATTGGATGAGCGCTTTGCGGTTAATGAAACCCGCATGAAAGAGCTCGATAGCCACGTCGATAAAATCACCCAGGTGGTGGAATTGATCAGTACGATTGCCGATAACACCAACCTGCTGGCACTCAATGCCGCCATTGAAGCCGCTCGTGCGGGCGAGCAGGGCAGGGGGTTTGCCGTTGTAGCCGATGAGGTTCGCAAGTTAGCCAGCGAAACTAATATGCAAACAGCGTCGATTCGTACCACGATTGATGAGCTGCACCGGGCTGCAAGGGATGTCAATCAAGCGATGGTGGTCAGTCGGGAGGAGATGACATCCTCGATTGACTTGAGTAGTGAGGTGCAGGCATCAATTCACCAGATCAAATCAATGATTGCCACGATCAATGACAAGGTGATTGCCATTGCAGCGGCAACCCAGCAACAGGAAAATGCCTCGATCGATGTCGGGCAAAGTGTTGAGCGGGTCTCCCTGAAAGCGCAAACTAACAGCCGAGAGTTGAAGACGCTGGTGGAGCAGGCCGGAATGGTATCAGATATCGCCCACCAGCAGCAGGATTTACTGTCGACATATCGCTTGCAGCTTTAGCGACGATTGTGCATTTTGAGCTAGCATGGGTATACAAACGCCAGTAGAATGCTGGCGTTTTTTGTTGTTAGGTAAACCGTTATGCGTATTCATGCTGTTCATAAGTTATATGATGAGCGCCTTGCTCGTTCTACTCGTCCGTTTCTTGCCCGTGGCTGTAAAGTAGAGCGCTGCTTATTCTGTATGTTGCGTAAACATTTGTGTATTTGCTCCAGCAAGCCGGAAATCACATCGGATGCCGCTTTCTTGTTGGTGATGTATGATGATGAGATCCTCAAGCCTAGCAATACCGGCCGTCTGATCGCCGATTTGTTTGAAGATACCTATGCCTATATCTGGTCGCGTACCGAGCCAAATCCTGAGATGCTGGCGCTACTCGAGGACCCACAATGGCAGCCGTTTGTCGTGTTCCCAGCGGAATATTCGGCCCCGGAACGTGTTGCCGACCGAGTAGAGATGGAGCCGGGTAAGCGACCATTGTTTATTATGCTTGATGGCAGCTGGGCGGAAGCGAAGAAAATGTTCCGCAAGAGCCCTTACTTGAATCAGTTCCCTGTTCTGTCCATCAATCCAGAAAAGCCTTCACGGTACAAAGTGCGCGAAGCCTCAAAAGAAAACCAATTGGGTACCGCTGAAGTCGCCGCGCGAATTATCGATCTTTTCGGTGAGTCAAGAAATGCCGATGTATTGGATTTGTGGTTTGATGTTTTCCGCGAAAACTACCTCACCGGTAAGATGAACCGGGTGCTTCCTGATGATAACGCAATCATCCAGCTGCGCGAATACATGGCAAGTTATGCCTAAGCAGGGGTATTAGGCTTAGGCATTGCTGAAGTGCATTTAAATTATGCAACATTTTGATGTTTCTTTCAGCAATCGCGACAACAAGCACCATGCAGCCCTGCTAAATCTGCAGCTCGTCACAGTCTGTAGGTGTAGATATGTGGATAATTTTTTCAGTTTTGTTTTTTTCTTATTTTTTTGGAGTGCAGGATGTACTACGGCTTTGATGTGGGTGGAACCAAGATTGAGTTTGGCGCGTTTAACGAAAAACTTGAGCGTGTCGCCACCGAGCGAGTGCCAACCCCGACAGATAATTATGATCTGTTGGTCGAGACTATCGCCGGCTTGGTAAATAAATACGATGCACAGTTTGGTTGTGAAGGCTCGATTGGTTTGGGTTTGCCGGGCATGGAAGATGCTGATGATGGCACTGTTCTGACCGTTAACGTACCTGCGGCAAAAGGTAAGCCGCTACGTAAAGATCTTGAAGCAAAAATTGGTCGTTCGGTAAAAATTGAAAACGATGCGAACTGTTTTGCGCTTTCTGAAGCGTGGGACGAGGAGCTACAAGATGAGCCTTCAGTGCTGGGTTTGATCCTGGGGACTGGTTTTGGTGGCGGCTTTATCTATGAAGGTAAAGTTTTCTCGGGCCGCAATCACGTTGCTGGCGAAGTCGGTCATACCCGACTGCCTATCGATGCATGGTTCCACTTGGGTGAAAATGCACCGCTGCTAGGCTGTGGCTGCGATAAGAAAGGCTGCCTGGACAGTTATTTGTCTGGCCGTGGTTTCGAACTGCTTTACGCCCATTACTACGGTGAAGAGAAGAAAGCGATCGACATCATCAAGGCGCATGCTGAAGGTGAAGCCAAGGCGGTTGAGCACGTAGAACGCTTCATGGAACTATTGGCGATCTGTTTTGCAAACCTATTCACAGCTACGGATCCACACGTGGTTGCGCTGGGTGGCGGCCTGTCAAACTTCGAGCTGATTTACGAAGAGATGCCAAAGCGCATTCCGAAGTACCTGCTTTCTGTTGCAAAATGTCCGAAGATCATCAAAGCAAAACATGGTGATTCAGGCGGCGTTCGTGGTGCTGCATTCCTGAATATTAAATAATTTACGATTCAGCTGTCACTATTCGATATCATTCAAGCACCGCTTTGCGGTGCTTTTTACTTTGTGGCGACTAAAAACCGGAAACTTCCCGCCAACACTCACACTTGCCCAGCTTTTTTGCTAGAATCCGGCCTCTTTTGAAAATTGTCGGTATTTTGCATGTCTTTCCAATCGCTGGGGCTAAATAGCCAACTTGTTGAAAATGTTTCTTCTCTCGGTTTCGAGCAGCCAACACCGGTGCAGCAGCAGGCTATTCCTGAAATATTAGCAGGCCATGATGTTTTGGCCGGTGCCCAGACCGGTACGGGAAAGACAGCCGCGTTTGGTTTGCCTCTGCTGCATCGTCTATTGGAAGGCAATGGCACTGTGACGGAAGCAAAACAGGTCAAAGCCTTGATCCTGACACCGACCCGCGAGCTGGCCCAGCAAGTGTTCGATAGCTTGAGCGGGTATGCGAAAGATACCGAACTGAAAGTTGCAGTGGCCTACGGTGGCACGAGTATGAAGGTGCAGGTAAAGGCACTCGAGTCAGGCGTGGATGTGCTGGTTGCCACGCCAGGCCGTCTGCTTGATCATGCGCATGTGCGTACGGTTGATCTTAGCAAGATCAGTTACTTGGTATTGGATGAAGCCGACCGTATGTTGGATATGGGTTTTATTGATGACATCAAGCGTATTCTCAAGCGCATGCATGTTGAGCGCCAGACTGCTTTCTTTTCGGCGACTTTTGGCAAGCAGGTCAAGAAGCTCGCGTATGATATTTTGGATGATCCTAAGCTGATCGAAGTGACGCCAAGCAACAGCACGGCTGTCACGGTGGAGCAGATGGTGTACCCAGTTGATAAGCATCGTAAGAGTGAGTTGCTGGCGTATTTAATCGGTTCGAAAAATTGGCAGCAGGTTCTGGTGTTTACCAAAACCAAACAAGGGTCGGATGAACTTGCCAAAGAGCTTGGCAAGGATGGGATCAAGGCGGTCTCTATCAATGGGGATAAAAGCCAAGGTGCGCGCCAGCGTGCACTCGATGATTTCAAGTCGGGCAAGGCAAGGGTCTTGGTTGCCACTGATGTGGCTGCGCGAGGGCTGGATATCGAACAGTTGGAATATGTTGTTAACTACGAGATGCCATTTAAAGCTGAAGATTATGTCCACCGTATTGGTCGCACTGGTCGAGCGGGTCAGGCTGGCCATGCTATTTCATTGATGAGCCTGGATGAAGAGTGGGCATTGCGGGCAATTGAGGAATTGCTGGATAAACGTTTACCGCAGCAGTGGCTCGAAGGTTATGAACCGGATCCGACGATTGAACCACCAGAAAACCGTCGACGTGGACGCTCTAGTGATAAACGACGTGCTAAAGCAAAATCGCAAATACACAAAAATAGAGGCCGTTATCGTTCGCGTAAGTAGCCGATCAAAATCTGCCTAATTATCATTCGGCCATAGAGCACCGCCATGGTGGTGCTTTTGGGTCAAAAATGCGGCTGATTAAGCTGCTAGAGTAGAAATACGTGATCAGAGATGTAGTTTAGCCTCTTATTTTCCAATAAAAAATTAGAAGCTTGGTGATGGCCAATGCTTCTGATAATCTGTTTATATCTTACTGTTAATCAAAGAAATTATTACCCTATTTACTTACTATTCTTATTATTTTTCATAGGTATTCATGGACAATTTAGGGCGACGTGTACGACTAGCGGCTTATATCCTGCTAACGTTTTCATCGTTAACAACGTTGTTTCATATCTTAGGGGGATTTGAAAAAGAACTGACAATTGATGCCAGGAATGCCGTTTATTCCAGTATCGATGACAGTAGCCAGGGGGGGGATACTCAGTCCGATATCGACTTTAATGGCAAAGCGGTTAAGTTGAACTGTGATATAGGTACCCAGGGTAAGTGGCCTTTTTGCGAGATATCGATTGACCTGGCTGGCACAATGGGTGGCCTTGACCTGTCCTCGTTTCATTCTATTGGCATCGATGTTGACTATTACAGTCTTATGGACGGTGAACGCCTCAGGGTTTATCTACGCAATTTCGATTCTGTTTATTCCACCGCCGACGATCCGGTTTCCTATAAATTCAATGCGATAGAGTTTTCTCCAGGTCTAGGCAACGGCATGAAAGTGATTCCTTTGAAAGCCTTCCAGGTGCTTTCTTGGTGGATTGCTGATTACCAAGTGCCGATTGAACACTCCGGCCCTAAGTTCGATAACATAGTGCAAATTGAAATCGCGACAGGTAGCCATATCAGGCCGGCGCATTATTCGATTAAACTGAACCGATTGGTTTTCTATGGCCACTGGCTTTCTGAATCCGCCCTTCTGAGGACCAATATTTTGATGTGGGTACTGGCTGCTATTTATTTTTTGGTGGCAGAGCGGCGACGTCTGGCTGAACGGGTTAGGCAAATGGGGGCGCAGGCGGATTATCTTAAGCAAGCAAATAAGCAACTTTATCAACAGTCGCTGGCGCTCGAAGCACTTGCGTTTACTGATAATCTGACGGGGACGCAAAACCGGAATGCAGTAGATCGCTGGTTGAGGGATATCGTCGATTTTTCCCAGCGAAATTGCCATGCCTTGTCGATGGTGTATATCGATATCGATTATTTCAAGCGAATCAATGATTCATTGGGGCATCACGGCGGTGACGAAGTACTTAAGGAGTTTGGCCGGGTGCTGAATCTGCGAGCGCGAAAAACGGATGTAGTCGTACGTTGGGGCGGTGAGGAGTTCATTATTTTTTGTCCTGCCACCAACCTTCGTGGTGCAAAGGAGTTTGCTGAAATGGTGCGGGAAATTGTCGAGAGTTACCAATGGACAAATGGGCTCCGTATCACCTGTAGCGTCGGTGTGGCAGAGCATCGGCCCGGTGAGGAGATAGAAGCATTTATTCACCGAGCGGATAACGCGCTGTATAGAGCAAAGCAGCAGGGACGTAACCGGGTTGAGGTGCTTTAACGTCTCGCTCTGTAGGTCAATAAAAAACCAGCACACCCGTGCTGGTTTTATTTATGGAGGCTGATATTACCAATGTTACTTGGTGCAGTGGCGAATTGCATTTTCCAGCAGTTCCGTCGCCGTCTGGTGACATTCTGGTAGTTCGGCATCGGAGGCGTTAACCGGTGTGACACGCTGCCCCCATTTGATGACGGCGGCACCCCAGGTCAGCCCCGCACCAAATGCCGCTGACAGAATAGTGTCACCGGGTTTGACCCGGCCTTGCTCCACCGCTTCGCATAGCGCAATAGGCACGGTAGCCGCTGACGTATTGCCATACTGGTGAATATTAACGAAAGCTTTGTCCTGAGGAATGCCGGCATGGTCGCACAGGGCTTCGATTATACGCTGGTTAGCTTGGTGGGGGATCACCACATCAATATCCCCCTGTGTTAGGTTGGCCCTTCGCAATACAGTGTTAGCAGCTGTTCCCATTCCCCGCACGGCACGTCGGAAGATTTCTCGGCCAACAAAGTTGAAGGCAAAATGTCCGGCATCTGGGTTGAAGCGATCCATGGCTGTGCCGAATTCTGGGATGGCCAGCACATCTCTTCCTTCTGGATCGCAGCCCAATTGGGCATCGAGCAGGCCAGAGAGCTGGGTTGAGCGGCTCAGAACAGCAGCGCCTGCGCCGTCACCAAACAGTACTGCCGTATCACGCTGGCTCCAGTCGAGATACCATGACAGGCGTTCGGCTCCGATAACCAATACATGCTGGTAATTTCCGGCCTGAATCATTTTGCTTGCAGTTTCCAGACCATACAGGAACCCCGTACAAGCGGCATTCATATCAAAGGCGGCAGCTTTGTTCGCGCCTAGATCGAGCTGCACTTTTGAGGCAATGTTGGGGACAAGGGTATCGGGAGAACAAGTCGCGACTATGATGAGATCTAATTCTGAAGCGTCTACGCCGGCAGCCGCCAGCGCACGGGCACCGGCAATATGAGCCAGCTCAGAGGTGTTGACATGGCTGATTCGTCTAGACTCGATACCCGTACGAGTTCTTATCCATTCGTCCGAAGTATCAACAAATTGACTGAGCTCATCATTACTCAGCTCAGTCGGAGGGAGGCACTTGCCCCATCCGGTAATATCTGCGTAGTACATAACGTCACTCGTATTTTTGTTTGGCACAACCAAAGTAAACCATAACTGACTGTTAACACAAGGATTATGATTGTTTTCTATACAGAACTTGAGGTTATGTCAGAAGTCGGTATTTGTTACACTGGACACAGCTAATAACCACAAGGAAATAACCAATGATTCGTTTGGGTGTAATCGGGACAAACTGGATCACGGATCGCTTTATCAGTGCTGCACTCTCGACGGGTCAGTATCAATTGACGGCGGTCTATTCAAGAACCCTGGAAACAGCCAAGGAGTTTGCCTGTAAGTATGGTCAAGTAGAATGTTATGACTCGTTGGATGATCTTGCAAACACTGATGTGATCGATGCGGTGTATATTGCCAGCCCTAATTCACTCCATGCACCGCAAGCCAAAGTGTTTATCAATGCCGGTAAGCATGTCATTGGTGAAAAGCCCATGGCGTCGAATATTACAGAAGTGCAAGAGTTGGTTGAACTGGCTACCGACAAGCAAGTGGTGCTATTTGAAGCCATGAAGGCAACTTATGTCCCTAACTTTGAGGTGATAAAAAAAGCCTTACCTAAGCTTGGCCGTATTCGAAAAGTGTATTTCTCCTACTGCCAATATTCCTCGCGTTATCAGAAATACCTAAATGGTGAGAATCCCAATACATTTAACCCTGCTTTTTCTAATGGTTCGTTGATGGATATCGGGGTCTACCCATTGAGCAGTGCCATTGCCTTGTTTGGTGAGCCAAACAGCATGACGGCGCAGGGAAGCCTACTTGACTCCGGGGTGGATGCCCATGGCACACTGGTGCTACATTACGCGGATTTTGATGTCACTATTGCGCACTCAAAAGTCAGCGATGGCTTTATCCCGAGCGAAATCCAGGGTGAGCAGGGGACCTTGTTAGTTGATTTTATATCAGAATGCCACGGCGTTAAGCTTTGTCGACGTGATGAACCGGCGGTTGAATTAACCGTAGAGCAAGATGAGAACGCGATGCGCTATGAAGCCGAGGAGTTTGCCCGCTTGTTGAACTCAGGCACTGTCAACCACGAAGGGCTTGTTCGCAGCCAAATAGTCAGTGCAATTACGACGCAGGCAAGAGCGATCTTGGGTGTTCGCTATCCGGCCGATGAACTGTGAGGCGTCTGTAAAGCAAGGAGGGGCAATTGCCCCTCCTTGTGGTCTCTAAAATGTCTCTTTGGATTACCAGAACAGGTAGGCAAGCGCCGAAAGTACCGCGATACACAAGATATTTAGGTAAATCCCGACTTTCATCATATCCGACTGCTTGATATGGCCTGAGCCAAATACAATGGCGTTTGGTGGTGTTGCTACTGGCAGCATGAATGCGCACGACGCGGCAACGGCTATCAGAGCTGACAGGATAACCGGGGATACACCCAACGCTTCGGCGACAGTGGCAAATACCGGGACGAGAAGCGCGGCACTTGCGGTATTACTGGCAAACTCAGTGAGGAACACAACGAAGCCCGCCACAACCAAGATGGTGAAGAACAAGCCTGCTTGCTCCAGGAACCCACTCAAGCTATGGGCCAGGAAGACACTGGTGCCAGTGGCCTTGAGTACATTACTCAGGCAGATACCGCCACCAAATAGTAGCAACACGCCCCAATCGGTAGACTTCTCGATATCTTTCCACTGGACCACCCGTGATGCTCCAAGCATAACGATAGCGGCAAGGGCAACCAGTGTGTCAAAGCTCTTGAAGCCGCCAAGCATCCCGTTGATAGGCTTGCTGAAAATCCATAGCAGGACTGTAATAGCAAAAATGGCCAAGGTCGCCAGCTTGCCGTTGTTCCACTCAACCGGCTTATGGTCTAGCTCAAAGGTATGGTTCAAGTTAGGTTTCAGCATAAAGTAAAGCAGGGCAACCGTAACGGGTAGCAAAACAATTGATACCGGTAGGCCGAATGCCATCCATTCTGTAAAGCTCAAGCCAACTTCGGCAGCAGCGATGGCGTTAGGCGGGCTACCGACAACAGTGGCAATACCACCAATACTTGCACAGTAGGCAATACCAAGAAGAACAAATACATAGGTACTGCGCTCGCTCTTGGCGTTCACTTTGTTAAGGACCCCCAGTACTAGCGGTAGCATCATTGCGGTAGTGGCCGTATTACTGATCCACATTGACAGTGCAGCAGAAACGCCAAAGAGCATGAACACGGCCACCGACATACGTCCCTGGGCGATCAGCAATACCTTATCGGCAATTGCCTTATCCAATTCTTGTTTGTGTAATGCTGCTGCGAGGGCAAACCCACCCAAGAACAAGAAGATGATAGGGTTGGCAAAATTACTCAAAGCCGCAGGCGTCGGGAAAATATCGAAGCTGACGGCAAGGATGGGAACCAAAATCGCAGTGATGCTGACATGAAGGGCTTCGGTCAGCCAGAGTACTGCGACGAAAGCAAGAATACTGAGGCCAACAACCACCTCTCTGTCAAAAGGTAAGGTATTTAAGAGTAAGGTAAAGAGGGCGATGTCTGCCAGCAGAATAATACTGTTCCGGTCAAACAGCCACTTGCGTAATGTCATCGTCAAGGCTGTCATAGTAGTTTCCTTTCATCTGATTATAGTTATCAAGTGCAATCACGTGCACTTAGGTGACTTGCTGCAAATGTTACCAACTGTTTTTGTTTTGTTAATATGCTTGCGCTTAATTGTTGGTCGTTTGATGGGTGGATTGATTGAAGTGTGAGGTTATAAAGAAGGAATGTGTAGAAAAATACCCATTTCTGAGGATGATGTTTTCTGTGGCAAGGCGGATATTCGCGGCTCAAAGAACATGAATGAATATTGTCGTTACGGGATGTGATATTACTCTCAATGATCAGGGTTGCTGGTTTTAGGCTATTTTACAGTTGTTATGCGATGGGTATCATAGCTATCGATAAGATAGTTTTGTGAATTGATTGTTGGCAGGAAGCATGAAGCAGCAAGGGACTCGAAAGCGTATTAGGCAGGATGCACAAGTGCATGTCCGTAATGTTAGGGCTAAATTTATAAAGTCATTCAATGCGTTGTATAAAGGGGGGCCGGCATTATCGACGGGCAATGCTTCGATTAAGTAACCACCTATCACACGATACTAGCGTATCTCCCAGCGAACAGCTGGTACTGCCAGGCTGGGAGATACGTTAGGCCAAAGCTAGTCAACTTGGTCGGTGAGGGCCTTCCAGTTCCAGGGGCTCAGTTTCGATAGGCTCTTTGGGGCCGGCAAATTTTGGTTTCATATCGAGAATATACACGTCAATAAGGGCCTTAATCCTTGCCAAGACTTCACGCGTCCGTATTTTTAGGCCTGCCCACCCCTTGGGCTCTGGGACGGCAAGGCATATCGCATCAATTTGATTCCTGTCAGCAATAAATAAAGCCCGCTCACAGTGAAAGCGTTGGGTAATAATAACGAAATGGTTGGCATCGAAAACGCTCTTGGCCCTAACTACCGAGTCTAAGGTTCTGAACCCGGCGTAATCCAACACGATGTCCTGCTCGGGTATACCGGATTTAAGTAAATCGCGCTTCATCGTCCAGGGTTCGTTGTAAGAGCGGTGAGCGTTATCGCCACTCAGTAGCAAAATATCGACTTTACCTTCTTTGTACAATTGCTTGGCAGCATCAATTCGGAATTGATAATAAGGGTTTAGCGATCGAGCGATATATTTGCTGGTACCCAGTACTAAACCGATCGAGCGGGTAGGGGTGGCTTGAGTACTTTCAAAGATTCGAGATGAGGCTTGATCGGAGAACCATCTGTCGATCAATAGGATAAAGGAAATAAGTAAAATACAGCCAACGGCACTGTAACGTATGATATCGGTTAACTTCATAACGTCCTGTATGGTGGTTGAGCTGTTGATCCGGCCAGAGAAAGTGCATATCTCTGGCTATTGTTAAAAAGCATGTGTTTCTAAAGTCCCTTGTGATGCAAGTCGTGCCAAACACAGTGAAACTGTATCGCTAACGTGTGAAGATACCTCGGCTTGATATAAAAAATCAATGCAGTGGAGCAAGCTATTTGTCAGGAGGTTAGGCTCCAATAACGATACACTTCAGTAGTTTAACCCAATCGAACAGATCCGTTGTGTTAAATAACCGTCAAATGCAATGGATATGGACTCTACGTCGGACAGCGTGTTGGCAGGAAATAAAAAAGCCCTTTGGTCGGACATACTGGATTTGAACCAGCGACCCCTACTCCCCCAGAGTAGTGCGCTACCAAACTGCGCTAATGTCCGCCAAAAGGCTTTATATTCATTACTTTAGCTAATGAACGGTATGAATTTTACAATACCAAGGTGAGAATGCAATAGGGTAAATATGTGAAAATACTACCTGTCTCTCATTATTTACTTTAAATCTATCTATATGATTTAAAAGTAATCAATTTTCAACCTCTATGGTGGGTGCACAGTTTCCTGCAAAAGACGGCAATGCAGGGCCCGATATGAGTTTGCCGACCAGAGTGCCATGTTGTTCAAAATCCTTGCCCAAACTTAATCTTATTTCCTGAAGGTAGCGTTTATTTATACATGATAGCTGGATACGTTTGACTGCATGTAAGCCAAAATTATCGGTAAGCACCTGTTTGAACTGGGCAGTGGACATCTGTTTTCCTACATGTTGCTTGATGTATCGTCCTATTAATGAGGTATCAACTTGGCGGACCAGTGACGTTGCTAAGAGAAAATAGTCATCATCCTCTCGGTATTGGCAGCTGCCGTGCTTTTTCCATTGGTATGCGCCAAATTCGGTTTGATAATAAAAATTGGGCATCCAGGGGGCAAGGGTGCTGATAGTGCTCGGTGTGAGATCCATTTTCTTATCGGGCTCACAGTAGCCATAGTGAATACCGCAAGATTGCCGGGTGGGCCACAAACCATGTAGGGTGAGGTTGTAAATAGAGAGCTGCTGTTGGTTGATAGCGGTGCACTCGGGCTTTGAAGCGACCCCAGTCGCATGTTGGCAGAAACCATGCTGCCAGCTAACTGCAAGCAAGTATGAGTCATATTGGCCTTTGGTTTGGCACTGGTGATTGCTTCCCTTTAACTGTATGAGGGAGGATAAATCGGATTGACCGCATGAGAGGTTAACCCAACGCAAAGAAGGAGAGGCTTCGGGCACGATAATTTGCAACCACTCTCCATTGGTTTTGTTGCGGGCGTAAACAGTGTATTGCTGTCGTGGTATCACCTTGATATCACCTGGGTTGGTATCTTGGCGAAAAGATTGAAACACAGAGCAGGGCATTGTTGCTTCAAATACCCCTTCTACTTTGATTGATGCAAATGATATTGCAGCAAAACCCAAAATTACGGGTATTTGAATTAATCGCTTTAATATCCAAACCATGATAAAAGATGTGGTTCATGCCATAAGTAAGAGTATATATCGAAGTGCATCTAGTTGGTGCGGGTTGGTGCATGGTGTTCAAAGTAGAGAAAAAGTTGGCAGATGTAATACGCGTATGCGAATCTATTTGCTAAAGTGTACACCCTAGTCCACACTCACTATATGCAGCTAAACCCTGCTGATTTCTGAATAATTGATAATTTCCTTAAATTTATGTTCACAAGGATTCTAACAAGAGGTATTATCAGCGTATCTACCCTTTGTAGTCCCTAACTATTGCCACTCTTTGCTTCTAACAACTTATGTGCTGCATCGAATGTGGTTCAATATGAAAAGAATTATCTTGCCATCGATGCAAGACAAAATATTTTTGAATGTTATTAGCATATCATCATGACGTCGCTTGAATTGCCCATTTTAGTCGGCGATTTCAGTGCATGATATTCAGTTTAAGAGGTAATATTGATGGATAACTTTGCAGCTGCTGAGAAAGCGTTATCAGCGATGCTTAATAGTGTTGAAGCTAAAACTGTAAAAGTTGATACTAAAACCGGTGTTATTAAAGAAGAGCGTGTTGATTACCGCCAGGTACTCATCGATTTTGCTGATGAAGTACCGGGACGCCAGAAGGCGGTGATTAAGCGTATGCCTCTACACAAAATTAACAACCTAATTGCCGTTCTCCATGAGTTTAAAGAAGAAGCCCGTCAGGTACGTATGATGGAAATTCTCGCTCTCATGCAAAAAGATGGTGTTGACCCAGAAGAACTTGTTGAAAAAATCGAAGAATAAAACCAAGCTTCAGCTTAACGACTGCCGACATTAGCCCGTATTCGTATGAATGCTCAGGGTTAATTCAATGACTCTCTGAACATATAGATGTTTCAGAAACTTTACTCTATTTATTTAGAGTAACCTTTCATATGCCTCTTGAATGTGTCAATCAAATTAGATTGGCACATCTTTCTTTATTCCATATGCACGTGGTTTCCTCTTTGCCAGAGTGTAAATTAATTCATATATCTGTATCTAGGCTATTAGTATTAGGGCTGTGGCATTCCTGATAGTATGCTTATGTGGGAATTAAATATTAACTAAAAGGTTAAATAGTGGATACATTGGTAGAAGCACATCAGCTGGGAAAAAGCTACGGCAGGTTCCGAGCGCTGATGGGGATTAATTTTACAATTAAACCTGGCCAGGTGTTAGGGATATTGGGCCATAATGGTGCCGGGAAATCTTCACTAATCAAATGCTTACTTGGTGCCTACGATTATGATGGGACATTGAGTGTGTTCGGGATGGAACCAAGAAATGATCGTGTTAACATTGTACGGGATTTGGCCTACCTGTCGGATGTCGCTGTGCTTCCCGAGTGGATGACAGTGAAGCAAATTGTGAAATACAGCGCGGGCGTGCATCCTAACTTTAGCCTTGAGCTTGCCCAACAGTATTTATCGCAAACGGAAATTCCGCTATCAACCAAGATCGGGCGTCTGTCGAAAGGGATGAAGGTGCAATTGCATTTAGCCCTGGTTATGTCAGCGGATGTGAGGCTACTTATTTTGGATGAGCCCACACTAGGTCTGGATCTCATGTTTAGGGAACGATTTTATAATCAACTTGTTGAGTGGCTTAAACAGGGTGAGCGCGCCATGATTATTGCGAGTCATGAAGTTGATGAGGTGTCTCATTTGCTAACTGAGCTGCTGATCCTAAAAAAAGGCAAAGCGGTAACGAGTGGTTCTGTCGATGAAATCCAAGGGCGCTTCCAGAAGGTCATTGTTAAAGAAGAAAATAAGCGTCAAGCCGAAGCGGCGAGGCCTATTCATATCCAACATGGGATAAAAGAGTCCATGTGTATTTTCGAAAACGGTAAAGCTGAAAAGCTATCGGTATTTGGGGAGGTCTGTGAACCATCCTTGTCAGAGGTCTTTATTGCCCTGCAGCAGGAGGAAGCATGAGAGCTTGGTTAACGCTGCTTGAAAAAGAGTTGATTGAGCACCGCATCGTCATTCGGTTGCCGCTTTTGCTGCTAGTCTTCGCGATCATTAATTTTATCTTTGTGATGCAGGGCGATAATGTTGCCCTTTCAATACAGTCAAGCGGGCAGGGAATGATCGATTGGGGGGTAGCCCAGGGTACGTTTGCCGGATTGGTCGGTAAGCTTAACGAAGTGGTTGCCGGCATTGTCTACCTGGTGCTTTTCTTTATTTACGTTCCTAAAACAGTTCGTAAAGAGAAACAGGAAGGCAGCTTACTATTTTGGCGCTCAATGCCTGTCTCTGACTTCCAGGCTGTAGCCGCGAAATTGATATTTGCGCTAGCCGTTATTCCATTGATTGCCTCTGCCTTGATGCTAGCTGCCGACTTTATCGTGTGGATAATGGCAATCCTTTGGTTACCTCAAGAGGTGATGGTGAGCTGGGGGATTTCTTTTGCCAATTTAATTTCCCATTGGTTTGAGTTCCTTGCTCGGTTGGGACTAATGAGTATTGCGCTGTTTCCTCTTGGCGCAGGACTGATGGCGCTATCCCAGTTGACCAGGTACCCGCTTCTTGCTGCGATACTGACGGTTATATTATTTAAAATTGCGATGTTCCAAGCAACGGGGTCGGGTGAGGCTGGAGCTGTGTTATCTGAGATTTATGGGTTGCCGTTTTCTATCCTGACGAGCTCGTCGGCATATACGGTATTTTCCGAGTTCGGTTATTTTTCTCATCTCATCATGCTGGTGGTCGGCGTGGCGCTGTATTGGTTGAGCTGTTGGCTGAGAGGGCGTGATGACATGTTGCGTATGATGTAGCCTTAGGGTGTTTCGTCTCAATAGCGACGCACAAAAAAAACGGAGAATGTAACCATTCTCCGTTTTTTTTATTAAGCTGGCTAAATACTAAGCCGCTACAACATTGTTTAGGTATTCCACCTCACGCTTGTACTTGCGTACATTGCGCGAAAGGGTTCCTTTAGGTACATCAAAGCGCTTCTCTGCTTCGTAGCTAGATAGGCCTTCGAAGATCACAGCTTCAACAGCAATGCGTTGATTCTCAGATTTAAAAATCCGCTGTGCGATAACTTTATATTGTGAACGGTTCATGTGATGTGTACTCGCTAGGCAAAAAACATTCCCAGAGAAAATCTCTAAGGAAGAAAAGTTAGTTCTCATTTATGGTTGATGAGATTACCAGCTGAACCCTAACAGAACCTTAATCGATTAAGCGTAATCCTGTTGGTAGTGCATCACCGAATACGCGCTTAGTTTCACTTTCTGTCAATACCTTGACGGTCGATACCATTTCCACCCAACTTTCTGGCGCTTTGCTGGATTTTAGCTTCAAAATAACGTCATTTCGGTTATTTTCGTCGATGTCCAAAGTGCGGTCGCCAGTCATGCGACACATCATTACTGCCGCAAAAGCGATGTTTGGATCCTTGCGCCAGTCGAAATCCATCAGCTCCGGTAAGCAGTAGGCAACGTGCTGAGGGGTGAGCAAATTATGTGCACTGCCATAGAAAGGACTGCGGGTTGCGATACGCCCAATCGCCCACCAATGGGCCTGGGAATACAGCGGTTTTTGCAGCCTGCCGAAGATCCACTCAATGAGCTGAAGTTTCTTGTCGAAAGGCAAGTTTTCTAAACTAGCAGCCAGCCGTACCATATCTTCATAGCTACGTTCTTGCATTTCCTTAGCCAGTTTGCTGTTACGGCTCGCTGTAGGGTTAATGTATTTCGCAATGTCCTTGTAGATGACCAATTGTTGCTCCTGACTCAGGCCTCCGGCGATACGGCGCCAGAATGTCCACCAGTCACTCCATGTTTGCGCACTACTCCCTGCTTGGACACCGTGTTGGTAAAGTTGCCAGACTTGCTCCATGCGCCATTCATCGGATGGGTAACCGAAACCTGGGCGCATTGCAAAGCCTGTCAGTTTCAGCCAGTTCCTTTCATGGAGATCGGAGCGACGGCGTCTCTTCTTGCTTTCAAGCAGCGCATTTGCCAGTTCCCTTAGGCATGGCGTTTCCCAGCTGTCGCGTTTGCCCAGCGTTTTTTCCAATTGACTGCGTAGCGTCTTAATGGTCTTGGGATCATTGTTTTTGGTACTGCCGCCATAGGCTTGTTTGACAAGGGCAATGGCATCGTCCATGCGAGCAGGCAAAGCCGATTGGGCAAGGGTAGATTCATCGCCATCACGATGGAGTTTGGCCAGATCCTTGCGGATGGCAAACTCGACTTTCCAGCGCTTGGTGTCATCATGAATGCTGACACACTCCAACTGCAGGGTACCGACTTCCGTTAGCTGACAGGCGAGGGTGACCTCTTCCCGATCTTTCTGGTTGGCGGCAAGCTCTGCCCGATCGCGATCACTGTCAAGGGTAGCAATGAAAGGCGGCAGTGAGACGAAGCTCTCTTCATCCACGGTAAAGATCTCACCGGCTTGGGTGTGGCTGTCGTCGGTTGAGGAAACCAAGTTAAAGCGTACCGGCTCGCCCAAGGTTAGGGCGAACTTGCGATCCTTCAGGCGGATTTCGGTACTTTCGTCAATGCCTTTTGGTAGCAGGCACAACCCCTGTTTTGCGCGCTTCTTATTTTCCAGCACCAAGAAGAAGGAGCGGGCAGAGCCACCACCAATCTTGAGCTGGGCACCATGGCGAGCTTTGGCATAAGCAACGGCTCCATAGGCAACGGCAAGATCTGGGTGTGGATTATCAAGGTGGGTGACGCTGTCACCTTTCCAGTGCGAGAATGTGTCCAGTACTCGGCTGGATAACAATGGACTGTTGAACACCCCGCCATTGAGCAATACTGCAACCGGAATGGCGGGTTGGCCGGCACTTGGTGCCTGGGCGCTATCTGCCAGGGATTCTCGGCAAACGGAATCATGCAGGGCGATGAATTGGGCCAGATGCTTGCTGATCGCCGGATCCGCGGCATAGGGCAAACCGAACTCGATCACTGCCGCTTGGCGGTGGCTTGGCTGATCGCTGAAATCGGTACGGGGGAAGAAACCATCGAGCGCGATTTGATGAACTTCTTCGCGTGTCATATCGATGCTCTTGGCGCCGCCAATCAAGCGGGAGCCACTGCCCAACATAGTAACTTTCGCGGTATCGGGGGCATTGCCGGAAAGGAGCTGCTCTTTGACTTTGCGAGTCTGCTGGATCAGCTTTGACAGGCCAGACGCACTTAGCTTCTTGCTGCCACCATGCAAGCGCTGTTCGGCCAAATGGGCGAGGGCAAGGTCAATGTTGTCACCGCCTAGCATAAGGTGGTCACCAACCCCAATACGATCCAGCGTCAGCTTGTCGTCTTTGGTGCCGACTTTAATCAAGCTTAAGTCTGTAGTACCGCCGCCGACATCGCAGACCATTAACAGTGGAATATCTTTGAGGATTTCCTCTGCGTGATCTTTGTGCTTCGCGTACCAGTCATAACAAACAGCCTGAGGCTCTTCAAGTAGCAGAATATCGCCGAAACCAGCCAATTTAGCCGCTTCGAGGGTCAGAGCCCGCGCGCCTTCATCAAATGAAGCCGGTACGGTGATCACGACTTCCTGATCTTTGAGCTTGTCACCTGGATGGTGGTAATCCCACGCCTGGCGAACATGGTTGAGATAACTGGCGCTGGCGATAACAGGAGAGACTTTTGCGACATTATTGTTGGACGACCAAGGCAGAATAGCCTCGGTTCTGTCGACACCAGTATGTGATAACCAGCTTTTGGCACTCACCACCTGGCGGCCTTCCACTTTGGCTCCCATCTCTCTGGCAAGCTCACCGATGATAGCGTGCTCAATGTCACCCTCGACAGGCTCGATATCCCATGGCAAGACCATCAGGGATGGGTCGATTTCACCTGCGGCAGGGTGGTAGCGGAAAGAAGGGAGAAGTGGTTTTCGGGCGACCTCGCCTGGAGCGATAAGTTGGTCTATTTCGAAAATCTCAATCGGACTCGATTCTAGGTTGTCTGAAATCGGTGTGTAAGCGACAACGGTGTGGGTTGTCCCGAGATCAATACCGACAAGGTAGCGAGGAGAAGTCATTCATTACTCCAGACGTGTTGTTTTAATACTTTTTAAGGCTTTCGATAGTATCCCAAAAAGCCGTTGAGTGCATTAATGAAGACTTTATCTTCAAGATTAAATCTTTGATTTCAATAAAATAAAATTAAATGGATAAAAAAAACGGCGCCCTGAGGCGCCGTTTGTAATAACTGTATGTTATTTTTCGCGAACGTCGAATTCGACCTGCCATTTCTGGCCGCCGTCGGTCGGGATCGCTTCAAGGCAAAGGGTGCCAAGCTCAGTAACACGAGAAGCCAGGCGAACCGGTACAATTTCACCTGCGCTACGGCCTTCAGAAACCGGAAGGGTAACCTGAATTGCTGGCAGCTCTTCGAGCTCTTCTGGTTGCCACCAATCTAGGTGGGTGCCAGCAGGGTCATCACGGCGAACCGTTGAACCAAAGAACTTGAATTGTACCGGCTGGCCAATCACCAGGCCGAACTCGCGGCTAGGTACATCGGCATGAGTACCTTCTTCCATACCGAATGGCGCAACACAAAGTGCTTCCAGAGGCGGCTCCATACCAGGGATAGCTGGCATAGCACTTTCGATACCGACATAGTAGCTGCTCGCGATACCACCGCGGATACGAACGCCTTTGCCTTTGCGTACCGAGCCGTAGTATGACGCACCGCTCGCAACCGCAAGGTCGAGGTCTAGGCCTTCAAGCAGTTTGGCTTCTGGGCTACCGGCCGTCGTCAGCCAGTTGTTGATAATTGACAGCAGGCGCTCGGAAAGCAGATCAGATTTCAGCACACCACCGTTGAACAGGATAGCGGTAGGGCGGATGAAGCCTTCGTGCAGTTGATCGTATTTCTCGAACAGCTCGTCAACCGCAGAGGACTGGCGGCTTAGGAAACCCGCAACATGGCGTGATACCGCTGCATCTTGCGCGTACGGCAGGCCCATCTGGGTCAATGCACCACGCTGCATTTCTACCGGATGCTGCTCGATGGTGTTGCGAGGGAAGAAGCCTTCAACCAGCGTCTGCTGCACTTCTTCCTGGGTCAGTTCAGTTTGCAGTGTGCCGCCCAGCAACTTAGAGCCACGGCTTGGAACCACAATCGGCACAGCCTGAAGTTCGGTGTCGCTCAGCAGGGCTTCTTTGGCATCGCGACAGGCGTGGGTAATGGCCTGAATCTGCCATGGTTGAAGTTGTTTGCCTTCCTGCGCCAGTTTCATCTTCAGGCGGTAGGCGAGGGCAAGGTCCATGTTATCGCCGCCCAGTAGGATATGATCGCCAACGGCAACACGATTTAGGGTTAGGTTGCCGTCATCTTCGGTGACCGCAACCAAGGACAAGTCAGTCGTACCACCACCGATATCAACCACCAGAATGACATCACCGACAGAGACTTGGTCGCGCCAGGTATCATCGTTGTTTTTCAGCCAGCTATATACGGCCGCTTGTGGCTCTTCGAGTAGCGTCATGTGCTTGAAGCCCACTTCGCGAGCTGCTTCAGCGGTTAGATCACGTGCTGCTGGGTCGAATGAGGCAGGAACCGTAATTGTCACATCCTGCTCGAACAACGGCGTTTCTGGGTGCTGGTTGTTCCAAGCTTCTGCCAGGTGAGCAAGGTATTGGCGAGTCGCTTCTAATGGCGATGCCTTGGTCACTTCTTCTGGGCTGTTCAATGGCAGGAAGGCATCACGACGGTTCACACCACCGTGGCACAGCCAGCTTTTTGCACTCGCAATCAAACGAATTGGAGTTTTGCTACCGAGGTTACGGGCCATGGCACCAACAATTGCGTTAGGCTTGGCAGACCATGGTAGGGCAGTATCACCTTCAGCTAGCTCAGACTCATGTGCCTGATACATGAAAGAAGGAAGTTGGCTCTTTTCTTCTACATTGCCCGGCGTGGTTAGCTGGGCAATAGGCATGACATTGACGCTGGCGTCTTCGTCTTGCAGATCAACATAAGATAATACGCAGTGGGTGGTACCAAGGTCGATACCAACACTGTAACGGTGTTCTTGAATTTCTTGCATCACAGTTCTACCTCAGCGGCGGCAACAATTTTTGCGTCGTGACCTTCAGCCAGTTTAGGCAGTTTAATGTCAGTCACTTTCCAGCCGCGGTGGATTAGGGTTCCGGTAAATGGCGCTTCGCCAACAACATTACCTGTTAGGCGAACTTCAGAAGCGTTGAAGCCTTTAGGTAATGTAATACGTGTTTCTTCTTCTTCGTCACGTACAGGGGCAAAGCTGAAGTATTCGGTCAGTACTTTTTGGCCGCCTTCATGAATAACGCGGGCAGCGGCACCGATTTCGGCATCGCTGAAGCCTTTTAGATCTTCTTGCATGAAGTCAATAAAGCGTGCTTCTTGCTGAAGCAGGGAAAGCAGTTGCAGTGCTGCGTCGGGTGTTGAGGTTTTTAGCTTAGGCTCAACTTCAACAATCTTCTCGATGATTTTTTCAACTTCAACAACTTTCTCGACCTCGACGATTTTCTCGACAGGTTTTTCAACCTCAACGATTTTCTCGACTTCTTTCTCAACAACTTTCTCGACTTCGACAGGTTTACCTTTTTTGGAGATATAAAGTACCAGCATGACGAGGACCAAACCGCCTAGCCAAGCATGTCCCATATCAATCGTTGTCGGCATTGCCGATAAGTCCACAGTTAATTCAGAAAAATCAAAAGCCATATGTCGTCTTCTCTATATGAGTGAGAGTTTAATTCACAAATTAGGGCGAATATTATCATAATCAAGGTGCATTACACCTAAGGGGGGTATTTTTTTGCCCTCTATTAAGCATTTAGACGCCTTGTCGATTAATTTAACACCAAATAAGGTTTACATTGTTCTGTCATTTGGTCGTTTATAAAATGATACACTGCTTTCACCTGGTGTTTTGAACAATCATATCTTTCATTTTTAGCGCAAAATGTTCCGTTCAGTGAGGCTATTCATGAATTTACTATTCAGTAGCAGCACTAAACGGAGGAATTCGGTACACTAGCGCCGTAATCAATCAATCCTAGGTAAGAGAATGTCTTCTGATTTTTATGGAACCAGTGCCGCCTATGCCCGCAAAGAGCAGGGCTACCGCGAGAAAGCGCTGAAACTATACCCTTGGGTATGTGGCCGCTGTGCCCGTGAGTTTGTGTATTCGAACCTGAGGGAGTTGACGGTCCACCATGTTGACCATGACCACACCAATAACCCTGAAGATGGCAGCAACTGGGAATTACTGTGCTTGTTCTGCCATGATCATGAGCACGAAAAATACACTGAGCACGACAATCAAATGGGCAGTGTGGTGAAAGCGGGCGAAGATGATCATCAGGCGGCGACATTCAATCCATTCGCTGATCTCAAAGCTATGATGGAAAAGAAAAAGTAGTCTATTACCCGCTGGCCAGAGTTAAGGGTAATTCAATACCTGTTTAATTTCTGCGATATTATCGGCGATCCACGTTTTGTTGATCGCCCCCCAATCTTTAATCTCGTACTTTCCACTGCGATTTCGCTCTCCTTGTGTTTGCTTGAAAATACAAACAAT
Source organism: Photobacterium gaetbulicola (assembly GCF_003025515.1). Classification (NCBI taxonomy): domain Bacteria; kingdom Pseudomonadati; phylum Pseudomonadota; class Gammaproteobacteria; order Vibrionales; family Vibrionaceae; genus Photobacterium; species Photobacterium gaetbulicola. The sequence continues at coordinate 47,935 of NZ_PYME01000005.1, read as the reverse complement.
ATCGAGATCTGCCAGGCTCTTTATAGTGTCCTGTGCGGTACGCCGCGGCATGCCGGTATATTCCAAAATATCCGGCACGCTAGCGATACCTGATTCAATCAGGTGAGCGACATAAAGCCGTCGGTAAAAACTGGATTTGGTTTTGCTGATAGCCATTCCCTGACCCTTTTTCAAACAACTACTTAGCTAACACCCTAGCATCATTGCCCGGGATTTTATACCAGTGTTGCTAAATACCTTTGGTTTGATGCATGTCCGGCGATCTTTTTAAGTTTATCAAGTTATCAATTTCGACGAAGCTTACTAGAGTTATAAGTATCCAACTAAATTGGAGAAAGTAATGAGTGATGCTAACCGGCACCGTTCTGAGCTGAAGGCTTTTCTGTTTATTACCATCATACTGTTTCCCATTCTTGCTGTTGCCGTTGTCGGAGGCTATGGGTTTTTCGTGTGGTTTTTACAGGTACTAGCAGGCTAGTAATAATTAAAAACAATAGCCTGTGAGATTGTCTTTACCGTGAAGCAATAGTTGAGTGAGAAAGCAATGAAATGTTCCCGGCGTAAGTTTATCAAAGCACAGGCCGCGGCCAGTGCTGCCGCTGCGGCAGGGATCTCGATCCCTGTGGTAGCAAGTAATGTTGTTACAGATGCATCGAAAACCCAAATCAGTTGGGAGAAAGCTCCCTGTAGATTTTGTGGGGTGGGGTGCTCGGTGAATGTAGGGGTTAAGGACAACAAGGTTGTCGCGACCCATGGTGATATCAAGTCACCGGTAAACCGTGGCCTTAACTGTGTAAAAGGCTATTTTCTCTCGAAGATCATGTATGGCGACGATCGTCTGACCCAGCCACTTCTCAGAATGAAGGATGGCAAGTTCGATAAAGAGGGCGATTTCACGCCGATAAGCTGGGATCAGGCCTTCGATATCATGACCGAAAAATGGAAGGCGGTGCTCAAAGAGAAAGGGCCCGAAGCCATTGGTATGTTCGGCTCGGGGCAATGGACGATCTATGAGGGCTATGCGGCCGCGAAGTTGATGAAGGCCGGCTTCCGCTCTAACAATATCGATCCCAATGCGCGGCACTGCATGGCCTCGGCGGTCGTGGGTTTTATGCGTACTTTTGGTGTCGACGAGCCCATGGGGTGTTACGACGATATCGAAGCGGCGGACGCGTTCGTGCTGTGGGGCTCCAACATGGCGGAGATGCACCCGATACTCTGGACAAGGGTAACGGACCGTCGGTTGTCCAATCCAAAGGTCAAAGTGTCTGTGCTTTCTACGTTTGAGCACCGCAGCTTTGAACTGGCCGATATTCCGATCGTCTTCGAACCCCAAACCGATCTTGCCATCCTCAACTTTATCGCCAATTACATTATTACCAATGACAAAGTCAATCAGGACTTTATTGGCAAGCATGTTAATTTCCGTCGTGGGGCAACCGATATCGGCTATGGGCTGCGACCAGAAAATCCGCTCCAGCAACAGGCGAAAAATCCAGACAGCGGTGACTCTGAACCGATGACCTTCGATGAGTTCAAGGCGTTTGTGTCCGAGTACACGGTTGAAAAAGTCAGTGAAATGTCCGGGGTGAAACCGGAGCGCCTTATCGAGTTAGCCGAGCTTTACGCCGATCTCGATACCAAAGTGATGTCATTTTGGACCATGGGTTTTAACCAGCATACCCGCGGCGTGTGGTGTAATAACCTGGTTTACAATATTCATTTGCTCACCGGTAAAATTTCGACCCCCGGTAACAGTCCATTTTCACTGACCGGCCAGCCATCTGCCTGCGGTACCGCCCGTGAAGTCGGTACATTTGCCCACCGCCTGCCAGCCGATATGGTGGTGAACAACCCAGAGCACCGCAAAATCGCGGAGAAAATCTGGAAACTGCCTGATGGCACTATACCCGGCAAGGTCGGTGCCCATGCGGTGTTGCAAAGCCGAATGTTGAAAGACAGTAAAATCAATGCCTACTGGATACAAGTAAATAATAACCTGCAGGCCGGGCCTAATATCAACGAGGAAATCCTGCCGGGTTACCGTAATCCGGATAACTTTATCGTGGTGTCGGATGCCTATCCGACAGCGACGGCTCAGGCGGCAGATTTGATCTTGCCCACGGCGATGTGGGTAGAAAAGGAAGGCGGCTACGGTAACGCAGAGCGCCGGACTCAGCTGTGGCATAAGATGGTCAATGCGCCAGGTGAGTCTAAGTCTGATCTGTGGCAGCTGGTCGAGTTCTCAAAACGCTTCAAGACCGATGAGGTCTGGCCGCAGGAGCTGCTCGACGCCAACCCTGATTACAAGGACAAAACCTTGTATGAGGTGCTGTTCGCCAACGGACAAGTGAATCAGTTCCCACTCGAAGACATCTCGGAAGGACACAGTAACGACGAGTCGACGGAATATGGTTTCTACCTGCAAAAAGGGCTGTTCGAAGAGTACGCCCAGTTCGGCCGCGGCCATGGTCATGATTTAGCCCCGTTTGATGTTTACCATGAGGTGCGAGGCCTGCGCTGGCCAGTGGTCGATGGGAAGGAAACGCTATGGCGCTACAAAGAAGGCTATGATCCATACGTCAAGCCCGGCAGTGATTTTGAGTTCTATGGCAAGCCAGATGGAAGAGCCATTATTTTCGCCTTGCCGTATGAGCCACCGGCTGAGAGCCCGGATGAAGAGTATGATCTTTGGTTGTCGACAGGCCGGGTGCTGGAGCATTGGCATTCAGGCTCGATGACACGCCGTGTACCGGAGCTGCACAAGTCATACCCTAACGCCCAAGTTTTCATGCATCCAGACGATGCTAAGGAAAGAGGGATGCGGCGTGGCGATGCGGTGAAAGTGATTTCGCGTAGGGGCGAGATCATAACCCGGGTTGAAACCAGAGGGAGAAATAAACCGCCGAAAGGGTTGGTCTATGTGCCATGGTTTGATTCAAGCCAGCTGATCAATAAGGTGACACTTGATGCCACCGATCCGCTCTCCAAACAGACAGATTTCAAGAAATGTGCTGTCAAAGTGGTAAAGGCATAGGAGTATCACCATGAACAAACTACTTGCTGTGCTTTTCTTGGTATTTACAACCGGAGTTGTCATTGCAGCAACGGAGGCGATAAAGGGGGATGAGCTGGCGACAACCCGGCAATACGCCTTGAGCGGGGAGCCCCAACCGCCAGCGATGAACAAAACTATCAACAATGACAGGATCCCTAAGCGGAACTACCCAATGCAACCGCCGGTGATCCCTCACAAGATTGATAACTATCAAGTCGATTTGAATGTGAACAAGTGTATGTCCTGTCATGCGCGTAGCCGGGTAGAAGATACACAGGCGAGAATGATCAGTGTCACTCACTATATGGATAGAGACGGTAACTTCCTGGCGGAATTGTCGCCACGGCGATATTTCTGCCAGCAGTGTCATGTGGTACAAACCGATGCCAAGCCATTGGTTGGCACTTCATTTACTGATCTCGATACGCTGCTCGAGCAAGAGAAGTAAGGGAGGAAGCGTATGTGGCAATGGTTAAAAAAATGGTGGGCTCTCATTCGCTCGCCAGCAAAGTACTTCAGCCTTGGGTTTTTAACATTAGGCGGATTCATTGCTGGTGTGATTTTCTGGGGGGCCTTCAATACAGGGATGGAATTTACTAACTCGGAGCCATTCTGTGTTAGTTGCCATGAAGATAATGTGTATCAGGAAATACAGGGGACTATTCACTTTACCAACCGGACCGGTGTTAGGGCGATTTGTTCAGATTGCCATGTTCCGCATGACTGGACGGATAAAATGGCCCGCAAGATGCAGGCTTCCAAAGAGGTCTGGGCTTGGATCACCGGAGCTATATCAACCCCGGAAAAGTTTGATGCCCGCCGCCTGCACATGGCGGAGCGAGAATGGACTCGGATGAAGAAAAATGACTCGTTAGAGTGCCGCAACTGCCATGAATTCAGCTATATGGACTTCACGCAGCAGTCCCAGCGCGCATCGGTCCAGCATTCGAGCTCTCTGGCGGATGGCTCTAAAACCTGTATTGATTGTCATAAAGGTATTGCTCACCGCCTTCCTGATATGAAAGGGGTTGAGGGCTTTTAGTGCATAAGTGGCATCTAAATAAAGCCTAAAGGGCATAATGCGAGCAAGACGACCAAAATCTGATATGTTGCTTAAGGCATGCGGTTTTTTGGTCGTTTTTTTATTTCGCCATATCTATAAAAAACATCTTTCAATTTCATTGTATTAGGCATCTGTGTTGTTTTTTTTGGGCGGTGTGCTTATTAAATCGAATGTTAATTATTAAAAAGTTGTGTTTTTAGAGCTTGGCAGCGTATGATTTGCCTGCAATTTATGGCTTTAACAGCCTTGATTGGATCTTGGTTCTTACTTGTTGATGATTACTTATGAGCAAATTTGCTGCACCTCGCTTCACCCTAAAGTTGTTGGGGCCACGCTACTGGCCAACAATACTATTGATACTCATCATGTATTTGCTGAGTTGGCTGCCTTATGTTGTACAGCGTCGACTAGGGCAGGGGATTGGCCGTTTGGCTTTGGCGGTTATGAAGAAGCGCCGTTTTACCATTGAACGTAACCTTGAGCTTTGTTTCCCTGACATGCCAGCGGAGGAAAGAAAAAAGCTAGTCAGAGCCAATATTGACAATACGGGCCTGGCCTTGTTTGAGACTGGGATGGCCTGGTTTTGGTCTGATGCGCGGGTGAAACGCCACGTCCGTATCGAGGGGATGGAATATATCGAACAGCTAGAGCGTGAAGGCAAAGGCGCGCTGTTCATTGCCGTACATTCATTGAACTTAGAGCTGGCGGCCCGGGCGTTTGGTATTCATAAGTCAGGAATGGGCGTATACCGTCCTAACAATAATCCTTGCTTCGACTTTGTTCAGTACCGGGGGCGAGCCCGTTCTAACCGAACCTTGATAGACCGAAAAGATGTCAAAGGGATGTTGAAGGCACTAAGCACGGGGGAGCGGGTGTGGTATGCCCCAGACCATGACTACGGGCGCCGTCGTTCGGCATTTGCGCCTCTGTTTGCCGTTGAGCAAGCATGTACCACAACCGGCACCAGTTTGCTGGTGGACAACAGTGGTTGTGAAGTGATGACATTTAGAATGGTGCGCGAGACTAATAGCGGCGATTATGTCATTACGCTTGCCCCGCTTCACGAGGCGTTCCCACGCAACGCACCTGAGCAGGCCGCGGTGGTCATTAACAAAGCGGTCGAAAATGCCATCCTCGCGGCGCCGTGCCAATACATGTGGTTGCACCGCCGTTTTAAAACCCGTCCCGAGGGGGAGCCGTGCTTGTACCGTAAAGCAGAGGATCTGCGGTATTCACCGGTAGCTTAACGGCGCTTTGATACCTTCTCTGTTTATTGCTGGTGGCTGCCTCATCTGGCCACCATGCATTCCTCTTCTCTCACTCCTTATCCCCAGTAATGTTTATTATTGCGCCAACAATTGCTTCATCTCTATCCACTCACTTAATCTAAGCTGAAAAATATCAGTACAAAACTTCATCCTCTTGCATAGCCGATCGCCACGCAATAGAATGCAGTGTTCGATATAAATTCTGCCCATGGATTTTACTTGGGGCCGGATAGGCCTAAATAAAATATGAAGGCGGAATTACAATAATAAAGGGATCCCCTAGCTTATGAGTAAATTTACAGCGCCTACTTTTACCAAGTCGCTATTACACCCGCGGTATTGGCTAACCCTGCTGATGGTTGGAGTGATGTACCTTATCAGTTGGCTGCCGTATTTTATCCAGTTCAGGTTGGGGCAGGGGCTTGGGCGCTTGGCGATGCGCATTATTAAAAAGCGCAAGAAAACCATAGCCCGTAACCTAGAACTTTGTTTTCCAGATATGTCGCAAGCAGAGCGCGATATATTGATGAAGAAGAATATTGATAACACCGGCTTGGCGATGTTCGAAACCGGTATGGCTTGGTTCTGGCCGGATATTCGAGTCGAGCGCCATGTCAGTTACGAGGGCCTCGAGCATATCCATAAGCTAGAGGCTGAAGGCAAAGGCGTGCTGCTGGTCGCGGTTCACTCATTGAACCTTGAGCTAGGTGCGCGTGCATTTGGTATGAAAACACCGGGTGTAGGTGTCTACCGACCAAATAAGAATCCTTGTTTTGACTACTTTCAGTTCAAGGGGCGTATCCGCTCGAACAAATACATGATTGATCGCAAGGATGTCAAAGGCATGCTGCGTGCGCTCCGTAACGGCGAGCGGGTATGGTATGCCCCCGATCATGATTATGGCAAGCGACGCTCGACGTTCGCGCCTTTGTTTGCGGTAGAAAAGGCCTGTACAACCACAGGCACCAGCCTGTTGGTGGATGCTTCTCACTGTGCCGTCGTGCCGTTTGCTATGGTTCGCAATACCGACTCGGGCCGTTATACGCTCAAGGTCTTTCCGCCATTGGATGCGTTCCCGCATAATGATCCCGATGCGGCTGCCGCTTATGTGAATAAAGCTGTAGAGCGCTCTATTATGGAAGCGCCCGAGCAATATATGTGGTTGCACCGCCGCTTTAAGACTCGTCCTGAAGGCGAATCCTCATTGTATGAGTAACCGTCTTTCCGGTGAATGATAAAAAAGCTTCCTCGTGAAGCTTTTTTTATATCTGCAGTATTCAAATTAGCCAGCACCGTTTTATTTGTATTGTCTTACCTTGTTATTGGTGGCGTTATTCATTTCAAAGTTGAACTTATAGTCAAGGACTCCTATGTTTTTTTGATATGCAAATATAAAAAGAGAGCGCAAGGATGGATTCAATAGCAAACTTTGTCGCAGCCATAAACGGTTTTGTCTGGGGATTACCCATGCTGGTGCTCATCCTCGGGGTGGGCATTTACCTGACACTTGGCTTGAAATTAATGCCGATTGTAAAAATAGGTGCCGGCTTCAGGTTACTCTGGACAGGAAGGATCCCTGAGAAAGAAGAAGAGATAAAGGGGGAAATAAGTCCGTTTAATGCGCTAATGACTTCGCTGTCGGCCACTATCGGGACCGGTAATATTGCTGGTGTGGCGACGGCGATATTTTTAGGGGGGCCGGGCGCCTTATTTTGGATGTGGTGCACGGCACTCGTTGGCATGGCAACAAAATTTGCCGAAGCGGTATGCGCAGTGAGGTACCGAGAAACGGATGCCAAGGGTAACCATGTAGGTGGCCCGATGTACTACATTAAAAATGGTCTTAGCAGTAAGTGGGCATGGCTGGGAACGGCGTTTGCTTTTTTTGGCGCATTTGCCGGGTTCGGTATTGGTAATACGGTACAGGCGAACTCTGTTGCTGCCGCGGTTGAATCGAGCTTCGGGCTTTCTCCGGCTATATCCGGCTTGGTCATGATGGTACTTGTCGGATTGGTGTTGATGGGGGGGATCAAGCGAATTGCGGATGTCGCCGGTAAGTTGGTACCCTTGATGGCGGTTTTTTACATTACCTCTGGCTTGATCGTTCTGATCATGAACATTTCCGCGATCCCGGCTGCCTTCGGTTTGATTATTAGTAGTGCGTTTACGCCGGTGGCTGCGCAGGGCGGTTTTGCGGGGGCTGCCGTGTGGGCAGCAATTCGATTTGGTGTGGCGCGGGGGATTTTTTCTAATGAAGCTGGGCTTGGAAGTGCGCCTATTGCCCATGCCGCTGCCCAAACCAAGAATCCGGTCGCTCAAGGGTTAGTCGCAATGCTGGGTACGTTTATCGATACCATTGTGGTTTGTAGCATTACAGGGTTTGCGATTGTTGTATCCGGTGCCTGGCTGAGCGGTGAGACGGGATCGGCGTTAACATCGCTTGCTTTTGCTTCGGCATTGCCAGGGATTGGTAATTATGTCGTCGCGATAGCTTTGTCTATTTTTGCGTTTACAACAATATTGGGCTGGAGTTTTTACAGTGAAAAATGTGTTCAATATCTACTGGGTGTAAAGGCCATCGTCCCGTTTCGGGTGTTGTGGGTCGTTGCAGTACCAATTGGCGCAACCAGCTCTTTGGAGTTTATCTGGTTACTTGCTGATACGCTCAATGCCATGATGGCGATCCCGAACTTGATTGCGCTATTACTCCTGAGCCCGGTGGTGTTTAAGTTGACGAAGGAATACTTTGCAGATCTTGCGCAGGAGAAAACGAAAGGGACGGATAAACCCGAGTAGCTGCTTGAAGGTGCGGCTTACACCATAATGTCGGTGTAAGCCGTATTTTGTTGTCCAAGGCTGTTTCACACTTCTCGTTGTCGCCTTATGCCAGTGTGCCCTGTTGGTAGTCTGCAATCGCTTGCTCAACTTCTTCCATGCTATTCATCACAAACGGGCCGTAATGGACAACGGGCTCATCAATGGGGAGGCCTGATAGCAGCAATACACCAGCTTGCTCATTTGCTGATAGGGCCAAGCCTTCACCGTTGCCGAGGATGGCCAGCGTACCTGCTTTGACGGTGGTGCCCTCAACGTCTATTTCGCCACGATATACGTAGAGCAAGGCCTGAAAATCCGGGTTGAGGCAACTATTAAAGCGAGCGGGATTGTCAGCTTGCCAGTCGGCGACAGTCACAGGTACGCCGGTTTGCTGAAGCGGGCCGGCGAGCGTTGTTCCCTTGATAGTGAGATCGCCGGCAATAACCCGGACAAGGCTGCCGTCATCTTGTCGGTATTGCGTAATGACGTCTGACTGGAAATCATGATAATCCGCCGGCTGCATTTTTTTCGCGGCCGGCAGGTTGATCCAAATCTGGAAGCCATGGAGCTCGCCGTCTGTCATGATTGGCATCTCGCTATGGATAACGCCTTTACCGGCAGACATCCACTGCGCACCACCATCAGTGAGCTCGCCTACATTGCCCATATGATCTTTATGCTGGAAGTGGCCTTTTAGCATATAGGTCAAAGTTTCTATCCCGCGATGCGGATGGGGAGGAAACCCACCGATGTAATCAGCAGAATTATCAGACTTAAGCTCATCGATCATCAGGAATGGTGAGAACTGAGCGTTGTTAAACCCGTGGACGCGTTGAATACGCACCCCGTCACCATCAGAAGAAGGGTGGGCGGGTATGAGGGACTGTATTTGTCGAATAGCCATAAATGCCTCCTGATCTGCTTATGGTTTAAGTGTATGTTGGCTTTAATATGACCAACAGTAGGCATAGGCGAACATGTTGTTTTAAAAAATCGAATAGAGGCTGTGGACGGCAGTAAAACAGAGGGCGAAGGGAATAAAAAACCGTCCAGCCGGACGGTTTCTTTGGTTTCGTGAGGGCTTGCTCAGCGACGGTTAGCGCTCATTCGAGCGGTAGCCTGGGGCAAGAGTGGCACTGTTAACCTGGTAGAGCGACTGAGGATTCGCCAATGCCAACTGGTAACCGACATATTCGTGTAGTCGGCCGTCTTCGCTGCAATCGACTTCCCATTTTCTCAACAGGTAGCCGGCGAGGGCTGCGCGAACCTCAATCACAAGCTTGCCGTCTTTCATTTCGTAATCCAGCTCGATAGCTTCTGGGTTGCCCTGCCGCGGGTGAGGGATCAGCTCGACTTCTATGTATTTCTGCCACTGGCGATCAGCCTCGATACGCTCTTCGGCGGTAGGCTCCTCGTCAAGGATCGTCACCGAGATCACCCGGTTGCAGACTACATCCATGAACTGGTTATTCTTGCGGTCAAAGGAGCGCACGTGCCAGCGGTTACCGGAATCGACAAGGCTGTGGGGGGCGATCACACGTTGGCCTTTACCACTGGATGTGGAGATGTATTCAATCTGCAGTAATTTGTTACGGTAGATCCCTTCGCACAGCGCCGCCATGATTGGTGTACGCGGCACGGTAAGCGATGTCGGGGACTCACACTGGATGGGAAAATCCTGATGGCCAGAGAAGCCATCGCCATAACCGAGCGAGATGGTCGCCAGGGTCTTTTTCAAGTCCAGATTAAATACAGGGCAAAACTCCGGCTGCTTGTAGTACTTCTTGGAGCGCATATCCAGCTTGAGGTTATCCGGCGCTATTTCTTTATACAGCGCGAAATCCCGAGTAGTGGCCGCATGACCAACCGCAAAACGATCTATCAAATCTTTCCTTGTTACCTCCCCCAAAAAGTAAAGGGCAAAGTCAATAAAGGCTAATCGCTCTCGTTGTGCCGAGCCAACGGCATTGAGTTTGGCCTCGACATCCATGTGTGATAGTCCAGCGTTGTTGTATGAAGTCATGTGTATTTATCCAGTACTTTGGCTTGCCACTAATATATACCGAAAATCAGTAGAAGCAAGGCTATTTATAAAGATAACAGCGTATTGAAGTGATTTAAGTTAATTAAATCAACGGTATAATCACAATCAGTACTGCACTGGTTAAATTGTCAGGTTTACATAATCATTATGAGTAGGTAAAGTGATTGTACTTGTTTTGAGTAGGTGTATTCATTTGTGGTACTTAGCCAGTTAATGGTATAAAGCATTAACTGAATGCGCAAAAGCGCTTTGCTTTAAAGGGATAAAAAGCGAACACGTGTTTACTCTAAAGTCCACAAAACATTAATGGTGAAATTTTGCTGTTAATGTGGACAATACTGCGGCGAAACATAATTTTGCAGGTAAATAAAGTTTCAGCGACCTGCAAAACAAGCTGAATGGCTAGTTCTGACAATATCAATAAATAGGTGATCAACCGTGAACTTGACGAGACATCAATTGAAGCAAGCTTATCTATCGTTGAAAAATGGGGCGGTATGCTTGGACGATCACTTAGCTCAAGGTGTGTTGGTCTATGTCGAAGGATTGATGATCAGTGAAGGGATCGAGCGAGATAGTTACCTGAGCCTTGACACATTGACCAAAGTCAGTGCCAAGGTACGTATGGGGTCGTTGATGCCGATTGACTTTTTCGGGCTCAATGCTAGGCCATGTGAGGAAGACAATTTCAAGCCAATCAGCCTCAAAGTGTGCGAACTGGTCTCGCAGCCAAATGGCCAGTCAGTCCGGCGCTGGAAAACCCTGGCGAACTTTTCGGCAAACGATTTCACCATCGCCATGGAAATCTTGCTGCTGGTGATCAGCGAGCTGTCAGCGCTTGATGATTACTCGGCAGGGGAGTGTGTACCGGCGGGAGTTGTGGCTCAGTTTCATGACTATCAATATCGACAAAGTGAACATCGATACTGCGCCTGAATTTTACAGGCCTGTAAGCATGGATCCTTCAGAAATTAACTAACCCAATAATGATAATCATCACTTTAACTTACTAAAATGTTAGGTAAAGTGATGATTAATCATCTGTAAGCCAATTCCATACCACCACTTCAATGCAAAATAGCTTTTACCATAACAATGCTTCGCGCCTTGCCAGCGACTACCAGAAACTTGTTTTTGAAAACGTGCACGCTAGTTGGAAGCGTTTTTGGCCCGTTGCTGAAGACACGGCCAAGCCACTATGTGTTTTGGATGTAGGAGCCGGCAGCGGCCGTGATGCTTTGTGGTTTGCTGAAAACGGGTGTGAAGTCTATGCCGTTGAGCCAGCAGAAGCGCTGCGTGGTATTGGCAAGCGGCATACCCAAGCAAAGGAAGTTATCTGGCTTGACGATAGCCTTCCTGAACTGAAAAAAGTCATCTCTTTGGGTATCCGCTTCGATTATATCCTGCTCTCAGCAGTATGGATGCATATACCACCTTCAGAGCGTGAACGCACATTCCGAAAGCTCAGTAACCTTCTTGCGCCAAATGGCAAGCTGATCATTACACTCCGCCATGGCGACTTTGACGATGGCAGGAAAAATCATGGTGTATCGGCAGAAGAGATTGAGCAGTTTGCTAAAGAGCGAGCCCTGCATGTTTGCTTGAAAACCGAGCTCAGTAGTGATGCGATGGGACGCAGTAGCGTTCAGTGGCAGACGGTGGTGCTTAACCTTCCTGATGATGGCTCGGGGGATTTAACCAAGGTACGCCATATCATCGTTAATGACAGTAAATCAGCAACGTATAAGCTGGCTTTACTCAGGACACTTCTTCGTATTGCTGATGCCCACCCCGGAGCAGTGTTGGACCGTACCGATGGTAAGGTTGCCTTGCCTCAAGGTCTGGTTGCGCTATATTGGATCCGCCAATTCAAACGCCTTATCGATATTGAAATCGATGGTATTCAAGGTATCCAACAAAACAGCAATACCAGCAAAGGGTTGGGTTTTGTCAAAGAAGACGGCTGGCATAAGCTCCGTCATCTATCCGCAGATGATCTCGCTGTCGGTGTATTGTTTACCGGTGAAGATGCAAAAGCGCTTCAGAAAACACTATCAGCCACGCTTGCAACCATTAAGAGTGGTCCGGTTAAGTTTATTTACCAAGGCCCGAAAGATAATCATTTGTTTGAAATGGTTGCGCCGACTCAGAAACGGAAGTCATTGAGTTCTCTGTTCATTGACAGTGAGTTCTTGGCAAGTTTTGGTACTTTTGTGCTGGATGAAAGCTTGTGGGACTGCCTGCGACTCTATAGCAGCTGGATTGAGCCATTGGTGGTTAATCAGTGGGTCACAGAGATGAAGCGATTTGAAAACAATAGGTTGAGAAACATTAATCTCCAAACCTATTACGATTGCTTGATTTGGGTCGATAAAGATCACGATACCCGAGAAGTGCGCAAGAAAGTCGATGCGCTCCGCCAGTGTGGCACCGAAATCCAGAGTGTTTGGAGCGGCACTAAACTGCGCGAGCAGTACCATGTCGATCACTGCCTGCCATTTGCCTATTGGCCGAACAATGACCGCTGGAACTTGCTGCCAACGACCACAGCAGAAAACCTCAATAAAAAAGACAGGGTGCCAAAATCCAAGCGCTTGACCAGTTCGAAAGACCGAATCTTGGATTGGTGGCAGGCCGCCTGGCAAACCGAACAAGAGCAAACCCGCTTCTTCGATGAAGCCGTACTCTCCCTGCCAAACTTGCCGCCGCAGTGCCGTAACTTCGAAGACGTGTTCGAGGCAATGGGATTGCAAATCAAAGGCGTTAAAAGCCGCTTGCTGGTGGGGGAGTGGTGAGAGCTCTCCTGTTTCACTTCAGACTTTAAAACACCCTCTAAATCAACTTGTAGCCCCTAATGACTAAATGATTATCGGGGGCAGCAGTGTTGTACCTTTTCAAAACTTAGCGATATGTTTTTTTCAACAAAATCGTTAGGCAAAAAAGCTAAATTCTATTCAATGCAGTCCATTGAGTTTTGCCGCTTTGCGATATGGGCAAAGAGGAATCTTTCCGCGTAAAAATATCTCAAATCATAAAACCTTTCGACCGCTAAACAATTGGTTGGTGCGATGCTTTGTGGGGTGTTGTTTAGTGCCCGCACCAATAAATCCCACCTGTTTTGCAAGTCTTAGCACAAAAAACCAACATATTGCTGTGTTTGAATTATCTTTTAGGAGCTGTTACCCTGTGTCGACATTTTAAATTGTTTAGTGGTCTAAATTAAATTTTCATCACCAGCAATTGAAAGGTGCTTTTCTTGGATGGGAAAGCATCAATGACAAAGCGTTTAAAGAGTATTATGGATAGTGTACTAAAGAAATATAGTATCGAGACGACCGACTATCAGGTGGGTCAGGACAACATTCAAAAATGGGGTTTTGATATACATAACCCTGTATTCGGCACCAGTGCAGGACTGATTATTCTGTTTCTCGCCGCCCTTCTTTTTATTGATCCGGAAACCGCCAAGCAAGGCTTGAACAGCCTGAAGAACGGCATCCTCAATGACTTTGATGTGTTCTTCATGTGGATCACCAACTTCTTCCTGTTTTTCTCATTGGTGCTGATGTTTTCACCGTTGGGTAAAATCCGTATCGGAGGCAAGAATGCTAAGCCGGAGCACTCTAGAGTGTCTTGGTTGGCCATGCTGTTTGCGGCAGGGATGGGAATCGGCCTGTTGTTTTGGGGAGTGGCCGAGCCGACGGCGTACTTTACCAACTGGTGGGGCACGCCGTTCAATGTCGAGCCGTATACCGAGGAGGCCAAAGCGCTGGCAATGGGCGCGACCATTTTCCACTGGGGTATCCATGGCTGGGCGATTTACGCCATTGTAGGCTTGTCGCTGGCATTCTTTGCGTTCAACAAGGGGCTGCCGCTTTCCATTCGCTCGGTGTTCTATCCGGTATTTGGCGATAGGGCCTGGGGCTGGTTGGGGCATGTTATCGATATCTTGGCGGTGTTGGCGACACTGTTTGGCTTGGCAACATCACTAGGCTTGGGGGCGCAGCAGGCAACCAGCGGTATCAACTATGTGTTCGGCACCGAGGGCGGGATCGGCATGCAGATGGGGGTTATCGCCTTTGTCACAGCCATTGCGATTTTCTCGGTTATTCGCGGTATTGATGGCGGGGTGAAACTGCTCAGTAACATCAATATGGCGTTCGCCTTTGCGCTGTTGGTGTTTGTTGCTTTCGTCGGTTTCGATGTGGTGACGGTTGCACTGCCTGAAACCATCATGGCTTACTTTGGTAACATTGTTGAGCTGAGTAACCCGCATGGTCGCGATGATACCACCTGGATGCAAGGCTGGACGGTATTCTACTGGGCGTGGTGGATTTCATGGTCGCCATTTGTCGGTATGTTTATTGCCCGTGTTTCTAATGGCCGAACGGTGCGCGAGTTCTTGTTCGCGGTGATCTTCGTACCAACGCTGATGACGATTATCTGGATGTCGATTTTCGGCGGGATTGCGATTGATCAGGTGGTGAACAAAGTTGGTGAACTAGGTGCCAATGGCCTGAATGATATCTCGCTGACCTTGTTCCATGTCTACGATGCACTGCCATTTAGCTCGGTGATTTCAGTATTGTCTATCGGCTTGGTGCTGATCTTCTTCATTACCTCGTCTGACTCGGGCTCGCTGGTGATCGACAGTATTACTGCCGGCGGTAAAGTGGATGCGCCGGTTCCCCAACGTATTTTCTGGGCGACGGTGGAAGGGGCGATTGCGGCAGTGATGCTGTGGATTGGTGGTCAGGAAGCGCTGCAAGCTTTCCAGTCCGGCGTGGTGGCGACTGCTTTGCCGTTTAGCTTTGTGCTGTTGCTCATGTGCGTGAGTTTGGTGAAAGGGCTGAGGACCGAACGAAGCATTTACTAGGTTCACTCGGCTATGACGACAACGGCTCCAAACTGTGTTTGGGGCCGTTTTGTTTGTTTGAATACTCCCCGGGCTTTTAATAAAATAGTCACATAGCTCCTGTTATTTATTTCCCCCTATGAAGAAGTTTGAATTTGTTGTTCAAGATCTCTTAAGTAAAATTTACCAAGGTGTGATCACCGATAAACTGCCCGCCGAGCGGGAGTTGGCAGAAAACTATTCGGTGTCACGTTTTACCGTTCGTAAAGCACTTAACAAGCTTGAAGCCATTGGCGCTGTATTTGTCAGGCAAGGGGCCGGGCATTTTGTCAAAGACTCTAATCGTAACAACCCTTTGGTTTATAACTCGATTACAGAAAATAGCTTCGAGGAGATATCGTATAAAAAAGTCAGCTTGCATAAGAAGATCACAGACTCTCACGATAAAAATTCATTCTTGATTGATGAAAATGATTATATCTGGTGTATCAAGCGATTGCGTTTGGTTAATGGGAAAGTTGTGCAGTTGGAAAGTACCAAGCTGCCGGTGAAGTTATTCCCGAAAATGAATGATGAAATTATCGAAAGCTCTTTGCAAAATCATACATTGGATCTTGGCCTGCAAATCGACAGGTATTTAACTAGCTATAAGGCGATCAATATATCGAAGGAAGAAGCAGAGCTATTGGGGTGTAAAAAAGGTATTGCGGCAATGAAGATCACTAATCGGGGCTTTTTGTCTACCGGTGAGGTGTTTATTGTCAGTGAGGTGATTGATATCGATTATCAGTGTACCTATGTGATCCCGTTTAATAGTGAAAATATTAAGTTTAGGGGTAAAAAAGAATAGCTGGTTATTTCAGGAAGAAATAACGCAGCTATTTTTACGGATAGATTCTGAATTCTGGGTCCTAGGATTTTACACTTTTAGCCCCGAGCCCCGAGCCCCGAGCCCGATTACGGCGTATGAATAGTGCCATCGGGCAGGCGGCTCTGCGTCCACTCGTGGGGGCGGTAGGTCACCGGGAAGTCTCTCGCTGCTTGCACATCCATCTCGACGCCGATGCCGATTTCCTCTGATGCGTACAGGTAACCATTGCGTGGCTCCTGGGCATTAGGGAAAACACGTTGGGTGTTCTCTTTGTACTCCACGTGCTCCTGAATCGCAGCGTTATGCAGGTGAACGTTCATATGGGTGTTCACTGCGGCGCCAATCGGGGTCATGTCCGGCGGGCAGTGCCAGGCAAGACGGACGCCGAATGTCTGGCATAGGTGGCCCAGCTTAAGGGCAGGGGTGATCCCGCCGATTTGCGAGACATGGCAACGGATGAAATCAATCCGACGGTTGATGATAAGCTGCTTCCACTCTTCCGGGTTGTTGAATAGCTCACCCAGGCCCAGTGATACAGAGGTTTGGCTACGGATATTATCGAGCCATTCTGTCTGGCTGGGTGGCAGAATGTCTTCAATAAAGTACGGCTTGTATTGCTCGACTTCTTTGGCGAACTGAACCGCCTGATTCGGGAACAAACGTTCGTGAACATCATGAAGAATATGGAATTGGTTGCCATATTTTTCACGAAGCAACTTGAACATGGTCAGGGTGTTCTCGGTGTACTGGTCCTGGTCGAAGTAGGAGCCTTCGGTCGGGCTTTCGGTGGTGTGGATGTTTTCTGGCACACCACCGTAGAAGCCTAGCTGGCAACGGATATGTTTGTATCCTTGCGCCAGGAAGCCATCAACAAGCTCATAGATCCCTTCCATCGTGTCGCTTGTTGCGTGGGTATAAACCGGAATTGCATCTCGCGATTTACCGCCAAACAGCTGGTGCAAAGGCATTTTGGCCAGTTTTGCCTTGATGTCCCACAACGCCATATCAACACCCGACACCGCATTGTTGATCACCGGCCCATTGCGCCAGTACGCATTGACCATCATCATCTGCCATAAATCTTCAATGTTATTTGCATCTTTGCCAACAAGCAGTGGTTTAAGGTATTCATCCACCATGGTTTTAACGGCGAGTGGACGCTGCTGGAAAGTGGCGCAGCCATAGCCTGTAACGTCTTGGTTGGTATGGACGATAACAGTAATTAAATTGTGACGATCTGGTTTAGTAATAATGCATTCAACATCTGTGATTAAAGTTTTTTTCACAATGAATTTCTCATCTGAGCCGGAATCTTTTTTTATATATACCAATTGGAAAAGTGTTATTTCAAGCCTATTTTTTCATTAAATTTAATTGGTACGGTAACAGAGTAAAAGGAGGCAAAAAAACAGACCAATCATAGAAAATTCATTGTTTTGGTATTAAATGGCCTGATTTTCGTGATTTAACTCTCAATTTCGTCCGTTGGTTTTTTAGATTGGTTCGATATCATTTGTTTCATCAAATGGAACTTCAGGTGTTGAACAGCGCTTCAATTGTGCAAGTCGATGCACTGTCTCAGGGCCAGAAGGAAAAGAAAATAAATGAGAACGGCGTGAATGTTTTAACTGAGTTTTTTACTCAAATTAAATGAAATCATGAATAAGACATATCTTAAGTGTGAATATACCAAGCCGATTGGGAAAATACCTTTTTACAAAAGGTCGCTATTCCACTAGATTTCTTTTCTTAAAGAGAGTTATTTAAATATGCAAATTAGTGAGTCGATGGGTGGTTTTGGAAAAAAGGCATCCGCATCTAAGCAAAATGCGATGACAGAAAAGCTTTCGCTAATGATTGATGCGTTGGGTGGCATTGGCAATATTAGTGATGCAACACACTGTATGACCAGACTGAGGCTGAAGATTGCCGATCAGTCAAAGGCATCGGAAGAGACCTTGAAATCTATCAAAGGGGTTCAGGGCGTTGTCTTTGCAGAAGGGCAAATCCAAATCATTATTGGTGTTGAAGTCGAGAAGTGGCACAAAGCCTTGCAAGCTATCATGGCGGGTAGCGGCGCTGCGGTGGGCGATGAAGACAAGCCAAAAGACAAAGATGACGGTAAGTTGTTCCAGAACGTCATGCGAGTTGTTGCCGGTATCTTCGGCCCCGTTGTTCCTGCTATCGCCGGGGCCGGTATGCTGATGGGCCTGCTATCAGGGCTTATTGCAACCAATGTGATTTCTGAAACCTCCGACACGGTATACTTCTTCCGCTCAATTTCTGTCGCTGTTTTCTTCTTCCTCCCTATGCTGGTTTCATTCTCGGCCGCCAAGATGTTCCGCGTCAATGAGTACATCGCGCTGGCTGTTGCCGCGGCCATGCTGTCGCCTCAGCTGGCGGATAAAGCCGCCGCGCTCAAGGCGGCCAGTGATGCTGCAGAGCTGACGGTGCTGGGAGTCGTGCCCATTGAATTGATGAACTACGGCGGGGCTATCGTTCCGGCTATCCTGGCTGTGTGGTTGCTTTCCAAAGTCACCCCTCTGGTTGACAGTATGGTACCTACGGTGGCCAAGCCGGTATTTACCCCGCTGCTTGCTTTTACCGTCACTGCCACGGCGACCCTGTCGGCGGTAGGCCCGCTTGGCATGTGGCTGAGTAATGGTGCTGGCTGGGTGGTGAGCTCGCTACTTGAGATTTCCCCTACGCTGACAGGCTTTGTGTTCGGCCTGACGCGTCCAATCACTATCGTATTTGGTATCCACCACAGCATGACGCCAATCAGCTTGAACAACTTCGCGCTGTACGGCAAGGACCTGCTGATGCCTATCATGTGCCTGGGTAACCTGGCTATCGCGGGTGCGACAATGGCAATTTGGTACAAGCAGCGCAAGAGTGTATCGAAAGAGCAATCTTCAATCACTGCCGGCTCTGGTGTAACGGCAATCCTAGGCATTACTGAGCCAGCCCTGTTCGGTGTCCTGACCAAGTACACCAAAGCGATGTTTACCGCGAGCCTAGCAGCCGGCGTGTTCGGTGCAATCTCTGTCACACTGGATACCCATCTGACCAGCTACATCCTGTCATCGGTGTTCAGCTTGCCTGCTTACCTGTCAGCCGGTACACAGAACTTCATTCAGGCAGTAATGGGTGTGTGTGGTGTGTTTGTATTGTCATTTGTCCTAACGACTCTGTTCGTAAAGCTGGATGACGAGTAATACATAACAAGTAGTCAGCCTTCTTCTTCAAAGCCGCGGTTAGCAATAGCCGCGGCTTTTTGCGTTGGAAAAATTGTAAATGGTCTTTTCTCCTACTTGTTGCTGGCAAACGGCTTTGCAATGATGGATGGAGGATGATAAAAGACCGCGGAAGGGAGTCGTTATGTTGATAAATGAAAGATCCGGCGTTGGCGTATTGGTTTTTGCTTTATTGTTTGCTGCTTCGCCAACTATCGCGGCAAGCGATTATGCCCAAGAATGCGGGGTAGAAGCTGCGGACAAAGTCGTCATCGGGCAGAAGGAAAGCTTTTATGCACCGGCGGCAAACCTCATTTTCCGCTTTCGAATTGACACGGGTGCAACCCGGACATCCATGCATGCCACCAATATAGAGATAGAAAACTTCTCGCCCGAAGCGGGTGACAATATTGGTAAAATGGTCAATTTCATAACGGCCAATGAACATGGCGAGACCGTTCACATGCGCGAGAAAATCACTCATGTGCGCCAGATACAGAATTCGCTTGGATCCGAGATGCGATACAGTATCGAGCTGGATTTAACCTTGGCCGAGCGTGATTATCGTGTCGAGGTTAACCTCAAAGACAGGAGCCTGATGTCCGACAAACTGCTTATCGGGCGCAACCTACTGGCCTGCAATTATGTGGTAGATGTGTCTATACACAGCACCTATGGGGTATGAGCTTAACCAAACAGGTAAACTCGCTAGGGTTTACCTGTTAGTGTTCTCGGTGCTGCTGTGGCGAAGCGGTGTTTTATCTCAAGAGAGGTATTAACCGTCCAGGCCCATTAGATCTGTGACGTCAGAGCCGGCTTCAACCAATTTGCGCTCCTGGTTGAGCTTGAACCAGTGGAGAGGTTTGCCGTTCGCGGCTTGGTAGGTCATGGTAGCACCGGATATTGCCAACCAAGAGCCTTCAGGAATGCCGATTACAGATTGATGCGGGTTGACCACGAGGAACTCTTCGATACGCTCGTCGCGAGTTTCGCCCATATGGCCTTCAATAGTGGCGTCAATGTAGTGCGCGTTGATCTGGAAAGGCACAAAGCCAAGTGAAGGGGTGATAGCCGCCGAGACAATACACATGTCATTGGTGGTGCGGATAGTCGGCGCGCTGATAACGGCACCGGCACTCCAGCCAATATACGGCACACCGCGTTGGGTGACAGCCTGCTGGATAGGGCCGATTAAGCCAAGGTCGTGCAAGGTTTTGTTCAATACCCAAGTATTGCCGCCACTGCAGATAATCGCGTCTGCTTGGCGTACGGCTTCTACGGGATCTTCTGCACGGTGAAGACCGCTTACTTTCACATCAAGGTGGCTTAGAGACTCGGCAATCATTGCGGTTCGCTCGTCGTGGCTGCTGCGAATTACCGCGTATGGTATAACTAGCACATTTTTGACTTGCTTTCGGGCCAATAACTCTGTGATAGCTGGAAGGGCGAATTCCATCACCTTGGTGTTGCCGGCAATTTTGCCGTTACTTAATAGTAAGAGATCCATCATATATTCTCTTGTTTGGGTAAAGAGAGCTATCATATATGAATCTGTTAGCCGCTAAGGTGAACAAGAGCACAATTTTGTCTCTGCTCATCAGGCTATTTATTTACTTGTTAGTGTACCCATTTTGATGATTGATCATAGGTGGCTTCCAGTTGAAGCTGAGCCGCTTCTAATAGGCTGAGCAATTGATTCACTTTCTGGATTTTTCCGTGGGCCACCGCTTCCCTGATTTGCTGGTGATAGTCGCGAACTTTTTGAATACATTGTTGGCGCTTAAATATGCTACGTAAACCTTCTGCCTGATCCATGTTAGCCTCAATTTTCTGCTTTTGATTATTCTGTTGCTGTATATATTTAAGCAGTAAATTGGCGATAAAATTTCAGGGTATTGTCAATTTACTATCAATTTATCTTTAAATTTGATTTTTCATGATAAATATTATTGATTAATATTTAGACAAATTTGCGGTTATTCGTGTTTGATTTACTTACCAAGAATGGAAAGTTAGATTGCACTATGTAGGTATGGTCGACATAACACTGCGGTTTAACCGAGTTTTTGGAAGTGTGTGAAATCATAACCAAATATTAAATATAAGCTTTATCAGTCGTTTATCTGGGGCTGGTTTCTATTTTCTATATTCTTAAAAAATCACCTGATTTCATTTTGTATGCCATTGAAAATCTTTATTTCAATATTAACCTTTTGTAATGGTGGCGTTATTTTGCCTTTATTTTTCTCACAATTAATTTCATATAGGGTATGCCTGTCTTAGAATTTCAGGTAACTCAAAATGAAAACAGCACAAGTGAAAAATCGCTGGCTAATTGCACTATCTGCGGTAGGTATTCATATTTCAATTGGTTCTGTTTATGCGTGGAGTGTATTTTCTAATCCACTTCATGAGGCGTTTGGTTGGGATTTGCAGCAAATCTCCCTGACCTTTGGTATCGCTATTTTCTTCTTGGGCGCTTCGGCTGCCGTTATGGGTCACGTGGTTGAGAAAAAAGGGCCACGTTTCACCGGTATGATTGCTGCGACTTTCTTTGGTGCAGGTATTGCTGGCGCAGGTATCGCCGTTGCGATGGAAAGCTTGTACATGCTGTACTTTAGCTACGGTGTTCTTGCGGGTATCGGCCTGGGTATGGGTTATGTAACGCCGGTATCAACGCTTATCAAGTGGTTCCCTGACCGCCGTGGTCTAGCAACGGGTCTTGCTATTATGGGCTTCGGTTTTGCCTCTATGATTGCCAGCCCGGTTATCCAAACGCTGATTAGCGCGGTTGGCCTGTCTTCAACGTTCTTTATCATGGGTGCGACCTACTTTGTTGTTATGCTTTCTGCATCTTTGTACCTAGAGCGTCCGCCTGAAGGTTGGAAGCCAGCGTCTATGGTTGAAAGTAACGAAAATGCGGCAGCTAAGAAACCTGCGGCAGACTTGAATCAATCAAGCGCAAACGATGCAGTACGTACACCAACGTTTTGGGGTCTGTGGGTGATGATTTTCATCAACATCACTTGTGGTATCGCGATTATTTCTGCAGCGTCACCAATGGCTCAGGAAATCGCGGGTCTAACAGCAATGGAAGCGGCCACCATGGTGGGTGTGATGGGGCTTCTTAATGGTCTGGGCCGCCTACTGTGGTCTGCAGCATCTGACTACCTAACGCGTCCAAACACCTTTATGCTGTTCTTTGTTATCCAGATTGCGGCTTTCTTCATGCTGCCTTCACTGTCGAACGCAATTGCATTCCAGATTGTGGTGTTCGTTATCATGACTTGTTACGGCGGCGGATTCTCGACACTTCCTGCTTACATTGGTGACTTGTTCGGTACTAAGCAACTTGGTGCGATCCACGGTTACGTATTGACCGCATGGGCACTGGCGGGTCTGTCTGGCTCTTCTCTAGCGGCGTTTGTTCGTAACCTAACAGGCAGCTACACCATGACCATGTATATCTTCGTTGGTATCTTGTCAGTAGCCTTGGTGATTTCTATTGTAATGAAAGCACATGTAGCAAAAGTTTTGCGTGCAAAAGCACAAGGTGCGGTGGAAACACAGCCAATGACTGCATAATCTACAGAGATAGGGCAATTATGTGATGACAAACACATTTTAATTGTCCTATCTCAATGTTGAAGTAGAATCAGTTGGTTATAAACAAAAGATTCGTCACAAACAGTAAGTAGTATGAAAGCAGTAATCAATACACTTTATGAAGCCAAATTGGCTGAGCTTAAAGAGAAAATCGACGCAGAGAGCATTCCCGTTCAACTGACTATTGTTACTGTCGGTGATGATCCTGCCAGTAAGGTCTATGTGAGAAATAAGGTGCGCCTGTTTGAAGCGCTTGAGCTTCCTTGTCACCACATTATCTTACCTGAAGAAGGGACAACACAGGCAGATCTTGATGGCTTGGCCGAGAAAGCGGATCATCCAATTTTATTCCAGCTGCCTCTACCTAATGGACTGGAAGCTCCAGACCTGCCGGCCGCGGTCGATGTTGATGGCTTTGGCTCTGAGGCGCTGGGCCAGCTAGTACTCGGGCAGAATCCGGTCTTGCCATGTACGGTTCAGGCTGCGATTGACATTGTTGAGGCCCACTGTGGTGAGTACAGCTTCCCTGGCTTGAAAGTTGCCATTTTGGGTCGCAGTAACATCGTTGGCAAACCGCTAGCGATTGAACTGATCAACCGTCAGAGCACGGTTTCAAGCTTCAACAGCCGCTCTGATCTTGCCGCGGTCGATTGGAACCAGTTTGATGTGATCGTGGTGGCAACCGGTTTCCACGGTACACTAGATAACACCCAGTTTATTGAAGGCCAGCTGATTATAGATGTCGGTATCAACCGTATAGACGGTAAGTTGGTGGGCGATATCAAGCATCAGGATGGTCATCTGTCAGCGGCTGCTATTACTCCGGTGCCGGGTGGCGTTGGCCGTCTGACCTGCCTGAATGTGTTGGGCAATGCGGTTAAGCTCTGTCAGTCTAAATAAAGGCTTTAAACCTATCAATTTATTGGAAAAGCGCTACCTAGGTAGCGCTTTTTTTATATCAGAGATCGCGATATAACAAAGTTGGTATATCAACGATACAGGTGGTGTGATTGCTGCTTTTATCAGCTCTTTTAGAATGCACCCATTACTTCACTTCAGTCTGTTGGAGGCGAATATGAGTGATTCTCGAAAGGTGCGTAAAATCCACTTCTATATTGTTGCTATTGTTACGGCTTTCTTTTCCATCTTTTCAGCCGTAGTGATGACCGAGCCCGGTCAAAGTTTGAATTTACCACGTAGCTGGACCGTGGCGTACTATCACTACAGTGAGTACTTTATTGCATTGAACATGGCATTGCTGGCTTACCTCTGGTATTTGCATACTAAGGCGAAGCTGTGGACGAACCGCAGGATGCGGTGGGCCAGCAAAGGTGTGTTGGTGTGTATTATTTCGGCTAATTTCTTACTGAGTTTGCTGTTTCCGCCCAGACAAACCGATGCCATTTACATGACCGTTGCCCAGGCCAACAATCAACTACGTAAAGAAGAAATTATTTATGCGGTAGAAATCAATGGTGATGTACGGGGCTTCCCGCGCTCGCATCTGGGGATCCCCCATATTGCCGGGGATACTATAGGCGGCGAAGAGGTGGCGATGACGTTTTGTGGTTTGAGCAACCTGCCTGTGGTCATCGATCAAGATATTGGACACGGTGAGAAAGCCGATCTTGGTATACTTATCCAAACCCACAATAACTTAGTGATGGTCGAGCGTAACTCCGGTGATCTTATTCAACAAATCACTATGGAAACTGAGTTTAGTGAATCTGATATCAAGCAGTACCCAAATACAATGATGACATGGGAGGCATTCAAAGAGATCTATCCAGATGCCGAGGTGTTTATCTACCCGTTTGACCGTTGGATGGACAAGCTGTTAGTCAAAGCTTTTGATAAGCCAATGGAGAAGCAGTTCGATCCGGAGCGTGGCGCTATCTTTCCGACTTTGGATATGGCCGATGAAAGGTTAAACGCCAAAGAGCAGGTATGGGGACTGAACAGCGACGGAAAGCAGATCGCCTTTACTCATGAGTTTGCCAAGCAAAACCCGGTATATGAGTTTGAAATGGCTGGGAAACCCTATGTCTTGGTCTACAGTGAAGAGTACGACATTGTGAACCTCTTCAGCCTGGAAAAAGAAGGGCTGCGAGTAACGTTTGGTGAAATAAACTTCAAGGGCGAGACAGACTCGGAATGGGGGCGCTTGGAGCAAGTGCCGACCCAGAACGGTATATTTTGGATGGTGTGGTCGCACTGGTTCCCAGAAACGAAGTTGATGAGCTAGGTAACAAGCGATAGGTGCCGAGGTTGAGGGGGAAGTGTAGGGCGCTTCCCTTTTTTGTTGCTTATGACTGTTGTTGATCGGCGCTGGCGAAGACCTTTCGCACCAATTCTTCGAGCCAAAGGTGCTTGGCACTGCGGAACAGGTTATTGTTGAAGGTTAGGCAAATCTGCATGGTGAGTTTGTCCTCGAGGCCGGCAAACTCGATGAATGCATATTCACTGGGTGAGAGGTTGGCGAGAGATGTCTTCGGGCAGATACAAATCGCATTGTTGTCGCTGATATATCTGAGTACATTGCTCAGGTACTGGCTTCTAAGCTTGGGTTTTAGCACTGTCCCTTCAGGAAACAATTGCTGGATCAGCATGTACTGGTTGTTCAAATCCGGCAAAATCAAACCAGTGATGGGATAGTTCAAGATGGTGGCGATAGGGGTGGTTTGCCCGGCTAATTCGTGCGAACTTTTGCAGACCCCTCCAATTAAGGTTTGTGCGACAGGAACTTGCCGCAATGCCTTGGGGACACCGACCGGATAGAAGCTGATCCCGGCATCCAGCTCCTGATTGATTAATTGGCTGACCGTTGCCGCGCTGTAATTGTGGATTTCAATATCGAGGTTCGGGGCCTGTTGGCTTATGGCTTCGAATAGCGCATAGCCGTGACTTTCGGATAAGTAACTGTGCAGCGCAATACGGAACTGGCCGGACAGTTCATTGGGATTGAAGTCATCCCCTTGCAATGTACTGGCAAGAAGGGACAACACTTTCGGAAGTTCTTACTCTAACCCTTGCGCTTTCGGGGTGAGCTTTAAGCCTCTGGGCTGGCGGATAAACAGTGGATCGTCAAAATGGCTACGGATTTTGACCAACGCACGACTGACCGCCGGTTGGCTGATCCCTAAGCGCTCGGCAGCCTTGCGAGTATTCTTTTCTTGCAGCAGGACGACTAACACTTTGAGTAAATTTAAATCGAAGTTATCCAGTTGCATCTTCTGCCTACAATGATTTTTGTTTGTAGGTTTAATCCTAGTTGATGATAGCAAGAACGTTTTGTTTGATAAATGAACGTTTTAGGTGCTGTTAATCGATTACGTGCTCAATTAAATGCTTATCAGGGATATTTTCTTGACCACGGCTGTGAGGAGGCGCAAAGTAGCGCTGAATGTAACAAAATGTAAATGTGGTCAAGTATGAAAAAAATTACTCTTGTAGCCTCGGCAATGGCAGCGTTGGC
The DNA here is from genome assembly GCF_003025515.1 of Photobacterium gaetbulicola. Lineage (NCBI taxonomy): Bacteria > Pseudomonadati > Pseudomonadota > Gammaproteobacteria > Vibrionales > Vibrionaceae > Photobacterium > Photobacterium gaetbulicola. The sequence goes on along the minus strand of NZ_PYME01000005.1, from coordinate 21,642 downwards.
GCTAGCACCGACTTCAGCGCTGGCATGGAACTACCAAGGGCATATCACTGTGGCGGAAATTGCCTACCAGAACTTGGAACCAGCAGTGAAAGTGCAGGTTGATGAACTTGCGCACAAAGCTTATCAGTCGATGCCTCACGACGTTCAGCAGAAAATGGACAGTTTTGAGGGCGCAAGCCAGTTTGCGAAAATGGCTATGGTACCTGATCTGATCCGCAAAACACCGGCAGAGCAGGTATGGCAGCAAATGGGAGAGACAATCCCTGCGACACTGAATCAGTGGGACGAGAAAGAAACAGGTGCATGGCATTACATTAACCAAACGTACCCGGCAAGCAGCCAGTGTGACTTTGTCCATACCCCGAATATCAAGCTGGTGGCGGGTTACCTCTACGAAGACTTCAAGCACAACCCGCAGGCCGCGAGCCTGATGTTCATGAGTCATGTTGCTGGCGACTCGCACCAGCCAATGCATTCTATTTCGCAGAGCCTGAGTGCAACGGAATGTGTCACAGACCTTGGCGCAAACAAGCATACGTTGGATGTCCCGCAAAAAGATCTGCATCATCTATGGGATAGCGGCATGGGTATGTTGGACAAAGCGCATAACATTCATGCCTTCGCGGCTTCGCTACAGCAAGACTTCCCTAAGGGAAACATGGAACTTGGACCAGTTGCCGACGTGGATCTGTGGGTCAAGGAAAGCTTCGCTTTGGCTGACTTTGGTTACAGTGTCGAGAAAGATACCGCGCCATCTGAAGCCTACTACCAAAAGGGGACTGAGTTGGTAAAACAGCGATTGACTCAGGCTGGTTACCGCTTGGCCGACGAGCTAAATACGGCTTTCGGCACACACTAAGCCTTCTGAACCGATAGCGTAAGCGGCATTCATATGCCGCTTTTTTTGTTTTAATTTTAGTGAGTGCCTTGCCTGTTCAGGTTGGCATGCTGGCTCTACTCTTGTTGACAGTTTAATCATCCTGTTGAATGTTGGTAACCAGTCACAAATAAACACTTTGCTTGGTAATTGCCAGATCCGACCTGTTATTTCTCTGCTAGCTTTATTTTGCTTATAAAAGTCAAAGGGAAAGACAAAATGAAAAAAATGTTGGCAGTGGTTTTATGTGTTTTCAGTCTGGGCGTTACAGCGGCGACCAGTAGCGGGAATTTAGGCAGTACAGGGTATACCGAAACGAAATATCCGATCGTACTGGTACATGGCTTGTTTGGTTTCGATACATTGGCAGGGGTAGATTACTTCTATGGTATTCCACAGTCTTTGACCAAAGATGGTGCGACGGTGTACGTCGCACAGGTTTCGGCAACAAATAGTACAGAGGTGCGAGGCGAGCAGCTGCTGGCTCAAGTTGAGCGTCTATTGGCCGCAACGGGTAGCAGCAAGGTGAACTTGATTGGCCACAGTCACGGTGGTCCGACGGTTCGCTATGTTGCTTCGGTCAGACCTGATTTGATTGCTTCAGTGACCAGTATCGGCGGCGTACATAAAGGCTCTGATGTGGCTGATCTGGTGCGCAATACCGTAGAGCCGGGATCGCCTGCAGAAGCATTGTCAGTGAAGCTGGCAGAAGGCTTGGTTACTTTGATAGGGCTACTTTCTGGCGGAAGTGACCTGGAACAAGATCCTCTGGCCTCGCTTGATGCCCTGACGACCGAAGGCTCTCTGGCCTTTAACCAGCATTACCCGGAAGGGGTACCTACAACAGAATGCGGCAATGGTGATTTTCTGGCCAGTAACGGGGTCTATTATTATTCATGGACCGGTTCATCAACGTTCACCAATCTGCTTGATCCGAGCGACGCAGCAATGACGGTGCTTGGGCTGGCGTTCGATGGGCCTAGTGATGGCTTGGTGGGAACCTGCAGTACCCACTTGGGCAAAGTGATCCGCGATGACTACAAAATGAACCACTTGGATGAAATTAACGGTCTGCTGGGCATTCACCATTTGTTCGAAACTGATCCCGTCACCTTGTACCGCCAGCACGCCAACCGCCTCAAACTGCAGGGACTGTAGGTTATGGCTAAGCGGTCAAAAGTAATTGTTGGTGTATTGGCGATTGTCATTGGTTGGGCTGGCTACCAGTGGATCCAACAGACAGGCACGCCTGCGTCGGCAAATCTGGTACAGGCACCATCCCAGCAAGATACCGAAGTGGATGAGTCATCGAGCCGAGAATTGCTGGAGTATGCCTACTCGGCCCAGGGTGAAATTGCGTTGCCGGATATTGAGCAACGGGTAGAGGCCTATATCGAGCACTCAGGGACGTCGTTATTGGATCAGTCGTTGCTTGCCGCGTTTATCGGGTACAAGAAGGCCTTGATGGGCTTGGAAGAACTGGCGATGGGGCAGTCGATGGGGCTGGACAAAATGGAGCAACTGCATATTGGTTTACTGGCGTTACAGCAGCAGTATTTCACCCCGGAGCAAATTGCCGCGCTATTCGGTGATGAAAATCGACTGCGCTCGATGGCAATAGAGAAAAAACGCATTGAGGAGAATGCGCTTGATGCCCAGGACGCAGAGGAGCAATGGATGGCGCTGCTAGCCGAACAGCCGGGGTATATTCGAAGGAGTGAGCAAAATGCCCAGTTGATGGCAGCATTGTCTAATGACCAGCAATTGTCTCAGCAGGAGCGTTACTTGCACCATGTAGCCTTGGTCGGAGAGGCCGGAGCGCAGCGCTTGGAGGCGGTTGAAGTGGAAAGGGCAGCCTTTGAGGCGTCGCTTGCAGATTACCTGACGCAAAGAAGCGTAATTTTGGCTGATGAACAGGTTGGAGAAGAAATGAAGGAGCTCCAAATTGAGCAACTGAGGCAGCAGTCGTTTGAACCTAAACAATGGAAGCGGGTGGCTGCACTTGAGCGCATCAATGACAGGCGCAGCTAATGGATTAGTTATTAGGTCGTAAATACAAAGCCCGGTTAACAGCCGGGCTTTGTTATATCGATAGGTTTTTCGTTTAGCGGGTTGCTGGCTTAAGCAGCTCACCCAGGTAGCGAACCACATGGGCGGCATCTTGCGCTGCATGGGTGATTTTCTTGATAATGGCCTCAGCGCGCTCGTCATCCTCGCTCAGCGCCGCTTTGACTTTAGCATTCATCGCCTGGGCATTTTCAAGTTTTTGCTTACAGTCTTCAAACAAAGCAGACAGAAACTCCATATCGACTTCACCCCCTTTGATAAACATGTCAGCCGCAATTCGGTACACGGTGTGGAACTTGTTGGCCATGTCTTTTTGGTTAGTCTGACCTTCTTTGGCCCAGTCTTCAGCCCAACCTTTGAAAATGATGGCGATTTGTGGGTTTGGAACAATGTTTACTTGTGGCATTCGAACTGTCCTTCGGGGGTATCAGAAGTTTTAACAGGGCAAGTGTAATAGAGCCGGCGATAGGGTTAAAGGGTAGAAGCGGTATATGCTTAATTTACGAGCAGGTTGTGATCAGTACATCGTGAAATTGCGTACACAATCATATGTTTTACAGTCTTTTTAGCTTCTTGCTATGTAGGAGTCAACAATGCGCCTTCGCCAAATATCGCGGGAGTTGTCAGTGGCTAAGCCACATCGCCTCCTGGTTTATGCTGGCCTGATAGCAACGCTTTTAGCTGGTCCGGCAGGAGTCCAATCTCAGCCGGAATGTGAAAGTTGGCTTGATCAGCAGTTCAACAAGCTCAATTCCACTGAGACAGTCCGTCTATGCGAGCAGTTTGCCGGGCAGGTCTTGCTGGTGGTGAATACTGCGAGCCAGTGTGGTTTTACGCCTCAGTTCGAACAACTTGAGGCGGTATATCAGGACTACAAGGAACAAGGCTTTTCTGTCATAGGTTTTCCTTCTAATGACTTCAACCAAGATCGTGGCAGCGAAGAAAATTCTGCTAAGGTCTGTTATCTCGATTACGGGGTGACTTTCCCCATGCTAGAAAGAACCCACATAAGAGGTGAAAAGGCGAATCCTGTATTTCAGCACCTAGCGAAACAAACGGGAATACAGCCAAAATGGAATTTTTATAAATATATTATTGACCGACAGGGTGAAGTGATCGCGGTATTTTCTAGCCAGACCAAACCTACGGACGCTACTATGCTTAATGCTATTGAGAAAGCGCTATAGGCATTTGCAATAAAAACATTGAACACTTTGTCAGTAATACGTTCTTACTTAATCTATCTAGGCTGCCGGAGATAAAGTTGATTGAGTTACCCTGTGACTTTTCGATGCGGCCTATTAAAGATCTAAAGCAAAAGCTCGCTTGCATTGTTAGCCTTCAAAATCAAATAATTGGTTTTCTATTTGTGAACTTCAATTGTATTGATGTGTAACCTTGTGCACCTGAGTCAGAAGTTGAATAAAAACTCCATTTTTACTTCATTAAAATTGTTATTTGTAACACTGATATATAAAAATAGACGTGCTCATAATGATATTTTTGAAATTAAAATCAAATTTGTCTTTATTAAATAATTATTCACTGAGCATGAAAATATCAGTTGGAAAAACCTGAGTGCAGGGTGTGCTTGGGTTTTATTTATATCGGAGTTTACACATGACACGAATAAACGCATTATCTGGTGCTATCGCACTGGCCTTGATGTCTTCGTCTGTTTCTGCACAACTATTAATAACAGAGTATGTCGAGGGTAAAAGTTATAATAAAGCAATAGAAGTCACCAATTTGGCTGATTCTGGAATTAACCTCTCAGAATACAGCGTTAAGCTTGCGATGAATGGGGCTGATTCATTTGGCACTACCATCAACTTGAACGACGTAAATCTAGCGGGTGGCGAAAGTTATGTGCTTTACCACAGCTCAGCGGCACAAGATATTAAGGATGTCGGCGATCAAGCATCGGGTAGCCTTGGTTTCAACGGCGATGATGTGGTTGCTCTGTTCGAAGGCGAGGAGCTTATTGATAGCCTAGGCCAGTTGGGCGTACGTGAAGACTTCGCGAAAGATGTCACGCTTCGCAGGGAGCCGGCTGTGACTTCAGGCAGAATAGATGTAGATAGTGAGTTTGACGTCAACGCCGAATGGGTGACTTTTCCAACCGATACCTTTGATGGCTTAGGCTGCAGTGGCCTTGAGGCGTGTGATAGTACTACTCCGCCACCGAATCCGTTCGTGTGTGATACCGATAACCTCGTCCCGATCTATGATGTGCAAGGTGACGGTGACCGTAGTCCGCTGGTGCCTGAGGGGAGCTTCGAAAGCCCGGAGAAATACTTTGTCCGTGGCGTTGTCACCGCTCGCGGCGAGAGCTTGTATAAGGGCTTCTACCTGCAAGACCCGTATGGCGACGGTAATGAGAATACCTCGGATGGGGTTTTTGTCTTCTTGGGTGGTAGTACCACACCAAGTGACATTCAGCCGGGTGCAGAGGTGTGCTTAGAGGCGACTGTTAAGGAATACTACGGCAATACTCAGCTAGATGTGCGCGATAGCGCCTTCAAAGTATTGAGCACCGATAACCCGATTCCTGCGCCGACACGCTTCCGCGTGAAAGAAGGGGAAGATCTGCACACGGCGCTAGAGCGGCATGAAGGCATGCAGGTGCTGCTTGATGCGGACAGCCCGCTGGTGATCACCCGTAATTTCAGTTTTGACTATGCGTCATACCGCAATAATTTAATGCTGGCTCATAATGCCCCTCTTTATAACCCAACCCATCTTTACGCGGCTGAAACCGACGCGGCTAAAAATGTGGCTGCTGAAAATGCGATAAGCCGTGTATATGTTGAATCTGATTACAAGGCCAAAGACGGGGAAGTGCCATGGTTCGATAACTTCAACCCGGTCGATGGCTATATGCGTATGGGGGATAAGCTAACCGGATTGACGGCAATGGTCGGTTACAGCTATGGCGAATACCGTTTGGTAACGACCAACACCATCGGCAGCGGTGACTTGCTGCGCCTGCCTGAAAATGAAAGGGCCGATGAGCCAGTGACAGCAACTGAAGAGGGGCTTAAAGTTGCTGGCTTCAATGTGCTGAACTACTTTACCTCGTATGCGGAATCGGGCAATCCTAATTACATGTGCTCTGACGCATCGGTAACACCTGGTGCTAAATGTTACCGCGGCGCGCCATCGGTTGAGGAGTTTGCCTTGCAGCAAGCCAAGCTAGTCAACGCGATTGTGGCCATGGATGCTGATATCGTTACCTTGATGGAGCTGGAAAATAACGGTTTTGATGAGAACAGCGCACTGGAATCTTTGGTCAATGCTCTTAATGATGCCCAGCCGAACAAGAAAGATCACTACCGTGCGGTGAAAGTGCACAAGTCCGATCTGACATTCAAGGATGAACCTGGCTTTGAGGAGATCGGCTACTTCGGTACGGATGCCATCACTGTCGGTATCATCTACCGTCATGACAAAGTGAAAGCCAAGAACCAAGCTCGCCAGATCATGATGCCAGAGCAGCATGCGCCGCTTGCTGAAGGCGGGGTGAAGAGCGCCTATCAGCGCCATGCCATGATGCAGAAGTTTAATATCCCTGGGGCCAAGGATGATGTGACCGTCATTGTTAACCACTTCAAGTCAAAAGGTTCAACCTGCTGGGAAGACGATTTCATCTTCGGTGACGAGGAAGATGTTCAGGGCAGCTGTAATAACTTCCGAGTCTCTGCGGCCAAAGTGCTCGGCGAGGCGGTTCAGGATCTTAAGGGCGACGTGCTGGTCATGGGTGATTTGAACTCTTACGGTATGGAAGACCCAATTCTAACGCTGACTTCATTCGATGAAGCTGACCGTGGTGGGAAAATCTTTACCGCCTCTTATACTACCCTGGACGGTAAAGTGTTTGAGCAAGAAGGGCAGCTAGTCAGAAAAGGCTATGGCTTAGTTAACCTCAAGCACAAGACCGACTACAGCTATAGCTTTGAGGGTGAGCTCGGTAGCCTCGACCATGCACTGGCCAGCCCATCACTGGTGAATAAGGTGGCAGCAGTAGAAGCGTGGCACATCAATGCAGCTGAAAGTAACCTGTTTGAGTACAGCAGCAAGTACACCGGCAAATTGGAAAAATCAGACAATATTTATTCGTCGTCTGATCATGACCCAATCATTGTGACACTGGAGTACAAACACAAGAACGGCAAAAAATAACGTCGTTTGAAAAGTAACAAAACAACCGGCACCCTGCCGGTTGTTTTATTTATGCCACTATTATGTTCATTGAGTATTGAAAACGTAGGCCATCGACATTGCATAAATCGCCGCTGAGAATTGTGCTTCTTGTCACTTGCGCCATGCTGGCGTTTGCCGGAAATTCCATATTATGTCGACTGGCGTTAGCAGAAGGCTTTATTGACGCGGGTAGTTTTACTTTGATCCGATTGGTGTCCGGCGCTGTCACGCTAGTGCTGTTAACGCTAGCCATGTACTCAAAGGCTTCTTATTCGCCGTCGAACTGGCATAAATCCGACTTGCTGGGTGCGTTGATGTTACTTGGTTATGCGGCAGCCTTTTCTTTCTCGTATATCAACATCACAACAGGTACAGGGGCATTAATTCTGTTTGCTTCAGTCCAATTCACCATGATTGGGTATCACCTATTCAGTGGCAACAAACTGCAGTTTTGGGAGTGTATCGGGCTTGGGCTATCACTGAGCGGGTTTGGTTATCTGCTTGTTCCCCATGCCACACGGCCCGACCTGCTCGCGGCGGCGTTGATGGCCATAGCCGGAATATGCTGGGCGGCTTTTACTATTTTGGGGAAGAGTTTCAGTGAACGGCCCGCAATGGTCACCATGGGCATGAGTTTTGCACTGGCAACACTGCTTGGCGGGCTGATAGCGGCAGTGTCGTTTCCTTATCTGGCGGCCGCTGCCAGTCTTTCATATCGCGGAGTAATACTCGCCGTGACTTCTGGCGCGGTGGCTTCCGGGATCGGTTACGCCATCTGGTATGCGGTATTGCCAGCGTTGTCGATATTGAAGGCGTCAGTTGTCCAACTCTCTGTTCCGGCATTGGCCAGTATCGCGGGCTGGATAGTGTTGAGTGAGAAAATTACCATCTCCACAGCAATTGCGACAACGCTTATCCTAGGCGGTATTGCACTGGTATTTGCGGCAAGAAGCAATCAGTGATGTTTGTTTATTTCACCCGAAGCAACCGGTATCTCACGTCCTCTATATGAAATACCAATACCTGTGATACTTTCATCGCTTCAACCTTTTCTAGCATCTCAGCATCAAATTGCTTCTTCTTCATCCACTGCAATGGCTGGTTGAAACTATCCTCGCTGACCACAAATGACTCATCTTGAAAGGTACTGCTACGAATATTGACAACCCAAACGCGTGATTGAAAATCAAGGACGTCTGCGGCGGCTGTTTTGAGGCGTTGCCATAATGAAGAGTTTTTGTTCATCGGTGAATCAGTGACTGTGTTCAAAGTGGGGTAGTGTAGCGTGCTTGGTGATAGGAGGCTAGGCTTGGGGGAGAGAGGCTGACGTCGTTGTGGTATGAAAGAAAGCTCCTAATAGCATATGTCAGGAGCTTTCCCAAAAGGATTCGTTGGGGGTTTTACACTGCGTGGCTGTTGAGCGCTGCTAGCTTGGCAATGGTGGTTTGGGCGACCAGTTTGCCATCCATGTAGTAGCTGACGTTCTCACCATTCTTGAATCCTTCAAGCACAGCGGTCTCGCCATTGTTGTAGACAATATGCATTTTGACAGAGTTCTCGTCAGCCTGAATCATCTCTCCGGTATCAATCTGTCGGTTGTTTGAAATAGGGCTAATAGGAGCCTCTTGCAGGCTTGGGTCAAGATCGTCATTAACCTTGATATGTGTCTCAACCTTACTGTCAAAGATATGTGGAGAATCCGTAATTGGGTTTTTACCGGTCCAAAACTCCAAAGAGTTAAATACGACGTAGTCTGCCGCACTGGTAATGCCGTAGACAGGCGCGAGAAGAAAGTTAACACCAGCACGAGCATAGCGGTTATCAACAGCTTCAAGATTAAATTTCATTACTTTTCCGGTCACCGCATTACTTCCCACACACCCGGTCAGTGCTGATGCAAATAATGTTATTCCTACCGCTTTTAATACGATGTTGTTCATGTTGCTTCCTGTACAAAATAATAAGTTATTGTTTGCGCCGGGGAGTATATTTAATGTTTATTGGTGATTCTTACCAAATTGCGCCAATTATATTTAATCGTATTTTTTAGCAAGCAGGTTTGTTTTAACTTGTTGTTGTAATTGATTTATTTAAATGAAATTTTTTCTTCTGGTGTGGGAGACAAAAAAGAAGGGCCCTAAGGCCCTTCATCTAGTATTAACCAGTAATAGTGAATTAACTGATATTAGTTTGCGCGATTCAATGTCACCACATTGTACTCAAGCGGCTTAAGAGTCGGCATGTTGTCAGCGATGTAGTCGATAACAGCCTGTGCATCGGTATTGCAGCGGACGTTGTCAGCCTTACAGTTCGGCGCTTCGCCTTGGTAGTTCACCTTGAATCGGCCGCCGGCCTCTACGATGTTTTTCACTTTGAAGCCTGTTAGCTTGCCATCGACATAGGCAAGGTCGACACGGCCTGAAGACTTCTGCTGGGCAGTAAAGAGCGGAGTCCAGCCATCGTTACCCGTTGCATTGTAGTTGTTGATAGCGACGTTGTAGGTCTTGTTGTCTTCAATTGGTGTCCAGATAGGCGCATCAGCGGTGCCGGTCATTACTTCCACGTAATCCAGTTTGCCGCTTTGGTAAGGCGTGGTTTCGGTGTACTGGTAACGGATGTGGCCGCCGTATGGGAACTTACCTGCGTGAGAGCCTTCAGGTAGTGTCGCAGTGACAGTACCGTCGATCAGCTCTTTGATGTACTTGCCTTTCACCGGAACAACAGACATGAAGTTAGAGAAAGGGAGTAGCTCTAGCGATACATTACCCTCACGGTATTCTCCTGCTTCGATGTTGGTGCGAATACCACCGGCCCCAATCAACGAGAAGTCAACTTTCATGCCAGTAACAGCAACCACTTCCGGAGAGTTAGCCCAGTAGTATTGGCCAGCGGCCAGGATAGGGGCAACATCAGAGCCGTGCGCGTCTGTGCCTCCGTCACCAGGGCGACGCTCATGGTTGATTTCTTCTGGGACTTGAGCAATCACTTTACCGTAAGCTTCGTCGACAGCTGGCTTGTACTTAGTGTCGATGATTTGGCGCATTACTGCTTCTTCTTCAGTAATGGTGATGTTGTCTTCACCTTCGATGAAACTAACGACAGACGCTGTTTCAGTTGCGCTGAATTCACTGCCAGCTTCACGCATCGGGGAATGGAAGTATTCATCGTTACTTAGAAGTACATTCAAGCCGGCACAGTTGGTAACTTGGCCGTCAGCGTCAAATGTTACGTCTAGCTGACCGATGGCTTGGGCATACTGGCCTGCTTGTACTACACAGGTTTGGCTTTGGCCATTCGGGTTCTGAACCATTTGGGCGTATTCGCCACCGTGGTTGTGGCCAAGGTTGGTGAAGTCACCCAGTAGGGTGTGGGAGTGGCCACCAACGATCAGGTCGATACCGTTTACTTGTGAGGCGACCTCAACATCAACGGCGTTACCAATGTGGGTCACCGCGATGATATTGTTGATCCCTTTGGCTTGCAGCATGTCAACGGTTGCCTGCGAGGATTCTACCATGTTGTGGAATTCGACCTTACCCGTGTTAGGTGCAATGTTTGGCATGTCGTCTAGCGCGATACCGAATACCGCAACAAGGTCTTTGTCTGCAGGTAGGTTATCTAGGTCGGTGATTTTTGTTTTCTGATTACCGTCGAAGGCGAAAACAATGTAAGGCTTGAGGTTGGTTTGATCTTTGAGGTCTGGATCGTTGCTGGTGTCGATATTAGCTGCAAGAACTGGGAAGTTAATGTCACTGATGAACTGGTTGAGCTTTGTGTTGTTCAGGTCAAACTCGTGATTGCCCAGAGCCATTGCATCTAGCCCCAATCGGCTGAGTAGTTCGGCATTCATAGCACCTTCGTTTAACTTGAAGTAAGCACTGCCTTGCCATGCGTCACCGCCGTGAAGGAAAAGAAAGCTTTGGTTATTATCTTCGGCTGCTTTCTTGTATTCATCAGCCATGGTCTGTAATCGCGGGAAGCCACCAAACTCGTTGTACACTAGGGTGTCATTGGCCTTGAAACTCGATTTGACTGGGTCGAAATTTGAATGCGTATCGTTGATATGCGCGACGGTCAGGGTAAAAGAATCTCCTGTCTCGACAGTGGACTGAGCACAACCGGCCAGTGCAGCGGCGACAGAAAGCGCAATAAGAGGCTTAGAAAAGTTCATTAGACAACCTATTTATAATTATCTGTTGATGATAAATCGGAGTGAGTGGCGATTTATCCCTGAGAAAAGCCTTAAATAAGCAAGGCTTGCGAACTATATACGAGATAAAACAGAGGGGCAATTACAAAACGGAGACATAATTTCTCAGTTTTTCAATCCAGAGCAAACGTTTGTGCTTATCGTTTGCTAGATGATTGCAGGTTATTGAATGTAAAGGACAGGGGGCGAAAAATCTGGCTTTGTTTGGTGATGTATAAACTTGTAACGAAGTGTACTGAAAATTGCGCTGCTGCTTATGTGAGCAATATGGCGTTGCTTAATTGACCATGGTGGCCGCATTGGGAAAAATATCCCGTGAATAAAATCCCCCATATTATCTAAATTGATTTAACTCAAAATATAACCTGTATTTTAAATGCTCTTTACTGTATTTCAAAAGAAATAAGTAAATATCATTATGCTGGGGCCCAAATGACATTCTCTATAAGCATTGGCTGTTAACTTTTTGTGATGGGATAATCAAGAAAGGTTTAAAGCTTGATGATGTCGTGTATTGCTTAAGCGGGTGATCACAAAATTATGCTGGGAAAATCGTATTCCCTTGCCTATTTTCCGCCTGAGTGGAAAAATTTCCCACATAAAGAAAATCACGGGAAATAAAACCCATGAATAAGCAAGAGTTTATCAGTGCGGTCAATAAATTTGATTCATATACAGCTGCAGAAAAACGAATTGCGGCATATTTTATGGACCACTACACCATGTTGCCGTTTGCAAAAATCGATGAACTCTGCAAACAAATCGGGGTAGGCAAGGCGACATTAGGGCGCTTTCTGCAACGGTTAGGATTTAGCGGTTTTATTCAATTTAAAAAAGAAGTCTCTGATGACTTGGCGCAGACGTTAACAACGCCTATCGAGCGCTATGAATATCATACCCATGAACCATCACAGGATACGATAGAAGGTCTGCTTGCGAACCATTATCAAGAAACAATAGATAATGTTGATAAGACATTCAATGGATTATCGGAGCAAGACTTTAAATCAGCCATGAAACTGATGCGCCATACAACAGGCAAGCTCTATGTCATGGGAAGTGCCTCATCAGAAGCACTGGCGACATATTTCTACTTATTGGCGAGATACTTACGTAAAGATGTAGTGCTGTTGAAAGCGGATATCTCAACACTGCCGCATCAATTGGTCGATGTGAGTAAAGATGATGTGCTGTTAGCGATTTCATACCACCGTTATTCCTCGATTACGATCAAGCTGGTGAGGTGGTTCCATGAGTGCGGTGGGCATAACATATTGGTGACGGATCAACCGGTAAACCCGTTCGTGTCATATTGCGATGTACAGTTTATTGTTGAAAGTGCAGGGAGGGGGTTCTTCAATAATCGGGCAGCGGGCTTTGCATTGATTGAGGCGTTTATTAAAGGTCTTTCTCTGCATCAAGAAAAAGATAATCGATTTAAACGAATAGAAGGATTATTCGACGAGTTCAGTGTATTTAAAAGCTAACAACTCTCCACTTTAAAATATTTTAATTAATTCAGCAGTGCAGGCTACGCGTTACTTCTTGTTGTGGGAATATATCCCTGCAGGAAGCCGAGCTAATCCGTTGTTGCGCTGTTGTGTTTATAAAATTAAAACCATTTGTGAAATAAATACAATTCCATTGCTTCTCTATTGAAGGGGTTATAAATGATTACATACCTTGCTCTTCCATCCATATTTGGTGTGGGATATTTTATCGTCAAAAAATATAATACACAGGCTGTCTTATTTTTGGCCGGCTTGCTAATGATTGCTCTAGGGGTGATAAGCGGTAACACCGATTTCATGCCAAAGGGCGGGGCACATACTGGTTCGGTTATTGTCGACTTTTTTGAAGTGATCAAAGTGATTTCATCGACCACGCTGGCCAAGCTGGGTCTGATCATCATGGCTGTTGGTGGCTTCTCTAAATATATGGGACACATAGGGGCGGCCAATGCCATGGTGCAAATCGCGACCAAACCGCTGTCTTATGTCAAAAACCCATATGTGGTATTGGCGATGGCCTATATTATTGGCCAGCTGATTAATATCTTTATTCCAAGTGCTACAGGGTTAGCGCTATTGCTATTGGTGGCCATGTACCCGGTTTTGGTCGGTGTCGGTTGTAACCCAGCGGCAGCGGCGGCTGTTGTCGCGACCACGGGCTGTTTGGATCTTGGCCCTGCGTCATCAGCGGCGAATAAAGCGGCAGAAGTGTCAGGTATTGATGTTGCCACTTACTTTGCGAGCTACCAGCTACCGGTATCGCTGGCAGCTATGGCGGTGATTGCTGTGCTCCACTTCTTCTGTCAGCGTTACTTTGACCGCAAGGATCAGGAAAACGGTGTGACCCATGAGTTCAACCTGGATTCTAAAGAGCAGCGTGAAGCGCCAAAATGGTTCGCTATCCTGCCTGTCCTGCCTTTGATGTTGCTGTTGACCTTCAGTAAGTTCGCCATTACGTCGATCAAGATGGATGTGGTCACCGCGATGTTCATTGCCTTGTTTGTTTCTATGGTGTGTGACTTCATCTATACCCGAGACGGTAAAACGGTGGCGGCATCACTGAAAGTGTACCTGGAAGGCATGGGCGGTGTGTTTGCGGGTGTAGTAACCCTGATTATTGCCGCGCAAGTGTTCGTGGTTGGCCTAAGCGCAATTGGTTTTATCGACCTGCTGCTTAACTCTGCGGCTAACCTGGGTCTTGGCTATTCAGCCATGGTTGTGATGCTGGTGGGTATTATCATCACTATCACCATGCTTTCTGGCTCGGGTAATGCGGCATTCTTTAGCTTCTCAAACCTTGCACCAGATGTTGCTTCTCAGGTGGGTACGGCTGCAGCGCATGTCGCGCTTCCGATGCAGTTGTCAGCAGGCTTGATGCGTTCAGCTTCACCGGTAGCCGGGGTGGTTATTGCCTGTGCGGCTGTTGCCAATGTGTCGCCGATTGAACTGGCCAAGCGAACAGCAATCCCAATGCTTGGTGGCCTGCTTACCGTGATGATTTGCTCCCAAGTGATTGTGTAAGCAATAAGCATAAAAGAATAACAATCATACGGCAGAGCGAACCTCTGCCGTATTGTCGATTCAGAACGGAGCTGAAAATGAATATTGTCGAAAGATTTATCAATTATACCCGTATCAATACCACAACAAGTCGTGAGAAAGGTGCCGCTGGTATCATGCCTTCCTCTCCGGGACAGATGGAATTGGCAACGCTGATCAAGACCGAACTAGCAGGGCTTGGTATGGAAGATATCGTGTTGCGCGATACGGCGATTCTCACCGCTACGCTGCCGGCAAATACCAATAAAGATCTGCCAACGGTTTCTTTCTTTGCCCACCTAGATACCAGCGCCGAACAAACCAGTGACACCAAGGCCAATATTGTGTCCTACCAGGGGGGCGACATCGTATTGAATCCTGCTTTGGATATTGTGCTCAAGGAAGCAGAGTTTCCGGAAATCACCCAATATCAAGGGCAGGAAATCATTGTGACGGATGGAACCAGTTTACTGGGCGCTGATGATAAAGCAGCTATTGCTGCGATTATGCATGCGCTTCAAGTATTAAAAGCCAATCCAAAGATCGAGCACGGCACGGTGAAAGTGGCGTTTTTGCCTGATGAAGAGCAAGGGTTGCGTGGTGCCAAGGCGTTTGATGTGGAAAGCTTTGGTGCTGACTTTGGCTATACCCTCGACTGTTGCGGTATTGGCGAGTTTGTCCATGAAAACTGGAATGCCGGCAATGCGGTTGTAACCTTCACCGGTCAATCTGCCCACCCTATGTCAGCGAAAGGTAAGCTCAAGAACTCGCTGTTGATGGCGCATAAGTTCATTGCCATGCTGCCAACGGGCGAGGCACCGGAGTATACCGAAGGGCGAGAAGGGTATTATTGGGTGAAAGAAATGGCGGGTAACAGTGCTAAGACAGTGCTGAAGATGGACATTCGTGACTTTAGCCAGCAGGGTTATGCGCATCGTATGGCATTCTTGCAGCAACTTGCCGATAGCTGCCAAGCGCTATGGGGAGAGGGGCGTATCGATATCGAGCTGTCTGACCGTTACGAGAACGTAGCCAATAGTTTGGAGGGAGAGGCTGGCTTCCCTATCGATATCGCTAAACAGGCCTATCAGCGCAACGGTATCGAGATGAGGGCGACTCCAATGCGAGGGGGCTATGCTATCGCAAAAAGGCCTCCCATGCCCGAATATCTTTACGGGTGCGCACAACTTCCATTCGATCTACGAATATTTGCCGGTGAATTCATTGCAGGCGGCGAGTGATGTCGTGGTGGATGTGATCCGCATTACGGCCGAGAGGTTTGCCAAGTAAGCTCAAGGTGGGGGACCACAGACTTAGCTAACTGATAAAAGAAAAGAGCCAGCGCTTCTGAACGCTGGCTCTTTGTTTTTGATTCTAAGATAGAATTACTTGCTGGTAGCAGCCACAGGCTCAGTGCCTTCTGGGTGCCATGCGCCGTCTAGATCGTCCAGCTCAGGGAACTTAGAGCGGTCGAATTCAGGTGTCTTACCAGCCTTCAGCTGTGTTTCGTAGTCCTTGATAACCTTGATTGCCAGCTTAGACAGCATAACTAGAGCAACGATGTTGATCAGCGCCATCATACCCATTGAGGCATCGGCCAGGTTCCAAACAACTGGTAGTGAAGCAACAGAGCCGAACATTACCATGATAAGTACACATACGCGGAAGGCGAATAGGCCTTTCTTGGTGTTACCGTTCAGGAACATAACGTTGGTTTCAGCGTAGCTGTAGTTCGCGATGATAGACGAGAAACAGAACAGTAGAATCGCTGCAGCCATGAAGTAGGTTGTCCAGCTACCAAGCTCGTTGGTCAGTGCTTGCTGAAGCAGGCTGATACCGGTTGCTGCGTTTGGCTGATCCATTACACCGCTTAGCATAATCATTGCCGCAGATGCTGAACAGATAACGATAGTATCAACGAATACACCTAGCATCTGAACGAAACCCTGTGACGCTGGGTGGTTCGGGTTTGGCGTTGCACTTGCTGCGACGTTAGCCGCAGAGCCCATACCTGCTTCGTTTGAGAATAGACCACGCGCGATACCGCTTTGCATTGCCTGAGCAATAGTGTAAGCCACACCACCGGCTGCTGCTTCCTGCCAGCCGAAAGCACTCTTAACGATTAGCGCTAGAACAGCTGGAAGCTCAGTGATGTTCATGATCACGATGATGAGTGCGATAGCTAGGTAGCCAATTGCCATAACTGGAACAATCTTCGCCGAAGCCGCTGCAATCTTACGAAGGCCACCCATGATGAAGAAGCCAGAGAAAGCAACAATCACAATACCCATCATGGTTTCGTCAAAGCCGAAAGAGTGGCTTAGCGCATCTGTGATGGTGTTTGCTTGAACGGCGTTGAATACAAGACCGAATGCAATGATCAGGAACACTGAGAACAGTGAACCCATCCAACGCATACCTAGACCTTTTTCCATGTAGTAGGCTGGGCCACCACGGTATTGACCGTCAACATCTTTAGTCTTGTAGATCTGTGCCAGTGTTGACTCGATGAAGGCTGTAGACATACCGAATAGGGCAATCAGCCACATCCAGAAGATAGCACCTGGACCACCGACAGTTAGAGCAACAGCAACACCAGCCATGTTACCTGTACCTACACGGGCTGCCATTGATGTACAGAACACCTGGTAGGAGCTGATACCGTTATCAACATCTTTTCCGCTTTTAAGGACATCAACAGAATGGCGGAATTGGCGAATTTGGATAAAGCCGAGACGTAAAGTGAAGTAAATACCGACTGCTACCAGTAGGTAAACAAGGAGTTGGCCCCAAAGTACATCGTTAATTGCGCCGATGACGGCTTCTAGGCCATCGTTCAGCGAGGTCAACCAAGTTTCGTTTGTAACACTCATACTAATTTCCTGTATATGACACTCAACCGATGAGAAGTTGGTCGAGCAAACTGAAACGTCCATTTACATGACAGTTCATGAATATGATTCTGAATTTATATTTGTTATTAACTGGAAGAATCCAGCCATGTGTAACTTGTTGAAGTTACAATTGTGAAACATAGAATCAGGTGTTTCATCTGTAGACGGGGCTGTAAGTTAGCACGAAATTCGCTTAATTCAGCGTGATATTGATCACGTTTTTTCAATGAGATCTGCAGGTATGAAGCTTGCAGTGTGTCATTCTGTATAATTATATCAATTATTACAGTATCTTACCTTCGTGTTGCGGGGTTTCTTACCGGCGCTTAATGAACGGCGTATAATTGATGGTATTTTTTGTTTTTACTCGGCATTAACCAAAATATGCAGAATATTTAACCGTGAAGTGTTGGTTGAATTTCGATTATTCTTAACATTTGAGAATGGCTGTAAAGCTTTTTGAATGGATTGATGAATAATATTTCATGATAAAGTTAATCAAAAACCGCTCTATAAAAGCGGTTTTAACCAGTCATGTACAATTTAAAACGTAGGTTAATGAAGTAGGGAGTAAGAGGAGTTGCTTATATCCGGCATTTGACAAGAGGAGTGCTTATCCTCCTGATAGGCAATACTCTGGGCTTCATTACTAGTATCAAGCGTGACCATTTTGAATTGGTGACCGCAGATACATACATAGTCTCCTGTTTCTGAAACCAGAAATTCTTCATCTTGGCCGCACTGAGAGCAAGTTGGCAGATCCTGCATATGTTTCCAATACCTCAAATTTATAACTACAGACAGTAACGGGCTAAAAGCCATACCACATAGCCATAGTAAATGTAGAGTAATTTATTGAGTATCAACTTAATGTATTTTTTAGAGGAAACACCAAAATAAAGAAGATCGGGTTAAGGTAAGTTTGCATATACAAAAAAGATTGTATAGAGGGAAGATGGAAGAAGGCTCGTCAACAGGCCGCTCTTTTAATCACAAGTCCAGAGCGAGAACTTGTGATGGGTCAAGCCTTCATGTTGAGATGCTTTTTAGATTATCTTGCATATCTCTTTGACGATAAGGCTAGAAAACCATAGGTGAGCGGGGTTGTTTCTGTTTCTCGTATGCTGAACCAGATAAATAGGTACGTGGTGTTCGTCTTTATGATCGAGTGAGAGTAGTAGGTCGAATTCGTTGCCGAAACTACTCAGGGCGCTTACACAGTTAGTACCAAACATAATGGAGTCCGAGTTCTTCATCACGTCAACGAGAACTTGTGTCTGAGAGCTTCTCAGCATTGGTTTCTTATCTAGCATTAGATCTCGGTATATATTCATGATTGGTGCGCTAAAAGATTGATATTGGTCCTCTTCTACCAGCATCCCTATTAGTGGGTAGTCGGAAGTATCATCAAGCTTAAGCTCTTCTTTCTTGAATAGAGGGTGTGCTTTCCTAGCAAAAAGTTGAGGCTTTAATATACCGATTTCTGTGGAAAGGTATTTTTCGTTAGGAGAGGGAGCGTAATGGATCGAAAAATCTAGATTTCCCTGATCAATTAAAGGGTAAGGGTTTGCTTTTGCAGGCAGTTCTGTGATTCGAGCCTTGGGGGCAACGCGATTTATTTCTAACACGAGTTTGGGCAGGAGAACACTAGAAAGAAAGGCTGGTAATGCAATTGAGAAGCTATAATCACATTTCTCAGGGGTAAAGTCTTCGGATAGGAATACACCTTGTAGAAGAGGGATGATGACTTCAAGTTGCTTGCCGATGTGCAGGGCTTTTTCGGTTGGAATTAACCCATTGGAGACCCGAGTAAACAGAGGATCGTCGAATGTTTCTCGTAGCCGACCGAGCGCTCTACTTACCGCGGGCTGGGAGACAAAAAGGACCTCTGCAGTGCGTGTTACGTTTTTCTCTTTGAGTAAAGTATCTAACGTAATCAACAAGTTTAAGTCGATTCTTGATAGCTGCTTATTCATCGGGTGGCTATGAGATAATTATTCACTTAGGTAATGTCAGCATATTACTATAAGTAGTTAGATGCAAATTTAGAATAATACTAGTATCAACCTCATCAACTAGAAATATATATTAAAGAGGTTGAATATGAAATATAAATTACTCTCTACCCTAGTATTTGTTAATACTATTTCTTCAGCGACAGCTGCGACGTTTGAAGCAGATGTTCCGCCTTCTATTATTACTCCTAACCATGTTGAATCTAAGTATTTAGGTGAACTCAATTATACAGATGGCGCCCCATCGCTGGACACACACCTAAAAGCGTCTGACTTTGTTGACACTGCAGATGCCGTTCGTGTTTTTCTATCTGGTATACCGGTTGCGTCTATACAAGGGCTGTTACTCGGCCATGAAAGTGTTGGTATGGAGCCCAACAAAACCATTGCCATCTCTGAAGGGATGCTAAATGCGAATAGTATTTGGTTGACCGCAAATACGACAACCCCATATGTTTCGTCAGAAATTGATGTGAAAGATGGCCCCGTGGTGCTGGAGGTCGGTACGCCAATACTCGGTTTGGTTGATAACGCTGCGTTTAAGTTCACATCCCGAGTAGGTGTTACCCATCCTCAAGATCAAGGGAAGGGTGGCAAATATTTCTTCTATCACACATCTTATCAAGGCGAGCTGCCAAAAGGTTATATCCACGTCAAAACCGACGGTTATCAACATTGGTTGCTAGTTCGTATTATCACAACGCCTTCCACGTTAGAACATGACGTCAGCCAGCTGAAAGAAACAATGAAGCTGTATCCGTATGGCCAAAAGAACCAAACGGAGTTCTTGAATATTACCGGTATTAAGTACAACACCGTACATGCAATGAACCACGAGTTCTATGACGAAATCAATGCACTGATTCAGTATGAACCGAAGGAAATATTTGATCCTGAATGGCTATCGTTAGCGAAAAGAATTGGTATTGAAAAAGGCAAGCCATTCCAGCCTGATGCCCGTATGCAAGGCATTCTTGAGGAAGCCGCTAAAATTGCGACAGCAGAAGCGAGGAGTTATTACTTCTACCCTGATGAATCACTCATTACTTACGAGGATAGCAACTGGTTTACTCCTTTGATTAATGGCCATGAGTTCCATGATGAAAACGGTGTCATCAATGCCGATGATCGAGCGATGTTCCACTTCATGGCAACGGGGATCACGCCAGATATGGTAACCAAAACAGTCGGCCGGGGTTCTGATTACCGAGTCGGCAATCGAGATAGTGACAATCAATTACTGGATGGTTCCGAGCACTACACTGTGACGCTACCACCCAATGCGCCAGCCACTAAGTTTTGGTCATTTATGGTCTACGACAATCAAACTCGCTCCATGCTCGAGACCGATCAAGCAAGCGCAGGCATAGATGGGCTCAGTAAGGGGCTTCGCAAAAATGAAGATGGTTCGATTACGATTCACTTCGCACCGGTTGCGCCAAAAGGTTATGAGCAAAATTGGGTTCAAACCATACCAGGTAAAGGCTTCAACGTACTGTTCCGCATGTATGGACCGACAGAAGCTTGGTTTGATGGCACTTGGAAGCCATCAGATTTTCAGAAGGTAACTCGTTCTGAGTAACGACATCGAAATCCAGTTCAGCATCACCTCAAGGACGAGGTGATCGCCAGTTTTCTCATTCTCAAAGGTACATACTATGAAATTGAAATCTTTGGCTCTAAGCCTATTGGCCGCGACGACCCTTATGACGGGTCACGTGCACGCATCTGCAACAAACCAATCTTTTGACAATACGGACAATATACTGGCTCGAGCATCTCAAATTGAGGATCTTGAATATAAGATCATGGTGCAAAGAGCAACTCAGACCGCAATCTGGGCGATGCCAGCAGTTACTCAAGTTGATTTTCTCAAAGCGACGCGCCGCGATCTTGGTGGTGACTATAACGACGTGGTTTACATCAATAAGCCATTTGCTTCAAACAAAGGCTTTTTAACGGCCAATGACGTAACCGCGTATGCTTGGGGAACCATTACATCACGCAATGGCCCTATCGTTATTGAAGTGCCGGCAGCTTCAGACAAAGTGAGTTACTTTGGCTCCGTGGTCAACCAATGGGAGCAACCTATTGTGGATGTTGGCCCTGCTGGCGCAGACCAAGGTAAAGGCGGAAAATATGTCTTCTTGCCACCAAACTATGAAGGTACGCCTTCAAAAGCGGATTTGGAGGCCGAAGTGTAGTGGCATAGTTAATTTGGCCACCTGATAAGAGGTGATATCATCGCCTCAGAAGTTAACAGGTGACGCAATGACAAAACGCAGTAGAAGAACATTTAGCCCCGAGTTTAAACTTGAAGCCGCGC